>MHZX01000029.1:821-30209 GCA_001828935.1 Rhodocyclales bacterium RIFCSPLOWO2_02_FULL_63_24
CTCGGCCTTGAGCATGCCGGGCAGCAGCTGGCTGAAGAAGGCCAGCTTGGGCAGCGGCACGTCGACGCCGAGGACGTCGTCGCCGAACTCGCCGGCGCGTTCGCGCGAGCGCGAGAAGGAGCTGATGCTGTTGAGCAACACCACCTTGGCGTCGGGCCCGCTGTGGACATCGCCGTCGGCGATGATCTCGTGGTCGCCGAGCCGGTTGACGCCGCGGTACAGGCGGAGGTGCGTGCGCTGCGGGAACTGCCGCGCCAGTTCGTACTGGCTGTAGGCGTAGAGCAGGTCGAGCTGCGCCTCCAGGGCGTTGGTGCCATACAGTCCCGCCGCGCGCATCGCGACATAGCGCTGCCAGGCGGCGCTGCCCGGCTCGCGCAGCGAGTCGCCGTGGTGGCGCGGCATCAGGCCGAAGCGCGACTCGACCCAGCCCTTCAGCACGGCGGCTTCGCGGCCGTCGGGATCGAAGGCCCAGCCGCGCACCACGCGCAGGTAGTTGGCCTTGGCCCGCGACTTCGGCTGCTGCGCGGTGAGCCCGGCCTGCTCCGGGTGGTCCAGGCAGAAGTGGGCCGCCATGTAGCCCATGAAGCGCTGCGCGCGTTCCGCCGCCGCCTCGATCTCGTCGAGCAGTTCGAACAGCGGCCGGTGCAGGGCGGCGACGCCGTCGATCGCCAACGCCGTCGGCGCGCGCTGGAAGGTCAGGCCGCCGAGGATCGCCGCCGGCAGGTTGCAGCGGTTGATCGGCAATTGCGCGGCTTTCGGCAAACCCGGTGGGCGCGTTGCCGCAGTCCGGTTTTCAAGCATCCTGCCGTTCGCGCACCAATGCGGAAAATGATGAAATGTCCATGAGCCACGCCTGTTGCTGTGGTGTGTAAGTTTCGTGAAGGCCGCGCGGCAAAACAAGTTGCAGTGCCTTTGCCTTCATTTCATCAGTCTGATGCACACTGATCGATGTTTCCAGTGTCAGCAGATGTTTATGGTCAATCCGATCCGCTTCCGAAAGTACCTGACGCCAACGATCCTTGCATGTTGATTTAACGCCAAGCATAGTCAAGCGTAGCGGGTTAAATGTCGGATTGTGGTATGCCGATACGCCCGGAAAAATAAAATCAGGTTTTGCCTTGTTTTCCGTTATTGCGGTACGTGTGTATTGAATGCCGCACTGGGCAAACAGGACTTCAAGATGGTTTTCCAGTGCCAATCCCACCCGACTTTTTCGCCGGTTTTGCACTGATAAGGAGTACGACAGAAAGCCGTCCACATCGACGCCTGCATCGATATCGCCGCCAAAACCTTTGGAAAGACGGTCGGCGATAAGAAAACGCTCAAGGGTACGAAACAGAATTTCTTCTCGCTCCATCCACGCCATCAGTACCAAGTCTTGATCTTCCCGTGGATTGACATCATTAAGGGTAGAACGGGCATATGCAGAAAATTCGCGCGTCGTCGGGAATTTCCCTTCGAATTTCTCAAGCATCGTGTCCAGATAAGTTTCAGCGGAAGTTTCTACCTCGATCCCAATGCTTTCCAAGATAAACCGCGATGCAAACTCAATACGATCCTGCTCTGTCTCCAATTCAGATTTGACTGAGAAGCCGGGGTGCGCCAACTCAGTAAAACCAAACAACCATTCAATTTGGCGGGACACGCTTGAACCATTTTCGGCGATGACAACCAATAGCCCACCATCACGACGTTTGGCGATCACCAACAAATCACCTTCGGCTGCATTCAAGGAAACGGTAGTCGTTGGGAAATAGAAACGGTATTCAGCTGATCGGTGTAGCTGGTCTTTTCGACTGTCGTAAAGTGTCAGAAATGCGTCTTCAATAATCGGCTCTGGATCATCATCTGCAAGGTAAAGAAAGCGGGTTGGCAGACGCGTCGGTTCAGCCGGCCTGCCGATAAATTCCAGCATTTTCTTGGTGGCGTTGTACTCGTGCTGGTTAGAGCAGGTTTCATCAGCTTCGACCGCACTTAGGCGCTTTGCCGCGACCCCTTCAAAGTATTCAGACAGATAGCCTCTTTTCATCCCCGCTCTTCCAAAAACTGCGTCTTGCTATGTAGCCATCTGCCCAGCCGTTTGGCGACGGCCTCCAAGTCTTTCCCCGTACCACGAATTGCGCATTCCCACACGATACCTATGCGCCAGCCTGCGGCGATGAGTGCAGCGCGTACCATTTGGTCATTATCCTGATTACGGCTTATCTTGTTGCGCCAAAATTCCGGTCGGGTGCTTGGCCATTTGAACAGCGGGCAGTCATGCCCATGCCAGAAACACCCATGAACAAAAATCACAGCGCTATGCCGTGGAAATACCATGTCCGGCTTTCCGGGAAGATTTCGTGCATGTAGGCGGTATCGAAAACCCTGTCGATGCAACGCACTGCGTATCTGCACTTCCAGCTTCGTGTTGGTCCCACGAATTCCAGACATCATCCGGCTGCGGGTGGCACTGTCTACAACGTCCATCCGATGTCAGGCAAACAGCGGCAGAGTCTGCACAACGCCATCCCGTTCTTCTTCGATCAAGGCCTGAATGTGGGGTGTCATGATTCGCGCCACTTCACGCATAACAGGCACTACCACACTGTTTCCAAATTGCCGGTAAGCCTGCGTATCACTGACCGGAATTTTGAAGTCATCTGGATAACCCATAAGCCGCGCACATTCGCGCGGAGTCAGGCGGCGTGGACGCTTGCCTCTGCCTTGTGACACAAGGATTTCAGAACCGTCTTTGTGGTAGCGTGCTGACAAGGTTCGAGTCACGCTATTAGTGTCAACCAATCCAAAACCAAACCCGTTTCCGGCTGCGCTGTGCTTCTCTTTATAAGCCTGCAAGTAAGTCCATAGGTTCTGTGTCAACGTGTACTTGGGGTTGATTTTCCCGAGCGGACCAATCGTATATGGTTCCACAACTGTCTCGCTTCCATCCTGCGGATGCAGAATTGAACCAAGACGGGGGCCATTGGCTGGAAGCTGAAGATCGTCCCAAGAAAATCCGGTCTTCTCTCTGAACCCGACGATGATAATTCGCTCGCGATGTTGTGGTGTGAAGTGCTGGCCATCAATGACTTTGTAATGTATGTCGTAACCCAGTTCATTACGCAATGTTTGGAGAATTACCCGGAAGGTGTTGCCCTTGTCATGGGACAGTAGATTTTTGACGTTCTCCAGTAGAAACGCTTTGGGGCGCTTGGTTGCGATGACACGGGCAACGTCAAAAAACAACGTGCCTTGCGTAGTGCATTCAAACCCGTGCGGACGTCCAAGCGCATTCTTCTTGGATACCCCTGCAATACTGAACGGCTGGCAGGGGAACCCTGCCAGCAGGACATCGTGATCGGGTACGTCCGCAGCATCTACAGCCGTTATGTCACCGGCAAAGACATGCGCATCGTCCAGTGGAAAATTGGCAAGATAGGTTTTCTGGGCGAAGCCATTCCATTCGCTGGTGAACACACAACGTCCACCGTGCTTCTCGAACCCAAGTCGTATTCCACCAATCCCGGCAAACAGGTCAATGAACGTGAAGGGAGGGCTATCTGTCCTCGGAACCGCCATCAACGGCAGTATTCTCTGCCGAATAACGTCAGCCAGATAGGGAGGAGGATCGTTTTCACGAACTTCCCAGCGGCGAACAGTCCGTACATCAACGTCCAGCAGGGAGGCAAGTTCACCTTGACTGTATCGTGCGCGGGCTTGTCTTAACAGGTCAAGCGGCGGCAGCTGGGACATTTCAGCTCTCCTCTGGGAACATTTTCGGACATTATGCCCGAAAATGTTCCCAATTCAACGACAGAGCGAAGAAAACGGTACGCGGTTGCAATAGTCGGCGCTGGCGAGACGGCGCACTATCGGACAGAGGCTTTTCTTGTCGGGGGCACGACAAAGCGCCGCGTCGATGTCGCACACGGCATCGACGCCGGAATTTTCGGGGGGCGCGGAGATCCTTGCCACGTCAGGGTTTCGGAGAAATCGCAAGGGCTGGCACGCTCCGTGCACAAGCCCTGTCGGGAGCGCGGGAATTCCCGTCACCTCTAAGGACTTCAACGCAGGACCTCAACAAGGAGCGCATCATGGCAAAACTTCGTCAGGCCGCCATCTACGGCAAAGGCGGGATCGGCAAGTCTACCACCACGCAAAACCTCGTCGCCGCGCTGGCCGAGGCCGGCAAGAAGGTAATGATCGTCGGCTGCGACCCCAAGGCCGACTCGACCCGTCTGATCCTGCACAGCAAGGCGCAGAACTCGGTCATGGAACTGGCGGCGGAAGCCGGCTCGGTGGAAGACCTCGAACTCGAAGACGTGCTGTCGGTAGGCTACGGCGGCATCAAGTGCGTCGAATCCGGCGGCCCGGAACCCGGCGTTGGCTGTGCCGGCCGCGGCGTGATCACCGCCATCAACTTCCTTGAGGAAGAAGGCGCCTACGACGAAGACCTCGACTTCGTCTTCTACGACGTGCTCGGCGACGTGGTCTGCGGCGGTTTCGCGATGCCGATCCGCGAGAACAAGGCGCAGGAAATCTACATCGTCTGTTCCGGCGAAATGATGGCCATGTATGCCGCCAACAACATCGCCAAGGGCATCGTCAAGTACGCCAACTCGGGCGGCGTGCGCCTGGCCGGCCTGATCTGCAACAGCCGCAACACCGACCGCGAAGACGAACTGATCATCGCCCTGGCGGAGAAGCTCGGCACCCAGATGATCCACTTCATCCCGCGCGACAACGCCGTGCAGCACGCCGAGATCCGCCGCATGACGGTGATCGAATTCGACCCCAGGCACAAGCAGGCCGACGAGTACCGCGCCCTGGCGAAGAAGATCGTGGATAACACGAAGTTCGTGATCCCGACCCCGATCACCATGGACGAGCTGGAAGCCCTGCTGATGGAGTTCGGCATCATGGAAGTCGAGGACACCACCATCATCGGCAAGACCGCGGCCGAGCTGGCCGCCGCCTGAAACCGCGTATTCCTCCGTAATTCAACGGGCGCCGTGCACGCATGAGTGCCGGCGTCCCACAAGGAGAAGCAAGATGTCTGCATTGACACGTGAAGAAACCGAGGCCCTGATCCAGGAGGTGCTCGAGGTCTATCCCGAAAAGGCCAAGAAGGACCGCGCCAAGCACCTGGCGGTCAACGACCAGGCGGAAGAACAGTCGAAGAAGTGCATCACTTCCAACCGCAAGTCGCTGCCCGGCGTGATGACCATCCGCGGCTGCGCTTACGCCGGCTCCAAGGGCGTGGTGTGGGGGCCGATCAAGGACATGATCCACATCTCCCACGGCCCCGTCGGCTGCGGCCAGTACTCGCGCGCCGGCCGCCGCAACTACTACGTCGGCACCACCGGCGTGGATACCTTCGGCACCATGAATTTCACCTCCGACTTCCAGGAGAAGGACATCGTCTTCGGCGGCGACAAGAAGCTGGCCAAGCTGATCAACGAAGTCGAACTGCTGTTCCCGCTGCACAAGGGCATCTCGGTGCAGTCGGAATGTCCGATCGGCCTGATCGGCGACGACATCGAAGCCGTCTCCAAGAAGGGCGCCAAGGAAATCGAGAAACCCATCGTCCCGGTGCGCTGCGAGGGCTTCCGCGGCGTCTCGCAGTCGCTCGGCCACCATATCGCCAACGACGCGATCCGCGACTGGGTGCTGGACAAGCGCGACGGCCAGGCCTTCGAGTCGACGCCCTACGACGTCTCGATCATCGGCGACTACAACATCGGCGGCGACGCCTGGGCCTCGCGCATCCTGCTCGAAGAAATGGGCCTGCGCGTGGTCGCGCAGTGGTCCGGCGACGGCACCCTGGCCGAGATGGAGAACACGCCCAAGGTCAAGCTCAACCTGCTGCACTGCTACCGCTCGATGAACTACATCAGCCGCCACATGGAGGAGAAGTACGGCATTCCCTGGCTCGAATACAACTTCTTCGGCCCGACCAAGATCGCCGAAAGCCTGCGCGCCATCGCCGCGCATTTCGACGACACGATCAAGGCCGGCGCCGAGAGGGTGATCGCCAAGTACCAGCCGATGATGGAAGCGGTGATCGCCAAGTACAAGCCGCGCCTGCAGGGCAAGACCGTGATGCTCTACGTCGGCGGCCTGCGTCCGCGCCATGTCATCGGCGCCTACGAGGATCTCGGCATGGAAGTGATCGGCACCGGCTACGAGTTCGCCCACAACGACGACTACGACCGCACCATGAAGGAAATGGGCAACGCCACGCTGCTCTATGACGACGTCACCGGCTTCGAGCTGGAGGAGTTCGTCAAGAAGCTGAAGCCCGACCTGGTCGGTTCCGGCATCAAGGAGAAGTACGTGTTCCAGAAAATGGGCATCCCGCTGCGCCAGATGCACTCCTGGGATTATTCCGGTCCCTATCACGGCTACGACGGCTTCGCCATTTTCGCCCGCGACATGGACATGGCGATCTCCAACCCGTGCTGGAGCAAGCTGGTGCCGCCCTGGAAGCAGCAGCCCGAGGTGGTGGAAGCCGCCGAGTTGCCGAAGGCCGCCTAAAGAGGCATTCCCTCATCCGCGTGGATACCGTCCGCGGCTTCCGCGGACATAACTTGCGCCCGCGTCCACAAATGGGTGGCGCGGGCAAAGGAGATGAAGATGCAAACCGTAGATGAAATCAAGCCCTGTTACCCGCTGTTCCGCGACGACGACTACAAGGATTCGCTGAAGAACAAGCAGACCCTGTTCGAAGAGCGCCACAGCCCGGAAAAGGTCAAGGAGGTCTTCGCCTGGACCACCACCAAGGAGTACCAGGATCTGAACTTCGGCCGCCAGGCGCTCACCGTCGATCCGGCCAAGGCCTGCCAGCCGCTGGGCGCCGTGCTCTGCGCCCTCGGTTTCGAGAAGACCCTGCCCTATGTCCATGGCTCGCAGGGCTGCGTGGCCTACTTCCGCAGCTACTTCAACCGCCATTTCAAGGAGCCGATTTCCTGTGTTTCCGACTCGATGACCGAGGACGCGGCGGTGTTCGGCGGCCAGAAGAACATGTTCGACGGCCTGGAAAACGCCAAGGCCATCTACAAGCCGGAAATGATCGCGGTGTCGACCACCTGCATGGCCGAGGTGATCGGCGACGACCTCAACGCCTTCATCAACAACACCAAGAAGGAAGGCCACATTCCGCAGGACTTCCCGGTGCCCTTCGCCCATACGCCGTCCTTCGTCGGTTCGCACGTCACCGGCTGGGACAACATGTTCGAAGGCATCATCCGCTCCTTCACCTTGAACACCATGGAAGGCAAGGTGGCCGGGTCGAACAAGAAGCTCAACTTCGTGCCCGGCTTCGAAACCTACCTCGGCAACTTCCGCGTCATCAAGCGCATGATGGCCGAGATGGGCGTCGATGCGACCTTGATGTCCGATCCTACCGAGGTGCTCGACACGCCGGCCGACGGCGAGTTCCGCATGTATGCCGGCGGCACCACCCAGGCCGAGATCAAGGATGCGCCGAACGCCATCAGCACGATCCTGATCCAGCCCTGGCAGCTCGAAAAGACCAAGAAGTTCGTCGAGAACACCTGGAACCACGAGGTGCCCAAGCTCAACATCCCGATGGGCGTGGAGTGGACCGACGACTTCCTGATGAAGGTCGCGGAACTGACCGGCAAGCCGATTCCCGAATCGCTGGCCAAGGAGCGCGGCCGGCTGGTGGACATGATGTCGGACAGCCATGCCTGGCTGCACGGCAAGAAGTTCGCCCTCTACGGCGATCCGGATTTCCTCATGGGCATGGTCAAGATCCTGCTCGAATGCGGCGCCGAACCGACCCACATCGTTTGCCACAACGGCGGCAAGCGCTGGAAGAAGGCCATGGAAGCCCTGCTTGCCGGGAACCCCTTCGGCGTCAATGGCAAGGTCTACATGGGCGCCGACCTCTGGCACCTGCGCAGCCTGTGCTTCACCGACAAGCCGGATTTCCTGATCGGCAACAGCTACGGCAAGTTCATCCAGCGCGACACGCTGCACAAGGGCAAGGAATTCGAAGTGCCGCTGATCCGCATCGGCTTCCCGCTGTTCGATCGCCATCATCTGCATCGGCAGACGACGATCGGCTACGAGGGCGCCATGCAGGTGGTGACGACGCTGGTCAATGCCGTGCTCGAACGCCTCGATACCGAGACGATGGGGATGGGCACCACAGACTACAACTTCGACTTGATCCGCTAGGCAAGACCGACGGGGGCGCCGCGCGCCTCCGTCGCCAACCACGAAGGAAAGTCTCATGGCCAACATCATGGTCCGCAAGGACGCCGCCGGCGCCTACTCGTTCTACCTGCCGAAACGGGATCTGGAGGACGCCATCGTCGCGATGGAGTTCGACAGCTCCGAAAAGTGGGGCGGCGAGATCAAGCTCAACAACGGTGGCGCCTATTACATCGAGCCGCAGCTTCCGCCCGCGCGCTTTCCGATTTCGCTACGGGCGAAGCGTTTGGATGCCGCCGAATAGCGCGGCCGAATCGACGAAAGGAAATCATCATGGCAATGAAAATCATCCAGGCTGAATGTACCTCTTGCGGCGACTGCAAGCCGGTCTGCCCGACCAACTCGATCACCGACAAGGGCGGCATCTACAAGATCAACGTCGAGACCTGCACCGAGTGCGAAGGCGAACACGACAGTCCGCAGTGCCTCGACGCCTGTCCGGCCGGCGAGTCCTGCATCGTGTTCATCTAGTTCGGACGGGAGACCATCATGTCCCAGTCGATCACCCGCGAAGCGGCTCTGCGTGTGGCGCTGGCCGCACGTGAACTCGGCGAAGTCCCGGTCAGGGACCTGGTCTCTGCCCTGGCCGAACGGCTCGACCTGCCGCTGACCGAAGCCAAGCTGAAGACAGTGACGGTCGCCGACCTGCAAGTGATCCTGCAGGGCGACGACGTGGTCGAGACCGGCACGCCGAAGGACCAGCTCAAGCAGGCCGTGCGCCTGCTCTGGGGCGAAGGCGTCGCCCACAGCGACCTCCCCGCGGTCGCGGTCTATGCCGACGGCGACCTGCCCGCGGTCGCGGTCTATGCCGACGGCGACCTGCCCGCGGTCGCGGTCTATGCCGACGGCGACCTGCCCGGCTCGATCCGCGTCGCCTGCGCCTCGAACAACGGCGAATTGCTCGACGGCCATTTCGGTTCCTGCGAGCGCTTCCTGATCTACCAGGTGTCGCCCGCCGAGGCGCGGCTGATCGACCTGCGGCCGACGCCGGAAGCCGACCAGGCCGAGGATCGCAACGTCGCCCGCGCCGCATTGATCAACGACTGCCAGGTGGTCTATGTGCAATCCATCGGCGGCCCGGCCACGGCCAAGGTGGTGCGCGCCGGCGTGCATCCGGTAAAAATCGGCGCTGGCGGTACGGCACGCGATACGCTGGTGCAGTTGCAGCGGGCGCTGAATTCGCCGCCACCCTGGCTGGCGCGCATCATGGGCGTCGAGGCCGGGTCGCTGGCGAAGTTCGTTGCGGCAGCGGAGGGCGCCGAGGCATGATTGCCGCCGGCGTCGTCGAGCGCGTTGCGGCGGCGGTCGTCGCGGCAAGTCCGACACTGCTCGACATCGACCTGCAGCATCGCCTGCGCGCCGAGTTCGACGGCCTGCGCGTGGTGGTCTGCAGCGACGACGACGTGCCGCCCAGGCTGTCGCCGGCGTTCGGCAACGCGCGCTGCAACCTGTACTACCTGGATGCCGGCGAGCACTGCGTCAAGCTCACCGGCGACGCCGAGGCGGCGAGCGGACTGGTGGTGGCGTTGCTGGGCGAGGCACTCGGTGCGGATGGCGACTAGGCAGCCGCGCGGCGCGTCGGCGCCCGATGCCCAGGCGCCGCCCTGTGCGCGCTGCGCATACGCCGCGACCCTGCTCGCCGGCGGCGCCTGCGATCCCCATGACGTCTGTGTCGAGGCGCACAGCGGGCGGCGCATCGACCGCTTCTTCAAGCAGCATCCCGACCAGGCCGAGCGCTATCTGCGCGACAGCTTCTGGGAGCGGCGCGCCATCGCCGCGCGTTATGCGCCGCTGGCCGCGATCGGCATGCTGGTGAAGGACGGCGACGAAGCGGTGCGCCGCGTCGTCGCCTCGCGCCTGGCGCCCGACGCCGTCGCCGCGCTGATGCACGACGCGGACCGCGAGGTGCGCATCACGGTCGCCCATCGGCTCGACGCCGAGCAGTTGCTGAAAATGGCCGGCGACCCCGACTACATGGTGCGCGTGGTGGTGGCGCGCCGCCTGTCGCACGGCAAGCTGCCGCGCCTGGCCGACGATCCCGAGCGCGAAGTGCGCAAGACCGTGGCGCGCCGCCTGCCGGCCTTCGCCCTGACGCGCCTGGTCGACGACCCCGAGGTCGAGGTGCGCCGCATCGTCGCCGAACGCTCGCTGGCGCCGGACGCGGCGCGGCTGCTGGCCGACGCCGACTGGCTGGTGCGCCTGGCGGCGGTGCAGCGCGCGCCGCTGGAGGCGATCCGCGCCTGCCTCGACGATGCCGAAGCCGAGGTACGCCACGCCGCCCGCGAACGCCTGCAGCGCGGCGACGGCACTACGGAGATCCCGCAATGAAACCCGAAACGACGACCAGCACCGACTGGGACGACCTCTCGCGCAAGATCGGCGAACTCTGCGTGCGGATTCCGGCATCGGCCGGCCCCGCCGTGCTGGCCCGCGAACTGGCGGCCATCGCGCCCGAACTGGCCTTCCGCGAAGTGCTCGCCCGCGGCGGCTGGTACCGGCTGGGCGGGGTGGTCGACGCCGCCGGCGCGCACCTGGCCGACGACCTGGAACAATGGGCCGAAGCCGAACTCGCCAGCCACGACGACGACATGGGCGCGCTGTGCGACGACTACGCCGATCGCGGCCTGCACGCCACCCGGCTTGCCGGCCGCACGCATTACTTCGTCGCCGGCAACGGGCCACTCGCCACGGATTTCATCCAGCTCGAAATCGAGGAGTTGCAGGAGATGGTCTGCCACCCTCTGTTCGACGGCGAGGCCCTGCCGGCCAGCGTCGAGGAACTGGTCGATCCGCGCGGCGCGGACAACGGCTGCGGCGCTGCGGCGCGACCCCTGGGTGCGCCCTTCCTGGCCCTGCGCCGGCTGACCGCGGTCGGCCCCTTCCTGAGCCGCATGCGCGCCCAGAAGCCCGATCCGCAGCCGATCCACCGTTTCATCGACGCCTGGGAACGCAGCAGCGCCGGGGTCGCCACGCAGTTCTCCAATCACTGGGTGCTCGCGGTGCGCGAGCATCTCGATCGCTACCGCCAGGTCGTGCTGCATGCCACGCCGGTGGCGGCACTGAACGGGACGCCGCCCCGTTTCGCCGCCGCCTTCGGCATGCAGGGCCTGGCCCTGCACGAGGCCCTGGCGCGCTACGACAAGGCTGTCGGCTACCCGATGGCCTGGTTCTTCCACATGCTGACCACCCGCAGCGCTCCCCACGCCCTGGCCACCGCCGTGATCGACGACGTCCAGGCCGGCTTCCACTATCTGCCGGATCGCGATGCGGCGGTGGTCAAGGAGTGGCTCTACCAGCCTTACGGCTTCTGAAGCCGGCTCCATCGAGGCGTAGCCCCAGCGCCGACTCCGACAGCCATCCGGGAAACCATCACCGGCTTGGCGGCGCGCAGTGGCGCGAGAAACCATGTCCGACTCGTGGGCGATAGCGCTTATACTTTTGTGGGATGCCGCAGTCGACGGAGGGTGTGGCGCAAAGGACATTCCTGGGGAGGGCGGGCGGGTGCATTGGCGAATGACAGCGTTGGCCTTGGGGGGTGCCGTGGCGTGCTCGTGTGCGAGCGCGCAGCCCTTGGCGGAAGACGAGGACCTGGCGCTGATCTACGGCGACAAGTCCACCTTCAGCCTGGCCACCGGCAGCAAGCAGTCGCTGCGCCGCGCGCCCGCCATCGCCACGGTGATCACCGCCGAGGACATCCGGGCCATGGGCGCGACCGACCTCGACGAGGTGCTGGAAAGCGTGCCGGGCCTCCATGTGTCGCGGGCCTCGGTGCGCTTTGCGTCGCTGCATTTCATGCGTGGCATCGTCGGCGGCGGACAGTCCACGCCGCAGGTCCTGTTTCTGCAAAACGGCATTCCCGTGACCACCCTGTTCAACGGCGACAAAGGGGTGGATTGGGTCGGCGTGCCGGTGGACAACGTGGCGCGGATCGAAGTCATCCGCGGTCCCGGATCGGCCTTGTACGGTGCCGACGCCTACGCCGGCGTGATCAACGTGGTCACCAAGAGCGCGGCGGAAGCACCCGGTACCGTGGCCGGACTGGGCGCCGGTTCCTTCGGCAGTTGGAGCGCCTGGACGCAACACGGCGGCACCCTGGGGCCGCTGGAAGTCGCGGCCTACCTGCGCGTCGGCGGTACCGATGGCTTCAAGAAAACCATCGAAGCCGACGCCCAGACCCGCAACGATCGCCTGTTCGGCACCGCGGCCAGCCTGGCGCCGGGGGCGACCAATCTTGGATACGAGACGATCGACGCCAGCGTAAACCTGGCCGCCGGCAATTGGCGCGCCCATGCCGGATATCGCCAGCGCGACAACATGCAAACCTACACCGGGGTATCGTCCGCGCTCGAACCCTACAGTGGTGGCCGGGTCGAACATTTTGTCGGCGACGTCGCCTGGAACGATCCGCAGTTCGCGACCCATTGGGGCCTCGGCGCCACCGCAGCCTACACCGCGTATTCCTTCGTTTATCCAGGCAACCTGATGCTGCTGCCGCCGGGCGCGACACTGCCCGGCGGGACCTTCCCCGCCGGCATGATCGGCGGTCCGAACCAATGGGAAAGGCAGTTGCGCCTGTCGGTGAACGCCGCCTATTCGGGCTTTGCCGGGCACAGCCTGCGTTTCGGCCTGGGCCATGACGATCTGGACCTGTACCGCACCAAGACCTACAAGAACTACCGGCTCAGCGCCGCCGGCGCCCCGATTCCCACCGGCCCGGTGATCGACTATTCCGAGATCCAGCCCTTCATCCGGCCGCAGTTGCGCAAGCTGAACTATTTCTTCGTCCAGGACGAATGGAACTTCGCGCAGGACTGGGCGCTCACCGCGGGCTTGCGTCACGACCGCTATTCCGATTTCGGCAACACCACCAATCCGCGCCTTGCCCTGGTCTGGGACGCCGCGCTCGACCTGACGGCCAAGCTGCTCTATGGGCAGGCTTTCCGCGCGCCGTCCTTCAACGAACAATACGGCATCAATCCGGTGGCCAACGGCAATCCTTCCCTGTTGCCGGAAACCATCCGCACGCTGGAGGCCGCGGTGACCTGGCAGGCACGCAAGGATCTCCAGCTCAACCTGGGCGTGTTCCTTTACCGCATGGCGGACCTCATCCGCCTGGTGTCGAATACCGCTCCCGCGCCCGGCTCCACCTTTCAGAATACCGGCGTGCAGCGCGGCCGCGGACTGGAGTTGGAGGCGGACTGGGATGCCGGCCGCAGCCTGCGTCTGAGCGGCCACTACGCCTTCCAGAGATCGCTCGATGCTTCGACCGGCCAGGATGTCGGCTATGCGCCGCGGCATCGCGTTTATGCGCGCGCCGACTGGCGTTTCGCGTCGGGCTGGCTGGTCGGTGGGCAGCTCAACCGGGTCACCGACCGCCGCCGTCCTGCCGGGGACGCGCGGGCGTCAATCGCCGATTACACGACGCTCGACCTGAGTTTACGCAGCGAGCGCGGCAAGGGGCGCTGGGAATTCGCCGCCTCGATCCGCAACCTGTTCGCTGCCGACGTCCGCGAACCCAGTCTGGCGCCTGGCCTCACCCTTCCCAACGACCTGCCGCTGGCGCCGCGCAGCTTTTATTTGCAGGCGATCTTCACGCCATGAAGCCGGCATGATGTCGAGCCGGGCTTGCCGCCGCCGCGCCACCGCCTGGCTGTGTCTGTTGCTGCTGGGCGTCGGCATGGCGGCTGCCGCCGCGCTGCAGCCGTCGCGCGGGATCGCCGTGCTGTATCCGGAGATCGGCGAACCCTACCGCAGCGTGTTCGCCCGGATCATCCAGGGCATCGAGGAGCAGGCGCGGGGTCCGGTGACCAGCATCGCCATCGGCGCCAGCCCGAATTCGCAGGATGTTGCCAACGAGTTGCGGCGCAAGGATGCGCGCGTGGTGATCGCGCTCGGCCGCAATGGCCTCAAGATGGCCGCCAGCCTGGAACGGGGTATGGGCGTGGTGGTCGGCGGCGTGGTCGCTGTGGCGGAAGCCGATGCGCGCAATTTCACGGTGTCCAGCCTGGCGCCCGATCCCGCCCTGCTGTTCACCCGCCTCAGGGGTCTCATCCCCACGGTGAAGCGGGTGCTGGTGGTATACGACCCGGCCCAGAACGACTGGATGATACGCTTGGCGAGGCAGGCCGCCGGCGCGCGCGGCATCGAACTGGTGACCTACGAGGCGTCCGACCTGAAGACCGCGCTGCTGCATTACCAGACCATCGTCGCGACCATGGAGTCGGGACGGGATGCGCTCTGGCTGCCGCTGGATTCGACCACGGTGCACGAGGTCGCGGTGCTGCCCCTGGTGCTGCAGGAGGCCTGGAAGCGCAACCTCGCGGTGTTTTCCAGCAACGTCGCCCACGTCCGGCGCGGCGCGCTGTTTTCGCTCTATCCGAACAACCTGGAGGTCGGCCGCAACCTGGCCGACTACGCGCTCGGCTACCTGGCCGCGACCGCGCCGCCGCGGGGCATGATGCCCCTCAAGGCGGTGCAGCTGGCGGTCAATGTGCGCACCGCCGCCCACCTCGGGATCGACACCGCGGGCAAGCAGGCGGGATTCGACCTGGTGTTTCCCGAACAATGATGAACGAGTTAGCCTAGCATGCCGATTGCCTTTCGATTCCTGCGCCAGGCCGCATTCAGGCAGCAACTGAACGTGACGGTGGCCGTCGGCGTGCTGCTCTTCGCCATGCTCTCCTCGCTGCTGACCTCGTGGCAGGGCAGCCGCCAGATCCGCGACACCCTGCTCAAGCAGGGCGAGCACGTCGCCGAGAACCTGGCCAGCCAGAGCGTTCTCGCCCTGCTCTATGCGTCGGCCGACAACGCCATGGGCGCGGTCAATACCACCCTGCTGTTCCCCGACGTCAAGCGCGTGGAAATCATCCATGCCAACGGCCAGACGCTGGTCCTGCGCGGCATCGAAAGCCTTGCCGCGGGCGCTGCCCTGCGGCCCGACGCGACGATGCGCGCCGCCTATCTCGAAGCCGAGACCGCCGAGGTCTGGCGTTTCGTCGCGCCGGTGCTGGCCAAGGCCAGCGACTCGCCGTTCGATGCCACCGAGGGCAAGGCCGAACTGCTGGGTTTCGTGCGGGTGGTGCAGGGCAAGGAAACCCTGTCGCGCATGATGCTGCAGGTATTCATGGTCAACCTGGCGATCTCGCTGGTGTTCGCCGCGGTGTTCCTGCTGGTGCTGCGCCGCCTGGCCAACCGGCTGACGCAGCCGATCGTCGAGCTTTCGCAAACCATGGCGCGCGCCGAGCGCGGCGAGTCGGGGGTGCGCGCCAGCCTCGCCGGGCCGAAGGACATCGTCGACATGGCGACGGCCTTCAACAGCATGATCGGCACCCTGCAGGATCGCGAGCGCGCCCTGCGCGAAAGCCAGGCCAGCTATCGCGAGGTGGTCGATAGCGTCAAGGAGGTGATATTCCAGACCAACGCCGCGGGCGAGTGGGCCTTCCTCAATGCAAGCTGGGTCGAGATTACCGGCGTCGCGGTGGAGCAGGCGCTCGGCCGGCCGATGGCCGCCTATGTGGTCGAGGAGGATCGGTCGCGCGTCATCCAGTGGGCGGCGGCCCTGCAGCGGCGCGAAGCGGCGGATTGCCGCTTCGAGGTGCGCTACGCGCGGCGGGACGGCAGCCTCGGCTGGTTCGACGTGGCCCAGCGCGTGCGCCTCGACGCGGCCGGCGGGTTTGCCGGCACCTCGGGCACGCTCGACGACATCACCGAGCAGAAGCGGGCCGAGGAAAGAATCGAGTTCCTCGCCTATCACGACGCCCTGACCCAGTTGCCGAACCGCATGCTGGTGCAGGACCGCTTCGGCCAGGCCATGGCCTATGCCGACCGCGCGCGCGCCAAGGTCGCCCTGCTGTTCCTCGATCTCGACAACTTCAAGACCATCAACGATTCGCTCGGCCACCTGACCGGCGACGAACTCCTGATCGAAGTGGCGACGCGCCTGAGCGAAAGCGTGCGCGACACGGATACCGTCAGCCGCCTGGGCGGGGACGAATTCCTCGTCGTCCTGCCGGCGCTGACCGATGCCGACGACATTGCGCCGGTGCTGGTCAAGCTGATGGGGCGGATCGGCGAGGTGGTCGAGATCGACGACCAGGAGCTGAACACCTCGGCCTCGATCGGCATCGCCATCTACCCCGACGACGGCGCCGATTTCGAAACCCTGCTGAAAAAGTCCGACATGGCGATGTACCGCGCCAAGGAATCCGGCCGCAATACCTACCGCTTCTTCGACGACCAGATGAACGTCGATGCGGTCGAGCATCTGCGCATGCGCAACGGCCTGCGCAAGGCGCTGGCGCGCGAAGAATTCGTGCTGCACTACCAGCCGCAGATCGATATCGGCAGCGGCGAGTTGATCGGGGCCGAGGCGCTGATCCGCTGGAACCATCCCGATTTTGGCATGGTGCCGCCGGGCCGCTTCATCCCGATCGCCGAGGACAGCGGCCTCATCGTGCCGATCGGCGAATGGGTCCTGACCGAGGCCTGCCGGCAGGCGGCGGCCTGGGGCAAGGCGGGCATCCGCGGCCTGGTGATCGCCGTCAATCTGTCCGCGGTGCAATTCAGGCGCGGCGACATCGAGCAGTCGGTGGTGCGCGCCCTCGAAGCCTCCGGCCTCGATCCGGCGCTGCTCGAACTGGAGCTGACCGAGTCGATCCTGATCAACAATACCGAACACATCCTGGCGACCGTCAAGCGCCTGAAACTGCTCGGGGTGAAACTCTCGATCGACGATTTCGGCACCGGTTATTCGTCGCTGTCCTACCTGAAGCGCTTCCAGGTGGACAAGCTGAAGATCGACCAGTCCTTCGTGCGCGACCTGGTCACCGACGCCGAGGATGCCGCCATCGTGCGCGCCATCATCCAGATGGCCGACAGCCTGGGATTGACGACCATTGCCGAAGGCGTCGAGACCGAACCGGTCCTGAGCCTGCTGCGCGACTTCGGCTGCAACGAGGCGCAGGGCTACCACTTCGCCCGGCCCATGCCGAGCGAGGATCTGCCCGCCTTCCGTGCCAGTCTGGGCATCCATCCCCATCTCGCGCTGCCGGGGCGCCAGGACCTCTCCGCCGGCTGAATCCGGCGCCGGCGGCGTAGCGCCAGCGCCGACTCTTAAACCTCGGCGGCGGCTGGCCGTTGCAGCAGTCGCCCCTGGATCACGGCCCCCGAATGAATCTCGGCGACGGCATATTCGACGTCGCTATTGACCTGTGCCTTCGACTGGAACCTGACGAACTCCTTGGCATCGACGCGGCCCGTGACCAGGCCGTTGACGATCAGGCGCACGACCTCGATGTTGCCATCCACCCGGCCTTTCTCGCCGATGACCAGGGTTCCCGTCTGGCCGTCGAGAGAACGCACATTGCCGCGGACTTCGCCGTCGATGCGCAGCCCTCCGGAAAACAGGATGTCGCCGGCAACGACCGTCCCCGCACCGATCAGCGCTTCAGAATGGCCCGGGCGCTTTTCGTCGGCGTTGGCAGGCACGCTGTGCGCGCTCCTAGGATTGGAAGCGGCGGAAGCGATCCACCGCTGATTCCGGCGGATTTGTTGCGTAGGGGAAGATATTGCCGCTGTCGACCGGCGCCAGATTTTGAATCGTGGCGACCTGGTACATGCGTTCAACCTTGCTGCGAGCCTCGGGCTCGCTTCTCGCCCAGACCTTGAGCTGCAGGATGGTCCGGAAAAACTTGAGGTCGCACGTCCACCACATGGTTGCAGATATGGCCGCCTGAGAGGGTGTCGAATCGAGGGAGACTACACGCAAAACCATCGCACTATAACTATGGTGATAGGCTTGGGTCAATACCCTTTTCGTTTCGGCGACCGTTACCGGTCGCGAAACGCGCCAAGGGGCGCGCCAGGTAGTCCACAAGAAGCGCGTATCCGCGCCGAAAGCCGATGGCACTTCGGATCGATGGCGTCGATATCCGCGCCCGGCTCACGGCGATCCCGCTGTCGTTGGTGGCGCGCTGGCCCCTCGCGACACGGAAACCGGATTCGACCCCGCCACGCAGTAAACTCCGCCCGAGGCCCGACGGCCGGCGCGAATCCGCCGTCGGCAGCCGGGCGCAAACCAACGGAGCAGGACACCATGAAGCTCAAACGCATTGCCGTGATCGCGGGCGACGGCATCGGCCGCGAGGTCGTGCCCGAGGGCCTGCGCGTGCTGCGGGCTGCCGCCAGCCGTTTCGACCTCGCCTTGCAGTGGGACGAATTCGACTGGAGCTGCGACTATTACCTGAAGCACGGTCGCATGATGCCCGAGGACTGGAAGCAGCAGATCGGCGGCCATGACGCGATTTTCTTCGGCGCCGTCGGCTGGCCGGACAAGGTGCCGGACCACATTTCGCTGTGGGGCTCGCTGCTCAAGTGGCGGCGCGAGTTCGACCAGTACGTGAACCTGCGCCCGGTGCGGCTGATGCCCGGCGTGCCGAGCCCGCTGGCCGGACGCACGGTAGGCGACATCGATTTCTACGTGGTGCGCGAGAACACCGAGGGCGAGTACTCCAGCGTCGGCGGTCGCATGTTCGAGGGCACGGCGCAGGAGACCGTGGTCCAGGAAAGCATCTTCACCCGCCGCGGCGTCGATCGCATCATGCAGTTCGCCTTCGAACTGGCGGCGACGCGGCCGAAAAAGCATGTCACCTCGGCCACCAAGTCGAACGGCATTTCGATCTCGATGCCCTACTGGGACGAGCGCTTCGCCGCGATGGCGGCGCGCTATCCGGAGATCCGCAGCGACAAGTACCACATCGACATCCTCACGGCCCACTTCGTGCGCAATCCGCAGTGGTTCGACGTGGTGGTCGCCTCCAACCTGTTCGGCGACATCCTCTCCGACCTCGGTCCGGCCTGCACCGGCACCATCGGCATCGCGCCCTCGGCCAACCTGAATCCCGAGCGGCTGTTTCCCTCGCTGTTCGAGCCGGTGCATGGTTCGGCGCCGGACATCGCCGGCCGCGGCATCGCCAATCCGATCGGCCAGATCTGGTGCGGCGCGATGATGCTGGAACACCTTGGCCACGCCGATGCGGCGGCGGCGATCATGGCCGCGATCGAGATTGTCACCGCCGAAGGTCCGCGCACGCCCGACATGGGCGGCAAGGCAAGCACCGCCGATGTCGGCAGGGCGATCGCATCGATCGTCACCGCGACGGAGGTTTGATGCCATGACCACTGATGCGATGCAGGGCATGACTTCCGGCGCGGCGCGCGACCTGCTGCGGCGCATGTTCGATGCGGCGGTCGCCGCGGCGCAGCCCGCGCTGTGCCTTCCCCCGCATCTGCCGCCGCCGCCGCGCGGCCGGCTCATCGTCATCGGTGCCGGCAAGGCCTCGGCGGCAATGGCGCGCGCCGTCGAAAGCCACTACCCGCATCCGCTCACCGGCCTGGTCGTGACGCGCTATGGCTACGCCGTGCCCTGCCAGCGCATCGAGATCGTCGAGGCCGCGCATCCGGTGCCCGACGCGGCGGGGCATGCGGCGGCGCGGCGCATGCTCGAATTGGTGTCCGGCCTGAGCGCCGACGATCGGGTGCTGTGCCTGATCTCCGGCGGTGCCTCGTCCCTGCTGCCGCTGCCGGCCGCCGGCCTGGCGCTGGCCGACAAGCAGGCGATCAATCGCGCGCTGCTGAAAAGCGGCGCCACCATCGCCGAGATGAATTGCGTGCGGCGCCACCTCTCCGCCATCAAGGGCGGCCGCCTGGCCGCCGCCTGCGCCCCGGCGCGGGTGCTCAACCTGATCATCTCGGATGTGCCCGGCGACGATCCGATCAACATCGGTTCGGGGCCCACCGTCGCCGATCCGACCCGCTGTCGCGATGCCCTGGAGATTCTCCGGCGCTATGCCATCGAAGTGCCGCCGCCGGTGCTCGACCTGCTGCAAAGCGGCGCCGGCGAGTCGCCCAAGCCCGGCGACGCGCGGCTGCCGGAAATCGAAACGCGGTTGATCGCGACGCCGCAGATGGCGCTCGAAGCCGCCGCCGAAGTCGCTCGCCGCGCCGGCCTGGCGAGCTGCATCCTCGGCGACTCGATCGAGGGCGAAGCGCGCGAGGTCGGCACCGTGATGGCCGGCATCGCCCTGCAAGTCGCCCGCCACGGCCAGCCGTTGCGGCCGCCCTGCGTGCTGCTCTCCGGCGGCGAAACCACCGTCACCGTGCGCGGCACGGGCCGCGGCGGGCGCAATGTCGAGTTCCTTCTGTCACTCGCGCTCGGCCTGCGCGGCGCAGCGGGCATCCACGCCATCGCCGGCGACACCGACGGCGTCGACGGCATCGAGGAAATCGCCGGCGCCTGGCTCGCCCCCGACAGCCTGGCGCGCGCCTGGGCGCTCGGCCTGCGGCCCGCCGACAGCCTGGCCAACAACGACGGCCACAGTTTCTTCGGCGCGCTGGGCGACGCGCTGGTAACGGGCCCGACGCTGACCAACGTCAATGATTTCCGCGCGATTTTGATCAGCGGGGAAGCGGCAGCGGTGTAAGCACGAGGCGGCGTGTGGCGGCCGTACTGGTGCTGCTGGCGCCGGACGCCGTTCCGTCAGCGCCGACTTTCGGCCCCCGACGTCTGGCGGCAGGCTACATAGCGTCGGGCCGCAGGTCGGCCAGCACTTCGCGAAACTGCTCCAGCGCCGCTTCGAGGTCATCGACGATTTCCTGCGCGATGATCTCGGGCGCCGGCAGGTTGCGCCGGATCAGTGATCAGCAGTCCGGTGACCGCACCGCCCAGGAACACCAGCTCGTCGCGCAATCCATCACCCAGCCGCTCGGCCACCAGCTCCATCATCACCACATTGGAATCGTTTGAATTCATGACGCCAGGCGCTCGTCGAGCACTCGCAGGGTTACCGGTTACCTGCGGACGGATAACCACTTGCGGATTCGAGCTGGAACGGTACATGGCGACACCGTATTCGCTATTTGCAAATAGCGAAAGTCGGTGCTTGCTGGCCCGCGAAGCGAAATTCCCGGTAGACGAGTCCGGGGCGGCGGCGTGGCATCGTTCCGCAGCATATTGCAACGGTTTCAGGGTGGTTCATTGGGGAGGCAAGGCACCGAGTTTTGTCGCCACCTTCTGGCAGGCCGCAACCAGATCGGCAACCAGACGTTCGTCGACGTTAAGGTCGCCGTTGTACTCGCCGAGGTTGCGGACATCGTGGCACTTGGCACGGATGCGCCAGACCTCGGGGCCGAGGCCAAGCGTGTGCGGCAACAACTGGAAAACGATATAGCGGTTGGCCGACCGGTAACCCTGCCGGCGCAACGCCGCCAGGCACAATGCATGCGCCGCGTTGTAGGCCAGATCGAAACGGCTTTCCAGCGAAAGCCCAGCGTTGGTCGCGTCCGTCAGCCGCGCCCGAGCCGACCGAACCAGGCCCGCGAATTCCTTTGCGTCCGGCGGCTCTGCCTTCAGCGGCTTGCCGTAGCCGGTGAGGTTCTCAAACGGCGAGGTCATCGTCGCTACCGATCAGCCAAAGCTTGGGCTGCGCCAGCACCCGCGTGACGAAGGCATTGTCGCCGGCAACGCGCTTCGCGAGTTCCTTGCGGGTCATCAGGGTCGGATTCACCGGCCGGCCGAGCCGGGAGCCAACGTCTTCCAGCATGGCGAACACATCGGCATAGCTCAACTTGTCGCTGATCAGCATCAGGTCGATGTCGCTTGCCGCCGTATCCTGCCGCTTGGCCACCGAGCCATAGACGAAAGCGGCAGTGATCTTCTTCGCCAGCGGCGCCAGCGCCTCGCGCAGGGGCTCAGCCAGACCGACCGTCTTCTGCGCAATGCCGCACAACTCGGCATAAATGGGCGAATCCGGGTTGGCCCGGTAGTGCTTCTGGTTGCCGACGGGATGCACCGTCACCAAGCCGCTCTGGGCCAGCCGCGCCAGTTCGCGCTGCACCGCCCCCGAGCCGGCGCCGGTAAGCCCGATCAACTCCGTGGCGTAGAAGCTGCGCCCGGGCTGGCCAAAGATCAGCCCCAGCACCCGTTGCTGTGTGCCTGAGAACAAGGCATCGGCGAGGCTGGTTTGTTTGGAGGGTGTCTTGGCTTTCATGCCCATTTTGGGAATGTTAATGCCCAAAATGGGCATAGTCAATATTTGTGAAAGTCGGCGCTGGCGGGACGGCGAGTATTCCTCCGCTCGTCACCTCAAATGTCCCGAACACCCCGGCAGGCCGGGTAGGCCGAGCAACCCCAGAAGCCGGCGGCCTTGCCGTCGACGTACAACAGATTTTGCCTTTTGGCCGTGCGGCTTACAGCTTTCTGCGCCGTACCACCATCGCCGACTCTTCGAAACCGAGCTTTTCGTAGAAGCGCAGCGCGGCGGCGTTGTCCTTGTCGGCCAGCAGCGTGACGCGGCGCATGCCTTGGCTCCTGGCCCAGGCCAGCACATGCTCGACCAGTTGGCGGCCGTGGCCGCCGCGGCGGTGGCTGGCGGCGAGGATCACGTCTTCGAGGATCAGCACCGGGCCGCCTTCGGCGGTGCTGATGCTGATCAGGGCGTTGACCATGCCCACCACCTGGCCGCCGGCGCGGGCGACGAAAAGGCGGCCGTGGGCGGGGTGGGCGAGCAGCCAGCTCAGCGCCGCGAGCTGTTTCGCGCGCTGCGGCCGGAAGTCGGATTCGAGCGTGAACAGTTCGTGGAGCAGGTCGGCCATGGCGTCGATGTCTTCGGCGCCGGCGAATTCGATCAGCATGATACTTGGCTAGCCGACCAGCGCCACGGCCTTGATCTGGACCCAGACTTCGCGGCCGGGGGCGAGGTCGAGGCGCTGCGCCGAACGTCGCGTCAGGCGCGCCAGCAGCGTCGTCGCGCCGACGCGCAGTTGCAGCAGCACCAGCGAGGGATGATCCTCGCTGGCGTGTGCGGTGACTGTGGCCGGCAGCAGGTTCATGATGCTGACATCGTCATGGCGGCTGCTGGCGATCGACACGTCGCGTGCCAGGATGCGCAGGCGCACCTGGCGCCCGACCGGCACGCCGCTGTCGCGTACCCACAGTTCGCCACCGTCGAATTCGATGCGCGCCAGGTGCCACTCGGCATCGCGCTCGGCCACGGTGCCCGCGAACACGGCGCCGGCGTCCTCGCCGAGGCGGATCGGCAGATCGAGGCGGGCCAGGGTGGCCGCCAGCGGGCCTTGCGCCACGGCGCGGCCTTGCTGCATGACGACGATATGGTCGGCCAGGCGCGCCACCTCGTCGGCGGCGTGGCTGACATACAGCATGGGAATTTCCAGCTCGTCGCGCAGGCGTTCGAGGTAGGGCAGGATTTCCTGCTTGCGGGCGAGGTCGAGCGAGGCCAGCGGCTCGTCCATCAGCAGCAGGCGCGGCGCGGTGAGCAGGGCACGGGCGATCGCCACGCGCTGCTGCTCGCCGCCGGAAAGCCGCGCCGGCAGGCGATCGAGCAGGGGGCCGAGGCCGAGCAGGTCGACGATCGCGGCGCGCTCGATGGCCGGCGCACCGCCGGCGCGACGCTGGCCGTAGTCGAGATTGCGGGCGACGTCGAGATGGGCGAACAGGCGCGCATCCTGGAACACGTAGCCGAGCGGACGGCGGTGGGTCGGCATGAATATGTCGGCGTCCTGCCAGACCTCGCCCTTGACTTCGAGCCGACCGGCGCCGCGTTCGAGGCCGGCGATGCAGCGCAGCAGCGTGGTCTTGCCGCTGCCCGAGTGGCCGAACAGGGCGCTGACGCCGCGCCCCGGCAGCTCCAGGTCGGCGTCGAGCGCGAAGCCGGGGTAGTCGAGCCGGAAGCGCGCCTTGATGCTCATCGTCCGAAGCGCCTTTGCCGCCCGCCCGGATTCAGCGTGTAGAGCGCCAGCAGGACGAGGAAGGAGAAAGCCACCATGGCGCCGGCCAGCCAGTGCGCCTGGCCGTATTCCAACGCCTCGACGTGGTCGTAGATCAGCACCGAGACGACGCGGGTCTTGTCCGGGATGTTGCCGCCGATCATCAGCACCACGCCGAATTCGCCGACGGTGTGGGCAAAGCCGAGGATCGAGGCGGTGATGAAGCCGGGCTTGGCGAGCGGCACGGCGACGCTGAAGAAGGCGTCGAGCGGCGTCGCGCGCAGGGTCGCCGCGGCTTCCAGCGGGGCTTCGCCGATGGCCTCGAAGGCGTTCTGGATCGGCTGCACGACGAAGGGCATGGAATAGAACACCGAGGCCACCACCAGGCCCCAGAAAGTGAAGGGCAGCAGGCCGATGCCGGCCCACTCGGTGAAGCGGCCGATGACGCCCGCCGGCCCCATCAACAGCAGCAGGTAGAAGCCGAGCACCGTCGGCGGCAGCACGATGGGCAGCGCCACCACGGCGCCGACCGGGCCTTTCCACGCGGAGCGGGTGCGCGCCAGCCACCAGGCGATCGGCGTGCCGATCAGCAGCAGCAACAGCGTGGTGATCGTCGCCAGCTTGAAAGTGAGCCAGATCGCGGCGAGGTCGGCGGGGAGGTTGGCCTCAGCTGGCATGATCGGTCAGGCCGGCGCGAGCCAGTCTTCCAGCAGTAGCGGCGCTTTGATCCGCTCGAAATGCCGGCAGTTGTTGCTGGCCAGCACGGCGCCGGCCGCCAGGGCGTGGGCGGCGATCATCATGTCCATTTCGCCGATGGGCTGGCCGCTGCTTGCGAGCTGGTGGCGGATTTCCGCGTACTGGTCGGCGGCGTCGGCGTCCCAGGGCTGGCTGCGGACAATCTTGAGGAACTGGCGCACGGCAATGTGCAAGCGATGTTCCGGCGCCAAGCGCTTCAAGCCATACAGCAGTTCCGCCCGCGTCACCGCCGAAATGCAGACGCGATCCGGCGGTATCGCCGCCAGCCGCGCTTCGAGCGTCGGCGAGCGGCCCTTGATGACGTAACTGGCAATGTCGGTGTCGAGCATGTGCATGGCTCAGGCGTCCGCCACGTCGTCGAACACGCCGGCCGTCTTGGGCGCGGCATTCATCGGCCGTTCGGCCATGAAGTCGCCCGGCAGGTCGAGGGAGTGCACCAGCGCGAAGAACTCGCCCCAGGTCCGGGCGCCGGGGCGGGTCGAGAGCAGCACGTCGCCCGTGGCTTCGTCGCGGCTGACGAAGATCTCTTCGCCCTCGAAGCGGAATTCGGCGGGCAGGCGGACGGCCTGGCTGGCGCCGTTCTTGAACAGTTTTGCGGTACGGGTTTCGATCATGGCGGACCTCTGCTCAGTCGGGTATATGCGACAGTCTATACTTTCCCGTCAACTGACGCAAAACCTCAGTGCCGCGAGAACAGGTCGCGCAGCTTGCACAGCGTGGTCGTCACATCGAAGCGGGTATCGGGCAGGGCCTCGCCGGCGAGGATCTTCGCCAGCGCTGCCGCCGGATCGGTCTCGCCGGTCAGCAGCACCGCGGCGCCGCGTTTCTGCATGTGGCGGATGAAGCCGTCGCCGGCGCTGCCGGCGACCACGATCTCGACGCCGTCCAGCGGATGCGGACCGCTGTCGTCGAAGTGGTGCAGCACCTGCGCTTTTTCCAGCGTGATGCGCTGCGCCGGCGGCAGGGGCTGGCCGGGCATGCAGTCGTAGATCAGCCACTCGCGGCTCTGCCCGGCGTGGCCGGAAACGCAGGCGTGCCGTTGGGTGGCGATGGCGATTTTCATTTGGGCGCTTCTCCGGGCAGCACGAAGCCATGCCGCGCCATGACGCGGCGCGCCTCGGCGCTGGCCATGTAGTCGGCGAACTGCTTCGCCAGCGGCTTGCCGGCGGCGCGCCGGGTGACGATGAAGCCCTGTTCCAGCGGCTGGTGCAGCGTCTCGGGAATCAGCGCGTAGCCACCCTTCGTCGCCAGTTCCTGGTTCAGCGCCAGAGCCAGGGCGATGATGCCGACCTCGGCGTTGCCGGTCTGCACGTATTGCGCCGTCTGGGCGATGTTCTCGCCCATCACCAGGCGGCCTTCCAGCTTTTGCCACAGCCCGGCCGCACGCAGCGCCTCTTCGGCGCGCTTGCCGTAGGGCGCGTGTTTGGGGTTGGCGATGGCGATCTTCCTGATCGCCGGATCGGCCAGGTCGGCCAGCGTCATGCGGCGGGCGTCGCGCGAGGCGCTCCAGAGCACGATGCGGCCGAAGGCGTAGGGCCGCGTCGGGAAGGCGGCCAGGCCCTCCTTTTCGAGCAGGCGCGGATAGGCGATGTCGGCCGAAAAATAGAGGTCGAAGGGCGCGCCCTGCTGGATCTGGGTGTGGAACTTGCCGGAGGAACCGTAAATGGTTTCGACCTCGTCGGCCGGGTGCGCCTGCTTGAAGGCGACGACGATCTCCTCCATGGCGAACTTGAGGTCGGCCGCGGCCGCGATGGTGAGCTTTTCCCGCGCCGCCAGCGGCAGCGGGGACAGCGCGAGAAAAAGTGCGAGTAGGGGAAGCAGCAGGCGGCAGCGCATGGCGGTCGAATGTCGTAAAGCCGACATTATCGCCGGCACACCGGCCAGCAGCGAATGCCGTGCCAGGTCGGCGGGTGAAGCGATTCGCTCGGATGTAGATCGGGTACTGCGCGTTGCGCGCCCGGCCTGCGGCGTTCCGCTCGCAAGCGACCTGCGGCTGCCCGACTATCCATCGACTGGCAATGATCTTCGGCCTGCCGGCCGTTCCCGACATTCGGATTTTCAAATGGCCCGCCCGTAGCAGGTCTCCGGTGCGCCTATTGCATCTCTTGCCGTGCCGCCAGCGCCGACTAGTGCGATTTGGCGGCGGCACGGGGCCGCTCCCGTCGGCGGCTCATCCTGTGAAAACCCGCAAAGGTTTGGTATCCGGATTTTCCGGTGGACGCAGCTGGATCAGCCTGACCTGGCATTTCTTGTGGACTCCGGACTATCGGGCAGACGCGTTGCCAGCCTTGCAGCGGCGCTAGGACTTTGCCGGCCAGACTATCTGCACTTGTCTATGCTGCATAACGCAGTCACGAAGGTAAAGGTTGATAAGGCTCTGGTAGGGAACCCCAGCATCAGCAGCCATCCCTTTGAAATAAGAAACCACGTCTTCAGAGAGCCGCATAGTTACAGGCTTCTTGAGTTTCGACGCGTAGGGGTTCCTGCGTGATTTCATCTTGGAAAGATCGTATTCGGCTTTCATGCTTTATCACTTCCGTAAAATGTGCTCTCCCCTCTGGTTGCCTTGCGGGCTGAAATGATGCGGATGGTGGTGCTTGCATCGCGCTCGCAGTGGCAGACCAGAAGCAATCTTGCCCCTGTACTCATGCCCAATAATAGAAAACGTTCTTCGCTGGATGAATGGTCATCGTCGAAAAACTGGACAGCGAACTCATCGTAGAAAACCGACTGAGCCTCCTCAAAGGAGATTCCATGCTTCTTGACGTTCGCCGCAGCTTTGCGTGAGTCCCACTCGAACTTAATCATACATACATTGTATTTAAGCCTAAGAGGATGTCAAGAATGACCACGTGGGCCTGTCCACCCAAGAGGCGAGATTGGAATCAGGTAGTTTTCAAGTCAGAAATCTCAATTGCCCACCGGAAAATCCGGAGGCCCAAAAGAATCTGGGGCGGTCAATCTGAGCGGCAGCTTATCGAAAACCGCTACTCACACTTTGTGCCCTTATGAGTCATCCAGGCAAAACTGTCGACCGTCCGCTCTTCGACCAACAAGCGTCTTCACCCCTGCAGTCACCAGTTCCGAAACGGGATATTCGAGGAACCTAGTTCCGGCTCGTTCCTATAGCCATACTTGACGAGCAATTGCCGAAGCGATGAGCAAGAGAGATCTGGATGCGGAGTAGGAGCAGCAACGACGTGTCGCAAAAGCATCGCACCTTGCGCATTCAACAAGTCCTTCTCGAAATACGGGACAAGCGTTGATGCTCCGGGCCGGAGCTTGAACGCATCATGTGTATTCATCAGCGGGCGGGATAAGAGTCTCCATTCCCGCTCCTCGGCAAAGGAACGGTCTTTGAAGATGCCAGCAAGTTGATTCATGCGGGCAGCGGCATCGCCTCCATTGAAGTCGTTGTACTCGCCTTCACTTACAAGACGCGTGTTTACTTCGAAGACTTCGAGCAATATGTCGCGCATCAGTTCGCGCTGCTCGTCTGGTTCGTAGATACAGGGAAGAAACCGCCAACTATCGACGGCGGCCACAGAGGATAAAAACTCGTGATCGAAGCCAAGCGAACATCCTCCTGGGGATGCGTAGCCTCGCCACTGGCTCAGTAGATCCCCGTTTTCCGAAAACGAAGCGACACAAATATTTATGCCGGCGGCCCTTATCCCGTTGGCTATTTCAGACCACAATTTCCGGTCGACATTGCTATTCGAGGATTTATGCAGTGACTCGGCAACCTCAACGCCAACTGTCTTCGCAAGTTCGAACTCCATCGAATCGTTCAGATACTTGATATGTGTCGCCCAAATCTGCTTGCTCGAAATGATGCCTAGCGCACCGGCCATGGTCGTGTAGTGGTACAAGAGTCCAGTTGGGCGACGTTCTGACAGTTTGGCGATTGCACGAAGTTCCATGACGCTTGCCTCGGAGTAACGATATGTCGGAAATTGTAGTCTCTGTCAGAAGTGCGTCGTGCCAGTACGCCGCTGCAACATTTGCGAATGACCGCAGTTTCAACGGAGCGAGCGACCGCTCTGGCTCGATCGCCGTCATTTACCGAAGCATTGCCAATGGCTGTTCATGGCCGCTCTGGGACATAGATAGAACGGTCATTGACGGCCGCAAAGTCAGATCAATCGTCGTCACCCATTGGCCCTGCGTGCGTCGGCAGTCGAGCCTGAATCAGACGCCCCGTGCGACAAGTCTTTCGCCTGCTTCGCGAATCCCGCTCGCCAGAAAATGCTTCAGCGCACGAAGCGCTCGGCACCGGTATAGATCAGGTACTGCCGGTTGCGCGCGCGGCCGATCAGCGTGAGGCCGAGGTTTTGCGCGATCTCCCAGGCCATTTGCGTGACGCCGGAGCGGGAGACGAGGAAGGGGATGCCCATCTGGGCGGCCTTGATCACCATCTCGGAGGTGAGGCGGCCGGTGCTGTGGAAAATCTTGTCGGCGCCGCTTTCGCCGTCCAGCCACATGCGGCCGGCGATGGCGTCCACGGCGTTGTGGCGGCCGACGTCTTCGATGAAATACAGCAGCTCGATGGCGTCGCTGTTGCGCGCCAGGGCGCAGCCATGCACCGAGCCGGCCTGGCGGTAGATGCACTGGCGCTCGCGCACGGCG
>MHZX01000030.1 GCA_001828935.1 Rhodocyclales bacterium RIFCSPLOWO2_02_FULL_63_24
CGACCACCCAGGGATTGACGCCGTGCGCCTCGGCGACCGGCATGAACAGGGTGGCCAGGATGACGATGGTGGCGCTGATCGGCACCACCAGGCGAATGATGAAAATCACTCCAGCGAGGAGCAGCACGAACAGAGGGAAACTGCCGCGCATGATCTCGCCCAGCGCGGGCAATTTGTCCGCCAGCAGTCGCGTCAAGCCAAGATGGTTGAGTGCGGCGGTAAGGCCGACGATGCCGGCCAGGTAGAGCAGGAAGGGCCAGTCGATTTTTTCGCGAAATTCCTCCTTGGTCAGGGAGCCGAACAGCAGTAGGCCATAGAGAATGGCCAGGCCCAGCCAGGGCGGTTGGATGGCGTGCAGGCTGGTGGTGGCGACGCCCAGCATGAACAGCGCGACGCCGCCGACGGCTGCCCATTCGCGGTCCTTCATGTGGCCCAGCAGACTCAATTGCGCCGCCACCTGCGGCTTTGAGAGGGCCGCCTTGGGCAGCTTGCGGAAGTACAGTCCGGCTGCCAGGAAATAACTCAGCAACAGTGCCGCCGCCGTGCCGGCGGAGGCTTTCAGCCATTCCAGCCACTGGAACTGGTCTTGCGCCTGATCGGAAAGCAGGCCGAAGACGACGAAATTGACCGACTTGCTGCTGAGAAATACCGCCGAAAGCAAGCCGGCACCGACAAACGTCGAAATGGCCAGACGGTTGGCTGCCGGACTCTTGAACTCCAGACGCAGGGTTTCCAGCATGTCGCGGTAGAACGGCGTCAGCAGGGCGACGCGGCCATTGATCGAAGGCACCAGGGGCGTCAGCAGGAATCCGGTAAACAGCAGGCCGCTGTTATGCCAGAACGGTGTGTTCGGCAGCTTCAGCAAGAGCAGCAACAGCAGGCGATAGCTCAGCCCGGAGGCGACGATCACCGTAGCCAGGCCGAGGACGCTCATGGCGAGCAAGAAACCGTCCGAGGCCAATCCAGACAGCATGACCGGGATCGGCACCAGCCCCATGGCCAGCGTGGTCAGCACGGCAAACACGCCGGGCACGTACTCGTCCACCAGATTGAACACCCACATCACGACGGTGGCAGAGAATATGGCCAGGAAATGCCCTGCATGGAGGGCGAGATTCCATTGCGGAGCCATGTACAGCACCGCCGCCGGTGCCAACAGGGTGGCCAGCCAGCCAACCAGCGCGGCGGTGCTCACCGCCTTGCGCTTGCTTGCGGCAGCCCGGATCGGGCTGGCCTTCGACGCGGCGTCGGAGGCCAGCCGCCCGCCGGCCAGGATGCGCGTCAATGACTGCGTCAGGCGCGCTCGCAGCAAAGGCTGCGCCGCCAGGAAGGCCAGCAGCGGAGCGCGGGGCAAGATCAGCAGCGTGGCGCCGTCCATGCTGCTGGCGGTGGTGAGATGGGTATCGAATTCGCTGCTCGCTTCTTCGCCGGCACGGCCGTCGGGCGCGACCTGGATCGTTCCGCCGGGCGGCGTCAGCGACACATCGCCGGCCAGCACCAGGTAAAGCGCCTGTGCCTGGTCGCCGGCGCGGTAGAGTGTCCCGCCCGGCGCCAACGGGCGCTCTTCGAGGTAAGGCAGCAGACGCGCCAGTTCGGTATAGGGCGCCAGCGCCAGAATCGGGTCGGCGAGCAGACGGGCGACCCAGGGGTCCTTGGCGGCAAGCATGGTCATTTAGCGGCGTATGATAAAACAATTGAGATGCGATTCAGGGAACACGATGGTGACGAGGCGAATGGCGGGGCTGGGACTTCTGCTGGGCTTGTGTGGATGCGCCGGCGTTTCCTTTCCGCCGTTTGGGCAGCCGGAAGCAGCAGCGGTTCCCGCCGCGACGGCGACGCTCAGCACGCCGGTTCCGGTTGAAGTCGAACTGGTCGGCCGTGCCGCGGGCGAGACCAAATCGAAGGAAGCGGTTCTGCGCTTCGTGCTCGATGCTTACTCACACGTCCCGCTGGAACCGATACTGCGCATCGAAACCCAAGCGCATTTGCGCGCCGTTCATGCGCTGGCCCTGGCCCCGCGCGGCAAGCAACTCGCCACCGCTTCCATCGATCGCACCGTACGCCTGTGGGACCCGTCCAGCGGCAAACCTCTGGATATCCTGCGACCGCCGGCCGGACGACGCGGCGCGGGGACCACTTACGCCATGGCCTACAGCCCGGACGGCAAGCTGCTGGCGACCTCGGGGTTGACGTTCTTCTCGCGCCCCAGCGACCATCTCAAGCGGAGCAGTTTCCTGATCTATTTCTTCGACCCGGTGCAAAAGATCGTGACCCGCACGCTCGAAGGCCTGCCGGGCAGGGTGCATCACCTCGCTTACTCGAACAACGGGCGCTACCTCGCCGTCGCCTATGGCTCGGACAACGTTCCGGAGCTCGGCCCGGAGCGCATCGCCGGCGCCAGCGGGCTGCGCATCTACGACGCCAAGAGCCTTGTCCTGCTGCGCGAAACGGCGACCGAGACGCCCTGCCAGTGGGCGGAGTTCGACAGCACGCAGCAGCTGTATGCGGTGTGCCAGCGCGTCGTACTGCAATACAACGGACTGCAGTTGAACCGCATGAGGGAATCGGAAGGCGATGCTTTCCACAAGGGCGCGCTGTCGCCCGACGGACGGACACTGGCGGTCTCCCACCAGGATTCCGCCCGGGTCGACCTGCTCGATACCGACGACCTGTCCCTGCGTCATCGCATCAGCCAGGTGAAGCTGGGCATCGCGCCCAACCACTTCGGCGAACTGACCCTGGCGTGGTCGCAGGGCGGCAGCTACCTTTACGGCGCGGGACGCCGGCTCAATCCGCTGGTCAGCGCCAATCGTCTGTTCAAGTGGCCTGCCAGCGGCAACGCCGCGCCGACCGCCATCGAACTTGGCCAGCTTGACGCGCTGGCCATGCTCAGCGGCCGCGACGGCCGGATTTATGTCGGCACCTCGTCGGCAACGGTGATTGCGCTCGACAGCCAGGACCGGCTCAAGGTAGCGATCGACAATGCCACCATCGATTCGGACAACCGTCCCGGCGGGCTGCGCGTTTCGCCCGACGGCAGGACCGTGGCCTACAGCGACGACAATGCCGGCACCAAGCGCTATGTGTTCTCGCTCGACCGGCGGACCTTGCTGCCGTGGGAAGGCGCCAAGCGCGCCGACGCCCTGCGCCCGGCGCTGACCGACGGGGCGCCCGAAGTGCGCAACTGGCGCCTGGGCCGGCAAGTGCTCTGCGGCGGCAAGCCGCTCGATCTGGGCAATGCCGTGGCGCAGAATCTGGCCATCGATCCGCGCGGACGCGGTTTCGTCATCGGCACCGAAAGCAGCGTCATCGCCTTTGATCGACAGTGCCGCCGGCAGTGGGAAACGCACAACCAGGCGCGCAGCATCGCCGTGGCGATTGCCGATGAAGCAGGGCTCGCGCTGTCGCAGGATGAAGCCGGGGTGATTCGCTGGCTGCGGCTGGCTGACGGCCAGAAGCTGCTGTCATTTTTCCCCAGCCTGGCGGGGCGCAGTTGGACGACCTGGACACCTTTGGGGCATTACGATGCCTCGGCCGAGGGCGAAACGCTGGTCGGCTGGCACGTCAATCGCGACCGCCACCGCGAGGCGCTGTTCTATGGCGCCGGACGGTTTCGCGACCTGTTCCACAATCCCGATGAAATCACGCGCAGCCTGACGCAGACCGACCGCATGGCACAGGACGCGGAAGTTGGTCGCGCATTGGAACTCGGCCGCGCCATGCGCGACCGCCTGCCGCCGCAGGTGCGCATCGTCTCGACGCAGGAGAAGAGCGGCAAGGAGGGGCTCGTTGCGCAGTTGTCATTCGCCTTGCGCGTACCCACCGGCGATGCCGCCGTGCGCGTGCGCGCGCTGGTCAATGGCCGCCCTGCCGGCACGGCGTTGGCGCTGGCCATCGAGGACGGCAAGGAGGAAACCAGCGGGCAGATTTTTGTGCCCCTGCCCGAGGACGAAGTCGAGATCGCGCTGATCGCCGAAAGCCGCGGGATTGCCGGGGAACCGGCGAAGATTCGCCTGCATGAGCGGCTGGCGGACGGCAGCGCGGTCGCCAGCGCGCAGCTGCGGCCGCGGCTGTATGCCCTGGTGGTGGGTGTCGCCAAGTACCAGAGCGCGCGCGTGCCGACGCTGGACTATCCGGCCAAGGACGCGACCGACTTTGCCCGCGCGCTGCGCACCCAGGCTGGGCAGCTCTATCGCGCCGTCGATGTGCGCCTGCTGACCGACGAAAAGGCCACCCGCGAGAGCATCATCGACGGCATGGACTGGCTGCGCCGCGAAGTCACCGCCAACGACATCGCTGTCGTCTTCTTTGCCGGACATGGCGTCAACGACAGCATCAGCCAGTATTACTTCCTGCCCAACAACTCGGACGTGGCGCGTCTGCGCAGCACCGCGATCTCCAATGTCGATATCGTCGAAACCCTCCAGTCGCTGCCCTCCAAGGTGCTGGCCTTCCTCGACACCTGCCATTCCGGCAATGTGCTGGGCACCGGCAAGAAGCGCGCCCTGGGCGACATCAACCGCCTGGTCAATGAGCTGACCAGCGCCGAGAACGGCGTCGTGGTGTTCGCCTCATCGACCGGCCAGGAGACCTCGCAGGAGAGTCCGGAATGGAACAACGGCGCCTTCACCAAAGCCCTGGTGGAAGGGCTTTCGGGACGCGGCGACTTCAACCGCGACGGCGTCATCTCGCTCAACGAACTCAACCTCTGGGTCGCCGACCGGGTCAAGGAACTCTCCGCCGGCGAGCAGCATGCCAACATGATCCGGCCGGACTCGATCCGCGATTTTCCGTTTTCACTGCTGGGCAAGCCGTAAGGCAACGCGAGACGCCGTGCCGCCGGCGCCGACTTTCGGCTTGCCAGGAGCTTCGGCATCACGCCGGTATCGTCGGTCGATACCTCTCGTGGCGATCGATGCGCCTTCGGCGTTTTCGGTTTACCTGGCAGCGGGTCGCCTGCATTCTGGGTCTGCATTCACTCAGGAGATCGCCATGAAACCGCTGCACCGATACCTTCCGCTGATCCTTACGGCCTTGTTGGTTGCGGCCGCCGTGTTCCACGGACCGATTGCCCAGCCCGCCGGCTACCACGACTTCGCCGACCAGGACGTCGTGCTCGGCATTCCCCACTTCGCCGACGTGATCTCGAACCTCGGATTTGCCCTGACAGCGCTTTGGGGCTGGAAGCGACTTGCCTCGGCCAGTCGGCATCCGGATATCCGCTCCGGTTGGGCCGGTTACCGGCTGTTCCTGATCGGGCTTTTGTTTACCGCCCTGGGTTCGTCCTGGTACCACCTGGCCCCGGACAATGCCCGCCTGATCTGGGACCGCCTGCCGATCGCAGTGGCCTGCGGCGGCCTGCTGGCCGGCGTCTGGGGTGATGTTCATCAGCGGAATAGCCGCAACCTGGCGGCCTGGCTGGCGCTCGCCGGCCTCGCCAGCGTCGGCTGGTGGTATATCACCGACTTGCTGGGCCAGGGCGACCTGCGCCCCTATCTGCTGCTGCAGGCCCTGCCCATCTTGCTGATCCCGCTCTGGCAATCGATTTACCGTATGCCCGGCGCCGACCGCTTGGCCTTTGGCGCCGCCCTGGCACTGTATGTCGTCGCCAAGTTCGCCGAACTCAACGACCATGAAATCGCCGCCGCGCTGGGCGCCGTCACCGGCCATACGCTGAAGCACCTGCTCGCCACCGGCGCGGCGGCGTTGATCGTCGGACGGCTGCGGCATCGGGTGCGGACGCCGGGTGCGGATTAGCGGCTCGTGTGCGCGAAACCGCTGATCTGCCGAGCCGCTTGACTATACGGACAAATATACATACATTTATCCGATGCGCTATTCCCACGATCCGAGGAAGCAAGCGGCCAACCTGAAGAAACATGGCTACGACTTCAAGGATGCGCCGCAGGTGATCGAAAGCCCGACAAGCATCACTTTCGAAGATCGGAGGTTTGCCTACGTGGAACAAAGGTTCATCACCTTGGGCCTGCTGCGCGGACACGTGGTAGTCATTGCTACCGCCGAGACCGATGAGGAAATTCGGGTGATTTCGATGCGAAAGGCAGAACGCCATGAAGAAAAAATCTACTACGCCAACATTTGACGACGATACCCCGATCACCCAGACCGACATCGATGACGGGAAGCTGATGCTCCGCAAGCGCGCCGCAGGCCGTGTCGTCCTGCCGAAGAAGCGGGTAACGCTCTACCTCGATGCAGCCCTCGTCGAGCATTTCAAGCACATGGCCGGAGAGCGCGGTTACCAGACGCTGATCAACGAGACTTTGAAGTCCTCGTTGCAAACCGCCGATATCGCCGAAACTGTTCGCCAAGTGATTCGCGAGGAATTGAAGGGGCGCAAGGCGGCCTGAGCAAGCGCCGACTTCAGTCAGTGTCGACGACATGTAGCGTCTTCAGGCTTGGTCCAGGCCCATCTTCCGCATCCGGTAGGCCAATTGTGGCCGGGTGAGCCCCAAGAGGCGGGCGGCAACGGATAGCTTGCCCTTGGCGCGTTCGACGGCCAATTTCATTAGCGCGCGCTCGACGGAGTCGATCGACAAGCGGTCCGTATTCGCCTGGCCAACAACGCGGGCCAGTATCCGGAACAGGTCCGGTGCTTCGTCGTCCGCCGCTTGGGCAAGCTCGGTGGCCAGGTTGCCCTGGTCGGAAACCGAGAACAGGGGCGAGTTCTGGGCCTCGCCGCTGATGAACAGATGGGCCAGGTCGATGGACGCACCGTTCTCCGCGGCGATGACGCCCCGCTCCACCAGGTTCTGCAATTCCCGGACGTTGCCAGGAAAGCCGTAGGTGAGCAGCGCGCGCATGGCGCGTATGGTGAAGCCGGCGACAGCGCGGCCATGGCGCTGGTTGTAGTGGCGCAGGAAATGGTTGAGCAGCAGGGGAATGTCGTCGCGCCGCTCGCGCAGCGGCGGGATGTGGATGGGAAAGACGTTGAGGCGGAAGAACAAGTCCTCGCGGAATCGGCCTGCCCGGATTTCCTCCCGCAGGTCGATGTTGGATGCCGCCACCAGGCGCACGTCTACGCGGCGCACACGGGTGTCGCCGACCCGCTCGATTTCCCCGGTCTGGACTGCTCGCAGCAGTTTTCCCTGGGCTACCAGGGAAAGGGAATTGATTTCGTCGAGGAACAGGGTTCCGCCGTCGGCCCGCTCGAAGCGGCCGGGCCGGGCCTGGGTGGCGCCGGTGTAGGCCCCCCGCTCGACGCCGAAGAGCTCGGCCTCGACCAGGGTTTCGGGAATCGCCGCGCAATTGATCGAAACGAAGGGAGCATCCGTCGGGGCGCCGATGCCGTGCAACATCTGGGCAAAGAGCTCCTTGCCCGTGCCGGATTCGCCAACGAACAGGACCGTGGCGCGGGTCGCCCCCACCCGTTGCAGCCGCTGGCAGCAGGCGGCAAATGCCGGCGAAACACCGATCAGGGGAGAGGAGTTGCCGGCGTCCTCGACCTCCTCGGGCAAGGGGGCCAGCGCGATGCCGTCGCGGCCGTAGCCGGTGGCATCGACGAAGTCCTGCACGTTCAGGTGGCGCAGATCCTCCTCCACGTTGTCCCATTCCTCGGCGGGCTTGCCGATGACCCGGCAGACCGGTGAGCCCATGGCCCGGCACTCCACTTCGCGGAACACGATCAGCTTGCCAGTCAGGGTGGTGACGTAACCGATGGCATAGCCGAGCTGCATCCAGCACACCGCGTCGGTGGCCATGCCGTAGGCGGCGATGTGCTCGTCGGCCTCGCTGGAGTTGTGCCAGACGAACTCGCCCTTGTAGCTGCCCCGCACCGCGTCGTAGGTGATGTGCACCGGCTCGACTTTCACGATGCCCTCGATGGCGTGCAGCCGGGTGCCGGCGGCCAGCACGGATATCGGTTCCGCGTCCGGCCACTGCTGACGGACCAGTTCCGCGTCGCGGGCACCGGACACGTAGCCCGTGCGCGTCAGCACGCCACGGGCCCGTTCCATGCCCATGCCGTCGATCAGTTCCCGCCGCAAGGCGCCGAAGGCGGCGTTGTGCAGAAGGATCATGCGTTGGTTGTCGAGCCAGATGCGGCCATCGCCGGGTGAGAAATACAGGCACTCGGTCAGGTCGCGCAGGGTTGGCCGCGCGGTGTCGTCCAGGTCCCGAATGTTGCCGCTGGCAAGCATGGCACCAGTGGTGCGGGAGACTTCGGCCAGGGAAATTTTTTTCTTCATTTGATGAAAATGAAATCGCTTGATCAAAAACAATTTGATCACATCGTGATGATTGCTGCTTCATTCTGTTTATTGCAACGCGACATAAGCGCCGCCTGTCCGGGCCAGGCGACGGATGCTGAATCAGGGCAAAAGCAGTTTGTTGCACTGCATGAGTGGCGGTGGCGAAAAATCAGGCACGTGGCTTGCGAAGCGAAGCCCAAGCGCCCAACCGGGCTGGACCATGAAACTTGGAGATTCGCAAATGACGGCAAACATTCTGGACACGGGCATCTGGGACAAGAAAATTTTCGCGGGCGGCTGGGTCGACGGTCACGGCGGCAGCCAGGAAGTGCGCGAGCCGGCCACCGGTGACTTGCTCACCACCGTGGGACTCGGCAATGCAAGCGACATTGTCATCGCCGCCGCCACGGCTGCGGTGGCCCAGAAGCAGTGGCTTGCCATGCCGCCGCGCGACAAGGCCGCGATTTTTCTCAAGGCGGCCCGGCTGATGGAGGAGCAGGCCGATGCGCTGGGCCTGTGGATCGCGCGGGAAACCGGCGGCCTGGTGCTCAAGGGCATGCACGAGGTGCGCGAGGCGGCGACCATTTTCCAATTGGCGGCGGGCTTGATCACCGGGCCGCAGGGCGTCACCCTGGCCAGCCCGCCGGGACGCCTGTCCCTGGCGCGTCGCGTGCCCCATGGCGTGGTAGGCGTCATCTCCCCTTTCAATTTCCCGCTGATTCTTTCCCTGCGCGCCGTGGCGCCGGCACTCGCCGCCGGCAACGGCGTGGTGCTCAAACCCGATCCGCAAACCCCGGTGACCGGCGGCTTTCTGATCGCCCGTGCCCTGGAGTTGGCCGGGCTCCCGGCCGGACTGCTCCAGGTGCTGCCCGGCGGCGCCGAGGCCGGCGAGGCCTTGTGTACCGACCCGAAGGTGGGCATGATCTGCTTCACCGGGTCCACCGGCGTGGGTCGCCGCGTCGGCGAACTGGCGGGCCGCCACCTGAAGAAGGTGGCCCTGGAGCTCGGTGGCAAGAGCCCGCTGATCGTGCTCGACGACGCCGACATCGATCTGGCGGTGTCCAACGCGGCCTGGGGCGCCTTCCTGCACCAGGGACAGATTTGCATGGCCTCCGGCCGCATCCTGGTCCATGAAAGCATGGCGCCGGAATTCATCCGCCGCCTGGCGGGAAAAGCCAGCCACCTGCCCGTCGGCAATCCGGCCACGGAGCAAGTGGCCCTCGGGCCGCTGATCAACGCCCGCCAGGTGCAGCGGGTGCATGGCATCGTCCAGGACAGCATCGCCGCCGGCGCCAAGCTGGAGGCCGGCGGCACCTACGACGGCCTGTTCTACAAACCCACCGTGCTGTCCAATCTCAAGCCGGGCATGAGAGCCTTCGACGAGGAGGTTTTCGGCCCCGTTGCCAACATCGTCACCTACCGCAACGACGACGAGGCCGTGGCACTGGCCAATACCACCGAGTACGGACTGTCCTCGGCCATCATCTCGCCCTCGGTGGGCCGGGCGATGGCCCTCGGCGACCGCCTCGGCGCCGGCATGCTGCACATCAACGACCAGACCGTCAATGACGAATGCACCAACCCCTTCGGCGGCCGTGGCTGCTCGGGCAACGGGGGCCGCGCCGGCTCCATCGCCGACCTCGATGAATTCACCCAGTGGCAATGGGTGACCATCAAGGACACGCCGCCGCGTTATCCGTTCTGAGTCGAGACGGAGAACGCGACCATGAGCATCCTGCGCCGCTGGAAGGCGAAAGCCGTTCGCTTCGTCTTCGATTATTTCATCCTGACCAAGATCGGCTATCCGGTCGACGGCCTCGGCGAGAGCCGCGACGAAGAACGCATCCTGCCCACGACTGCGGGACCGGTGCGGGCGCTGATTCACCGACCGGCAAAAGGCGAAGGTGCCGCCTTGCCGGTGTTCGTGAACATCCACGGTGGCGGCTTCGTCTTCGGCCTGCCGGAGCACGACGCCGTGTTCTGCCGGCGCATCGCCGCGCGGGTCGGCTGCGTGGTGGTCAATCTCGACTATGCGCGGGCGCCGGAGCACCCCTTCCCGGTGGCGCCAGACCAGTGCTATGCGGCCGTGGACTGGCTGGCGGAGCACGCTGCCGAGCTGGGCATCGATGCCGGTCGCATTGCGGTTGGCGGCCACAGCGCCGGCGGCAACCTGACCGCCCATGTGGTGGCCGAGGCCAAGGCCAGAGGTGGCCCGAAGATCTGCTTGCAGATACTCGACTATCCCTATACCGACGCCGCGACGCCCACCACGGCCAAGCAGGCGCGCATCGCCAAACCCTTGCTCACGCCGGGGCTCATGAATCTCTTCAACGACTGCTACCTGCCCCGGCCGGCACAGGCCACCGATCCGCGTGTCTCGCCCCTGCTGGCGCCGCTGGAGAGCTTGCGTGGCCTGCCCCCGGCCCTCGTCATCACCGCCGAATACGACGTCCTGCGCGACGAGGGCGATGCCTATGCCGCGCGGCTCATGGAAGCCGGCGTCGCGGTGCGTCACGAGGTCTATCCCGGCGCCGACCACGCCTTTACCCACATCGGCCCCAAGGCCCCGGCCGACGCCGCCTGGGCCCTGATGGAAGACTGCCTGCGGCAGGCCTTCCAGTTGAACTGAGCACCGCACGCCGAAGTAACTTTCATGCGAGCCGACTGCACCCCTGATCATGAAACGACGCAAAAGCCGAATTAGTCGCCCCCACTCCCCGGCCCTCGCCCGGGCGAGGGTGACAGTTTGCTCGCTGCGCTCGTGGGTCACGGGGCGCTCCGAACCGCGTATTTCACGTTAAAGAGGAGACCATGAAAATCCGCGCTGCCGTAACCCGTGACAAGAAGATTGCCCTCGAAGAACTGGACATCGAAGACCCCCGGGAATCCGAAATCCTGGTCAAGGTGGTCGCCACCGGCGTCTGCCACACCGACATCGTGGTCCGCGATGGTCACCTGCCCACACCCCAGCCGGTGGTGCTTGGCCATGAGGGCGCCGGCATCGTCGAAAAGGTCGGCGGCAATGTGACCAAGGTGGTGCCGGGCGACCACGTCGTCATGAGCTTCAACTCCTGCGGCGGCTGTCCGAGCTGCGCCGACCATGCCCCGGCCTACTGCCTGGAATTTTTTCCCCGCAACTTCTTCGCCACCCGCGCCGATGGTTCGAGCGGCCTGTCGCAGAACGGCGCGCCCATCCACGGCAATTTCTTCGGCCAGTCCTCCTGGGCCACCCATGCCCTGTGTCACGAGCGCAACGTCGTCAAGGTGCCCCGGGACGTGCCGCTGGAGCTCATGGGCCCGCTCGCCTGTGGCGTGCAGACCGGCGCCGGGGCCGTCATCAATGCGCTCATGGTGGGCGTCGGCAAGTCCTTCGCCGTCTTCGGCGCCGGCTCGGTGGGGCTTTCCGCCATCATGGCGGCCCGCGCCGTGGGGGCCACCACCATCGTCGCCGTGGACCTCAATGGCGACCGCCTGGCCTTCGCCCGGGAAGTGGGCGCCACCCACGTCATCGACTCCGGCAAGGAGAACGCCACCGAGGCGTTGATGAAGCTCACCGGCATCGGTCTGGATTTTGCGCTGGACACCACGGGCCTGGCGCCGGTGATCCGGGCGGCGGTGCTGGCGCTGGCGCCACGGGGTACCTGCGGCATCCTCGGCGCATCGCCCCTGGGCAGCGAGTTCACGCTGGACGAGGTGCATTTCATGAGCGGCGGACGGCGGCTGATGGGCATCGTCGAGGGTGAATCGGAACCCGAGCTTTTCATCCCGACCTTGATCGATCTCTATCGCCAGGGCCGCTTCCCCTTTGACCGCATGGTGAAGTTCTACGACTTCGCCGACATCAACGCGGCAATCCACGATTCGGAAAGCGGACGCACCATCAAGCCCATCGTTCGCATGGGCTGAATCACCACAACACACCACGAGGAGACAAACACCATGCAAGAAGCCAACGCAACCCACGCTGTCGATTCCACCGGAGAAGGCCCCTCCCGCCGGGAATTCATCCGCGCTGCCGGCGCCGCCGGACTGGCCCTGGCCCTGCCCGGCGGATCGCTGTGGGCGCAGGGCGCAGACCCGAAAAACACGCTCAGGATCGGTTTCATCAGTCCGCGCACCGGCCCCCTGGCCAGCTTCGGCGAGACCGACCCGCATGTGCTCACCCTCGTCCGCAAGGCGCTGGCGTCCGGCTTGAGCAGCGGCGGCAGGCAATATGCCGTGCAGATCATTGATCGGGATACCCAGTCCGACCCCTCCCGCGCCAGCCAGTTGGCCAAGAGCCTGATCAACGAAGAAAAGGTGGACCTGATGCTGGCCATCTCGACGCCCGAGGTGGTCAATCCCGTGTCCGACGCCTGCGAGGCCGCCGGCGTGCCCTGCCTGTCCTCGGTGATGCCCTGGGAAGCGTGGTATTTCGGTCGCGGCGCCAAGCCAGGCGCGCCTTCGCCCTACAAGTGGAGCTTCCATTTCTCCTTCGGCGTCGGCAGCTTCGTGCGCGCCTATACCGCCCAGTGGAACCTGATCCCGACCAACCGCAAGGTGGGCGTGCTCTACCCCAATGATGCCGATGGCAATGCCATCCGCGCCAATCTCGCGCCCGAACTGGCGAAAGCCGGATTCACCATCGTCGATCCCGGCCCCTATGAGAACGGCACCACCGACTACACCGCCCAGATCGCCAGGTTCAAGGCCGAGAAGTGCGAGATTTTCAACACCTTCCCGATCCCCCCGGATTTCGCCACCTTCTGGCGCCAGGCGGCCCAGCAGGGTTATACGAAGACGGTGAAGATCGCCCAACTGGCCAAGACCGGTCTCTTCCCTTCCACCATGGAAGCCTTGGGCAATCTCGGCTTCAACCTGGCCGGCGGCGCCTATTGGCACAAGCACTTCCCCTACACGTCGCCGCTCACGGGCCTCTCCGGCGTGGCCCTGGCCGACGGCTACGAAGCCGCCAGCGGCAAGCAATGGACGCAGCAATTGGGCGCTACCATGGCCCTGCTGGATGCCGGCTTTGCCGCGCTGAAAACCACTGCCGATCCGAAGAACAAGGCGGGCCTGGCGAAAACCCTGGGCACCCTGAACACCGACACCATGGCCGGCAAGGTGGACTTCACCAAGGGGCCGGTGCCCAACGTGGCGGTCACGCCCATCATCGGCGCGCAGTGGGTGAAGGCCAAGCCGGGCGCCAAGCACAAGCTCGACTTCGTCATCACCTCCAATGCCGATGATGCCAAGGTGCCGGTCGGCGCCAAACTGATTTCATACAGTTGAAATTCGGATGCCCGAGTTATTGTCTGCGGCGGGCGTGGGCCTGCGCTTCGGTGCGCTGACGGTGCTGGACGGAGTGGACTTCGCCGTTGGCGAGGGCGAGGCGGTGGGTATCGTCGGTCCCAACGGTGCCGGCAAGACCAGCTTGCTCAACGTGCTGGCGGGGGCCTACCGGCCCACCGTCGGCGCGGTGCGCTATGGCGGCGGCGAGGTGAGCCGCCTCGATGCGGCCGAGCGCTGCCGTCTGGGACTGGGACGCTCCCATCAGGTGCCGCGCCCCTTCCTCGGTATGAGCGTGATCGAGAACCTGATGACCGCCGCCACCCACGGCGGCGGCTTTTCCGGCGCCGAGGCGCAGGTGCGCAGCCTCGATGCCCTGGCCCTTTCCGGCATGACGCCCCTGGCCAACCGCCGGGCCGAGACCCTCGGCCTGCTGGACCGCAAGCGCCTGGAACTGGCCCGTGCCCTGGCCACCGCGCCGCAGGTATTGCTGCTCGATGAAATCGGCGGCGGTCTCACTGACGGCGAGGCGGCGGAGCTGGTGAGCATCATCCGCGAGATTCGCGCTCGCGGCGTCGCCATCGTCTGGATCGAACACATCGTCCATATGTTGCTCCAGGTCATCGACCGCTTGGTCTGCATGGACGCCGGTCGAGTCATCGCCAACGGCGAGCCGCGGGCCGTGCTGGCCGATGCCGGGGTGATCGACGCCTATATGGGAGTCGCCTAGCATGAGTCTGTTGCACGTGGAAAACCTTTCCGCCTCCCACGGTCAACTGCCGGCGGTGCGCGGCATCGACTTCACCGTGGATGAGGGCGAGATCGTCGCGCTGGTGGGCGCCAACGGCGCCGGCAAGACGACCCTGTTGCGAACCATCGCCGGCGCCCATCGCGCCGACCGTGGTCGCGTCGTCTTCGACGGCGTGGAGGTGACCGGCCAGCCGCCGCATCGCCGGGTGGCCGCCGGCATTTCCCTGGTGCCCGAGGGGCGCCGCCTGTTTCCGACCATGAGCGTCGAGGAAAATCTGCACGTAGGCGCCAGTGCCGCCCGTCCGGGCGAGTGGAGCGTGACACGGGTGCTGGATGCCTTTCCCCAGCTCAAGCCCCTGCTCCGTCGGCGCGCCGGAGATCTGTCCGGTGGCCAGCAACAGGCCGTCGCCATCGGGCGGGCGCTGATGGCCAATCCCCGCATCCTCTTGCTCGACGAAATTTCCCTCGGCCTTTCCCCCAAGGCGGTGGACGGCGTGTATGCCTCCCTGCGCATCCTGATCGATGCGCGGGTCACCCTCATCCTCGTCGAGCAGGACCTGGGACGGACCCTGGCCACGGCCGACCGTATCCTTTGCATGCTCGAAGGCCGCATTGTCGCCGCCGGGCGGGCCGACGAGATGAGCCGGGAACAGGTCATGGCCCATTATTTCGGCACGCGGGAGGCAGCATGACCAACGCCCTGCTCCAGGGCCTGCTGCTCGGCGGCTATTACGCGCTGCTGGCCGCCGGCCTTTCCTTCCTATTCGGCGTCATGCGGATCATCAACCTCGCCCACGGCAGCCTGGCGGTGGTGGCTGCCTTTGCGCTTTGGCTGTTGGCCGATCGCTATGGGCTCGATCCCTTCCTGATGCTCCCGGTGGTGATGGTGCCGATGGCCTTCCTGGGCTGGCTGTTGTATCGCCTGGTCTTTGCCCGCAGCCTGCGCGGTGGCGCGCTGACGCCCATCCTGGCTTCCTTCGGCCTGGCCACGGTGGTGGACAACGCGCTGTTCCAGGGTTTCGGCGCCGACACACGGTCCCTGGCCCCTTACATCGGCGACCTGGCCTATGAAAGCTGGGCCTTGCCCGGCGATATCTTCGTCGGGCAACTGGCCGTGCTCGTGTTCGCCACCAGCCTGGCCGTGCTGGGCGGCCTGCAACTGATGCTCTCCGCCACGACCTTGGGCCGGCGGATACGCGCCGCCGCCGAGGACGCGGATGCCGCCGGCCTGGTGGGCGTGGATACGCACCGCATCTACGGCATCGCCACGGCCATTTCCCTGGCTACCGTCACCCTGGCGGGCCTGGCCATGGCCCTGCGTGCCACCTTCGATCCCTACGCCGGTCCCTCGCAGTTGATTTTCGCCTTCGAGGCGGTGGTCATCGGTGGCGCCGGTTCCCTGTGGGGCACGCTGGCAGGCGGCGTGATCCTCGGCATCGCCCAGAGCGTCGGTGCCCATATCAATCCCCAGGGCTTCCTACTCGCCGGCCACGGGGTCTTTCTCGCCATCCTGGTGTTCCGCGTCTATGGCGGGCCGGCGTTGGCGACCCGCTGGCGCAATTTAAAGGGAGCCAAGGCATGAACCCATCCCCGCTCAGTATCCACCGCTGGACGCCCCTGTCCGTGGCCTCGGTGGCCGCCGTGGTTGGTGCCCAACTGCTGCTCGTTGCTGTGCCATTGGTCTTCGGTGCCAACGTAGTGGAGCGGCTGACCACCCTGTGTATCTACGGCATCCTGGCCCTGATGTGGAATTCCCTGGCCGGTTACGGCGGACTGATATCCGTGGGCCAGCAAGCCTTCTTTGGCCTGGGTGCGTATGCGGCCATCCGTCTGGCCGATGCCGGCTTCCCGGTCTATCCTGCCCTGGCCCTCGGTGCGCTGCTGGTTGCCGTCGCCGCCTTGCCCATGGCCCAGGCCATGCTGCGGCTCAAGGGTGGGGAGTTTGCCATCGGCATGTGGGTGGTGGCCGAGTTCGTGCACCTGCTGGTGAATCTCGATCCCCTGATCCAGGGCGAGACCGGCACCTCGCTCATCGCCCTCAACAGTTTTGATGCCGAGGCACGCCGGTCCTACACCTACTGGGCGGCCCTGGCATCCATGGCCGCCCTGGCCTGGGGCATGTTCTTTCTCTTGCGTGGTCGCCTGGGCACAGCGGCCCAGGCCATTCGCGACAACGAAGAAGCCGCCGCCTCGGTGGGCGTGCGGGTCTTTGCCGCCAAGCGCACCTTGTTTCTGCTGTCCGCCTTCGGCTGTGCCTTGGCCGGCGCCCTGTGGGTCGCCACTACGATCAGTTTTCAGCCCAAGACCTACTTCAGCGTGCAGTGGTCGGCCTATATGATCTTCATGGTGCTGGTCGGCGGTATCGGCACCTTTGAAGGCCCCATCCTCGGTGCCGTGCTTTTCTTCGCGGTCGAGACGGCGTTTGGCGCCACGGGCGTCTGGTACATGATCGGCCTTGGCGCCACCGCGCTCCTGTTCGCGATGCTGCTGCCCCAGGGACTGTGGGGCGCCATCGAGAAGCGCTTTGGCCTGCGACTGCTGCCAGTGGGCTACTTTCTCAAATAGCCGCCGGCGCCCGGGTCACACGACGCCGGCACCATGCGCCTGCATGTCGGCGTGGTAGCTGGAGCGCACCAGCGGCGCCGAGGCGGCGTGGGTGAAGCCCATGGCCGCGGCTTCACGCGCGTACATGGCGAAGACATCGGGATTCACATAGCGCAGCACCGGCAGGTGATGGCCTGACGGCGCCAGGTATTGGCCGATGGTCAGCATCTCGACGCCGTGGGCACGCAGGTCGCCCAGCGTGGCGAGGATTTCCTCGTCGGTTTCGCCGAGGCCCACCATCAGGCCCGACTTGGTCGGCACGCCCGGCACGCGCGCCTTGAAGGCCTTCAGCAGTTGCAACGAGTTGTCGTAGTCGGCGCCGGGACGCGCCTGCCTGTAAAGGCGCGGCACGGTTTCCATGTTGTGGTTCATCACGTCGGGCGGCGTTGCGGCAAGAATGTCCAACGCGATGTCGAGGCGGCCGCGAAAGTCCGGCACCAGCACTTCGATCTTGGTTCCCGGCGAATACTCGCGCACTTTCGCGATGCAGTCGGCGAAGTGCTGGGCGCCGCCGTCGCGCAAGTCGTCACGATCAACGCTGGTGATGACGACGTACTTGAGCTTCATCGCGGCGATGGTGCGCGCGAGTTTTTCCGGCTCGTCCGCATCCGGCGCCAGGGGCTTGCCGTGGCCGACGTCGCAGAATGGACAGCGACGAGTACACAGATCGCCGAGGATCATGAAAGTGGCCGTGCCGTTGCCGAAGCATTCGCCGATGTTGGGGCAGGTGGCTTCCTCGCACACTGTATGCAGATGATGTTCGCGCAGGATTTGCTTGATTTCGCCGAAGCGGCCGGCGCTGCTGCCGGCCTTGACGCGGATCCAGTCGGGTTTCTTCAAGGTCGTTGCAGCAGGCACCACCTTGATCGGGATGCGCGCCGTCTTGGCTTCGCCTTTCTGTTTGGTCGTCATGTGATCTCTTGTTCCAGTTGCCGGGCCAGATGTGCGGCGAGCGCCTCGCCGACCTTCACTGTATCGCATTCGCCGGTCAGATCGGAGAGCTGCGTCACGGCCATTCCCTCGTAACCGCAAGGGTTTATAGCGTCGTAGGGCGTCAGGTCCATGGCGACGTTGAGCGCGACGCCGTGATAGCTGCAGCCGTGTTTCACGCGCAAGCCGAGGGCGGCGATCTTGGCGGCGCCGACATAGACGCCGGGGGCGCCGGTCAGGCGCGCCGCCGTGACGCCATAGTCAGCCAAGAGATCGATCACCGCCTGTTCGATGCGCCGCACCAGGTCGCGCACCTTGAGCGCGCGCCGGCGCAGGTCGAGCAGCAGGTAGACCACCACCTGGCCGGGACCGTGGTAGGTGATCTGGCCGCCGCGGTCGATCTGCACCACCGCAATGCCGATGTCCTTGAGCAGGTGTTCCGGCTTGCCCGAAAGGCCCTGGGTGAATACCGGCGGATGCTCGCAGAGCCAGAGTTCGTCGACCGTGTTTTCGTCACGCGCGGCGGTGAACTCCTGCATCGCGGCGAAGGTCGGCGCATAGTCGACGCGGCCCAGCCGGCGCAGGATCACGACATCACCTCTGCTACGCCGCTCACAGCATCGCCTCGGCGCCGCCCTTGACGCTCGACAGGCCTTCCTGTCGGCTCGCAGTGCTGCTCGCCAGGCACGCATCCCCGCTGCCCGGGGCCCCTGCTACGCCGCTCACAGCACTACCTTCACCATTGGGTGCGCCGTCAGTTCGAGATAGAGCGCATCAAGCTGTTGCTGGGAAACCGCGCGCACCGTGCAGGTCAGCGACAGATAGTTGCCGGCCTTGGAGGGTCGCATCTCGATCGAGGCGACGTCAAAGTCCGGCGCATGTTTCACCACGACCGCGGCGATGGCCTGGGCGAAGCCGGGATCACTGGCGCCCATGATCTTCAGCGGGAAATCGCAGGGGAATTCGAGCAGCGTCGGCCGCGTCATGTCGGCGCCCGCATCACCGTCGCCTTGAACTCCTGGTACCAGTCGTACATCCACGCGAATGCCGGTCCCGGCGTGCCGCCGGCGCCGACTATTGCGCCGTCGAGCCGGACGATCGGCAGCACTTCCTTGGTCGACGAACACATCCACAATTCGTCGGCGGCGCGCGTTTCCGCCTCGGTGATGTCGCGCACTTCGTGCGCCAGCCCGTGTTGCGCGGCGAGTTCGAGCACCACGTCGTAGGTGATGCCGGGCAGCATCAGGTGGTTCTTGATCGGCGCCAGCAACACGCCGTCCTTGACGACAAAGATCGACGAGGCCGAACCTTCGGTGAGAAATCCGTCGCGGAACAGCACCGCTTCGGCGCAACCGGCCGACACGGCGAATTGACGCAGCAGGCAGTTGGCCAAGAGCGACGTGGTTTTGAGATCGCAGCGCAGCCAGCGGATGTCGGCCGCGGATACGGCGGTGATGCCCTGCTCACGCTGGCTGGGCGACGGCACACTCATCGGCTCTGCCAGCAGCAGCACAGTGGGCGTGACCTCTGCGGGGAAGGCGTGGTTGCGCACCGCCATCGGCCCGCGCGTGACCTGGACATAGATCGACTGGTCTTCCCACTCGGCCTCGCGCGCAAGCTGCGTCACCAGCGCGGCCCACTCGTCGATCCGATATGGGTTGGCCAGCTGGATGCCGTCCAGACTTTTCTGCAGGCGGGCCAGATGCTGTTCGAGGCGGAAGGCCCGCCGCGAGTACACCGGGATCACCTCATACACACCATCGCCGAAGAGGAAGCCGCGATCCATGACAGAGACCCGGGCGTCGCCCGCTGCCAGCCACTGACCATTGAGAAAGACCCGTGCGCTCATTGAAAGAACAGCCGGATGTCGTCCCACAGCCGGCCCAGGAAACCGGCCACGGGAACCGTCTCCTGCGCCGCGACGGGATACTCGCCCCAAGGCTGACCGCCCACCGTCAGCTTGAGCGTGCCGACCACGCTGCCGACGGCGACGGGGGCAACCAGGGGTTGCCGGCTGACCAGCTGCACGCTGAGCTTGTCGGCCATGCCGCGCGGCACGGAGACCACGAAGTCTTCGGCAAACCCGGCCTTGACCAGGTTTTGCACGCCCTTGAAGACCTTCAGTTGCGAAATGGCCTGCCCTTTGTCGTAAAGCTTCACCGCGTCGAAGCCGGTGAAGCCCCAGTTAAGCAGATTGAGCGAATCGCGGGCACGGGCTTCTTCCGAGGCAGTGCCGAGCACCACGGAGATCAGCCGGCGCGGGCCGCGTTTGGCGGTGGCAATCAGGCAGAAGCCGGCCGCGTTGGAATGGCCGGTTTTCAGCCCATCCACGGTCGGATCGGCCCACAACAGGCGATTGCGGTTGTGTTGCCGGATGCCGTTGTAGGTGTATTCCTTGGTCGCATGCAGGGCATGGGTTTCCGGATGATCGCGGATCAGCGCGGCGGCCAGCCGGGCCAGATCGCGCGCCGTGGAATAGTGATTCGGCGCCGGCCCTTCGAAATAACCGCTGGCGTTGAGAAAATTCGTATCCTTCAAGCCCATGCGCAACGCCGTGCGGTTCATCATCGCGGCGAAGGCATCCTCCGATCCGCCGATGGCTTCCGCCAGCGCCACCGAGGCGTCGTTGCCGGACTGGATCACCATGCCCTTGAACAGATCGTCCACCGCCACCGCCTTGTTCACCGGGACGAAACTGCGCGAACCCTGGGTGCGCCAGGCACGTTCGGAAACCGTGACGGCTTGCTGCAGGGACAGGGTTTTCTGCGCCAGGGCGTCGGCCACCAGATAGGTGGTCATCACCTTGGTCAGCGACGCGGGTTCGAGTCGCGTGTCGGCCTCCTGTGCGGCGAGCACCTGGCCGGTGGTGTAGTCCATCAACAACCAAGCGCGGGCGCTCAGCGTCGGTACGGAAAGCGGCTGGGCATGGCTTGCGGCAAGGGGCAGCAGCGCCAGGAAAAAAGCAAGGAATCGCATCGGCAATCGCTGTGGCAAAGAGTGCGAATTATATGTTCCCGATGCTTGCGGCGGGAACGGTATCCAGGCGATATGTTCCCGATGCTTGCGGCGGAAACGGTATCCAGGCGATATGTTCCCGATCCTTGCGACGGAAACGCTATCCGCGCGATGGCCGGACGGGGGCGGGTTAGCGCTGCACGATGACCGGTAGCATGCCGAGGCTTTCGCGCAGGCGTCCGCCTGCCGACTGCGCCGCGGCGGCGTCCGGCCACGGCCCGAGCTGGACGCGGAACAGCTTGCCGGCGGACTGGATCACCAGCTTGGCGGCCAGACCGCCCAGCTCGCGCGCCAGTCGCGCGCGCAGCGCCTCGGCGTTGTCGCGATTGCCGAAGGCGCCCAACTGGATGAAGTGTCCGCGCGTATCCTGCACCTGCGGCAAGACCGGTTCGGGCTCCGCTGCCGCCAGTTGCGCGATCGGGTCTTCGACCACTGCCGGCGCTGGCGCGCTTTGCGTACCAGGCTCTCCGCTTCGCGGGACGGCAACGGCCAGAGCCTGGCCGGGTAGTACGCTTTCCACCTCGACCAGTGCGCTGCCATCGCCGATATAGCCGAGCTTGTAGGCCGCGGTCCACGACAGATCGATCAGCCGCCCGGCATGGAAGGGGCCACGGTCGTTGATGCGCACCACCACCGATCTGCCGTTGGCCGGATTGCTGACGCGGACATAGGACGGGATCGGCAGCGTCGGATGCGCCGCGGTCATGCCGTACATGTCGTAGAGTTCGCCGCTGGAGGTTTTCTGGCCGTGGAACTTGCGTCCGTACCAGCTGCCGATGCCGCGCGCCTTGTAGGGCGCCGGAGTGCGCAGCGGCACGTAGTCGCGCCCCAGCACCGAGTAGGGATTGTTGGCAAAGCGGTGCAGCGGTTCGGCGCGCGGCACGGCGTCGGGAATCGCGTCGATGTCTTGCGGCACCTGGTCGCCGGGGCCGTCGTCCTGGTAGAAGCCGCCGCTGTACTTGATGGCCGGCGCCGGCTTCCTGGCCGTCTGCGCAGGAGTCGGCGCCGGCAGCACGGCGACGCCGGGCGTCGCGGCGCGATCGATCACCGGCCGCGGCGCTTGCGTGCCGCAGGCGGCGAGGAGGAGTAGAAGCGAAAAAGCTCTACCACAGAGACACAGAGGCACAGAGGGAAAGCCAGGCGAGAAAAGCAATTGAACAGATATCGAAGTGCTCTGTGCCTCCTCTGTGTCTCTGTGCCTCTGTGGTGAAGGGTTCTGAATCATTTCTGCACCAGCATGCGGTGGCCGTGGATCGACATCAGTATGCCGATGCCGATGAACAGCGTCACCAGTGCCGTCCCGCCGTAACTGATCAGCGGCAGGGGCACGCCGACTACCGGCAGGATGCCCGAGACCATGCCCATATTGACGAAGGCATAAGTGAAGAAAATCATGGTCACGGCGCCCGCCAGCAGGCGCGAAAACAGCGTCGCCGCATTGGCGGCGATCATCAAGCCGCGGCCGATCAGCAGCGCGTAGAGCACCAGCAGCAGCAGATTGCCGAACAGGCCGAATTCTTCCGAGAATACGGCGAAGATGAAGTCGGTATGACGCTCGGGAATGAATTCGAGCTGGGCCTGGGTGCCCTCCCGCCAGCCCTTGCCGAAAATGCCGCCGGAGCCGATCGCGATGGTCGACTGGATGATGTGGAAACCCTTGCCTAGCGGATCCTTTTCAGGGTCGAACAGCGTAATGATGCGATTTCTCTGGTAATCGTGGAGCAGGTTCCACGCCAGCGGCGCGGCCGCCAGCCCGGCGACCACCATGCCGGCCATGATCTTCCATGACAATCCGGCGAAGAAGATCACATAGAAGCCGGCCGCCAGGACCAGGATCGCCGTACCCAGATCGGGCTGGCGCGCGATCAGCGCCACCGGCAGCAGCAGCAGCACGGCGGCGATGCCATAGTCGCGCAGGCGCGGCATGGCTTCGCGCTGCTGGAAGAACCAGGCCAGCAGCAGGGGCATGGCGATCTTCATCAGCTCGGAGGGCTGCGCGCGCATGAAGCCGAGATTGAGCCAGCGTCGCGCCCCCTTGGAGACGTCGCCGAAGAGAGCGACAGCGACCAGCAGCAGCATGCCCAACAGATACACCGGCACCGCCAGGTGCATCAGACGCTGAGGGGGGATTTGCGCCAGAGCGCGCATCACCACCAGGGCCACCGCAACATTCATCAGTTGCGCATTAAGCCGCTCCGGCGAAGCGCTGCCCATCACGCCGATCGCCAGCAGCACCAGCAAGCCGGCGATCAGCATCAAGGGCGGATCGATCGGCGCGACCAGCCTCTGGGCAAGATCGCGAATCATTCCCAACCCCCTGTCGCGGTTCATTCCTCGTCCTCCTCGACGGCCGCTTCATCGATCGGCGCAGGGGCTTTGGGCCGCTTGCCGAGCAGATAGTAGTCAAGCACCTGGCGCGCAATGGGAGCAGCGGCCTGGGCGCCGAAGCCGCCGTTCTCGACCAGCACGGCCAATGCGATCTTTGGCGCGTCGGCAGGTGCAAAAGCGATGAACAAGGCGTGGTCGCGCAGTTCGTGCTTGACGCTTCCTGCCTTGTAGTCCGCCCCCTTCAGCGAATACACCTGGGCGGTACCGGTTTTGCCGGCGGAGACGTATTCGGCGCCGGCGAAAGCGCGCGCGCCGGTACCCTCCTTGTTCACTCCGACCATGGCATTTCTGATCACCTCCACATGCTCCGCCTTGAGCCCCAGCTTGCGCGTCGGCTGTGGCTCGATCAAGGTCCGCGCGCCAGTCCGGGTGTCGGCGATGAATTTCACCAGGTGCGGCCGAAACACCACGCCGTTGTTGGCCAGAATGGCCGTGGCATGCGCCAACTGGATCGGCGTATAGGCGTTGTAGCCCTGACCGATGCCGATCGAAATGGTTTCACCGGCATACCATTTCTGTTGCTCGGGCTTCTTGAAGCGCTTGCGCTTCCATTCCTGGGAAGGCAGCACGCCTTCCGATTCGCCGTCGATATCGATGCCGGTGCGGCTGCCGAGACCAAGCTGGCCCATAAAGGCGGAGATGTTGTCGATCCCCATGTCATTGGCCAGCATGTAGTAGTAGGTATCGCAGGACTGCACGATGGACTGGTACATGTCCACCATGCCGTGGCCGCCCTTCTTGTCGTCGCGGAAGTGGTGGCCGCCGAAATTGAAGAAGCCGGGATCGGAGATCAACTGCTCCGAGCGGCGTTTGCCGATGGTCAGGGCGCCCAGCGCCATGAAGGGCTTGAAGGTGGAGCCCGGCGGGTAGGCCCCGTTCAGGGCGCGGTTGACCATCGGCTTGTCGGGCGATTCGTTGAGTTCCTTCCAATTCTGGGTGTCGATGCCGTCGACAAACAGGTTGGGATCGTAGTTGGGTACCGCCACCAGCGCCAGGATGCCGCCGGTGCTCGGTTCGATGGCGACCAGCGCGCCGCGACGGTCGCCGAATGCCTGCTCGGCAATGCGTTGCAGCTCGGCATCGACGGTCAGCGTCAGGTTGTTGCCGGCCACCGGTGCGGTACGCGCCAGGGTGCGCACGGCGCGACCGCCGGCATCGACTTCCACCTGCTCGAAGCCGGTATTGCCGTGCAGCTCGAACTCGTAGCGCTGCTCCAGTCCGGTCTTGCCGAAATGCTCGGTGCCGCGATAATTCGCGTCCTGTTCCTTTTCCTCGATTTTCTCCAGGTCGCGGTCATTGACGCGGCCGATGTAGCCGAGCAGGTGCGAGGCGAAAGCGCCGCCCGGATACTGGCGGAACAGGCGCGCCTTGATATCGACGCCGGGGAAGCGGTAACGATGGGCAATGAACTTCGCCACTTCCTCGTCCGTCAGCCGGGTCCGGATCGGCAGCGACTCGAAGTTGCGGCTTTCGTCCAGCAGCTTCTTGAAGCGCTTGCGGTCCTTGGGCTGGATGTCGATGATTTGTTCCAGGCCGTCGATCACCTGTTCCAGGTCGCCGATCTTGGAGGGCGTGATCTCCAGCGTGTAGGCCGAGTAATTGAGCGCCAGCACCACGCCGTTGCGGTCGAGGATCAGGCCCCGGTTGGGCACGATGGGCACCAGCGAAATGCGGTTGTCCTCGGCGCGGGTCTGGTAATAGTCGTGCTGGATAATCTGCAGCCAGACGAAGCGGATGAACAACAAGGTGAAGCAGAACAGCACGAAGCCGCCCGCCACCGCCAGCCGCGAACGGAAGCGTTCAAGTTCTTCCTGGGGATTCTTGAATTCCATCAGGTCGCGCCGACGATGGGCCGCCCCGAGCCGGCGCCAGCCTGAAACATGGAGGCGCCGTGAGGCGCCGAACTTGCGTCACCCCCTTCTCCAGGGAAGGGGGCCGGGGGGAGGGTGCTCATATCGGCCGATGGACGTCTTTGTCTTCCGGGCGAAACTGGGGAATCAGGAGCAGATAGGTCACCGGATGCCAGAGCAGCGCCGCGGTAAAGCTCGACAGAAACCACAGCACGCCGGGAAACTCGGCGCCGCCCAGCATGCGCGCCGCCAGCATCACCAGTTGCATGCCCAGAAACAGCGGCAATACATGCAGCGCCTGCTGCGCCAGGGGAAACCACAACACCCGGCGCGACAGTCCGGCGGCTGCGAATGCCAGCAACACATAGGCGAGGGCATGCTGTCCCATTACGCTGGCATCCACCACATCCATCGCCAGGCCAAGCGCGAAGCCGGCGGCCATGCCGACCTTCAAGGGTTGGTGCACGCACCAGAACGCCAGCACCAGGGCCACCCAATCGGGAATGCCCGGCAGCCGCCCGAAAGGAATCAGGTTCAGCAACAAGGCGAGAAACAGCGTCAGCGCAATGAACCAGTTTCTGACCGGCAGCAGGATGCGGCGCGAGGAATGGGTGGGTTGCATCTAGGGCCTGGCTTTCTTCTTGACCCGCTTGCCGCGGCTGGGCTGCTCGACCGTGGATAGCACGTCGTCCGGCCGCGGCGGCAGGGCAGTGCGCTCGCCCAGCACCAGGGCCAAGCCATGGCGCTCGACGCCGGCCAGCGGCGCGCAGGTGATGCGGGCAAAGGAGTAGGCGCTGTCACGGTCGACCTTGACTACCCTGGCCACCGGCAAGCCGGGCAGATAAACGCCATCCAGTCCCGACGTGACCAGCACGTCGCCGACCTGCACCTCGGCGTTCGCCGCCAGGAAACGCAGCTCCATCATGCCCGCACCGGCACCGGCCAGTACGGCGCGCAAGCCGTTGCGCTGCACCTCGACCGGGATCGCCTGATCCTTGTCGGTCAGCAGCAATACCTCCGCGATGAGCGGAAACACCCGCGCCACCTGGCCGATGACGCCGACGTCATCGACCACCGCCTGCCCGGCGCGGATGCCATGCTGGATGCCCTTGTCGATGATCACCCGCCGCGAAAACGGGTCGCGCGCCGCATACAGGATCTCGGCGATGCGGCCTTCGACCGGCTGCCGCGCGCGCATGTCGAGCAAGGCGCGCAGCCGCTTGTTCTCCTGTTCTAGATGCTGCTGGCGCAGCAGGAGATTGGCGGTGCCAAGCTTGCCCCGGCGCAGGTTCTCGTTTTCTTTCAACAAGCTGGACTGGCGGGTCAGATAGGTGCCGAAGTCGCCTGCCGCATCGATCGGCACCCAGGTCGCGCGCTGCAGGGGCCAGGCGATCGTGGCAACCGCCAGGCGCGCCCATTCCAGGGTGTGAAAGCGCAGGTCGGCGATCAGCAGGGTCAGCGACAGCGAGACGAAAAAGGCCAGCCGCACAAGCGGCGCCGGACCCCGTTTGAAGAAGGGTGGCGGAGCATGGCCAACGACGGACATCAAGGCAGTTGCGCCCTCGAAAAGAGATGGAAAGCCAGATGGACCCCGGTACCCGGCGCCCGGCGGCAATGGGCGCCAGCTTGCAAACTACACGGGCCGGGACTTACTCGTTGGCAAAAATACTGCCGAGTTTGTCCATCTTTTCCAGCGCCATGCCGGAGCCGCGCGCGACGCAGGTCAGCGGATCGTCGGCGACGATCACCGGCAGGCCGGTTTCCTCGGTCAGCAGGCGATCCAGGTCATGCAGCAGCGCACCGCCGCCGGTCAGCACCAGGCCACGCTCGGCGATGTCGGCACCCAGCTCGGGGGGAGTCTTTTCCAGTGCGTCCTTGACCGCCTTGACCACCTGGTTGAGCGGTTCCGACAGGGCTTCGAGCACTTCGTTGGAGGAAATCGTGAATTTGCGCGGAATGCCCTCGGCGCGATTGATGCCGGAGACTTCCATCTCCCGCACTTCGGCGCCGGGAAAGGCCGAGCCGATCTGCTTCTTGATGTTCTCGGCGCTGTTGTCGCCGATCTGCATGCCGTAGTTGCGGCTGATGTAGGAAATGATCGCCTCGTCGAACTTGTCGCCACCGACGCGCACCGAGTTCGCATAGACCATGCCGCCCAACGAAATCACGCCCACTTCGGTGGTGCCGCCACCGATGTCCACCACCATCGAACCGGTAGCGTCCGAAACCGGCAGGCCGGCGCCGATCGCTGCCGCCATCGGTTCCTCGATCAGGTACACCTGCGAGGCGCCGGCGCCCAGGGCGGACTCGCGAATGGCGCGGCGTTCGACCTGGGTCGAGCCGGAGGGGACGCAAATGATGATGCGCGGACTGGGCGAGAACAGGCGCGACTCGTGCACCCGCTTGATGAACTGCTTGAGCATTTGCTCGGTGACGGTGAAGTCGGCGATCACGCCATCCTTCAGCGGGCGGATCACGGAAATTTCTTTGGGGTTGCGGCCAATCATGGTCTTGGCCTCGCGGCCGACCGCCTGGATGGTCTTCTTGGCGTTGGGGCCGCCTTCGATGCGGATCGCGACGACCGAAGGTTCATCCAGCACCACCCCCTTGCCACGCACATAAATCAGCGTGTTGGCGGTACCGAGGTCAATCGCAAGATCGTTGGAAAAATAGGAGCGGAGAAAGCCGAACATCGTGGGTCCAGTGTTGAAGCCCGCCCGGAGCGGGCAGAGGCGAAAAACGAAGTTTCAGCGGAGGCCAACGCCGGTCCTATCAGTGCTAAACGCGGCGGCCGTAGCCAAAAGGTCGCTTATGATACCCTATCGCGTCGGCCAGAATAAGCGCCGATCAGGCCCTGTTTCACCCGGGTCCAACATCACTTACCCCATTTGTCATCATGTCCCTGAACCTGGCAGACGTAGCCCGCATCGCGCGCCTGGCGCGCATCGAACTTTCCGCCGCTGAAGCAGAAGCCACCTGCGGCCAGTTGAACGGCATCCTCGGCTTCATCGAGCAGCTGCAGGCGGTCGATACCACCGGTATCGAGCCGATGGCCCATGCCGTGGATGTGGTCCAGCGCCTGCGCCCCGACGGCGTCACGGAAACGGATCGCCGGGCCGATTTCCAGGCGTTGGCACCGGAAGCCGAGGCCGGCCTGTATCTCGTCCCGAAGGTTATCGAATGAGCGACTTGATCAATTCATCGCTGCGCGAGCTCTCCGCCGCGCTGGCGACCAGGCAGGTTTCCGCCGTCGAGTTGGCGACGCTTTTCCTCGACCGCATCGAGAAGCTCAACCCCTCGCTCAACGCCTTCGTCACCACCGACCGGGCAAAGACTTTGGCACAAGCGCGGACCGCTGACGAAAAAATAGTCGGCGCCGGCGGCTCGGCGATTTCGCCCCTTTGCGGTATCCCCGTGGCGCACAAGGACATCTTCTGCACCCAGGGCTGGCGCACGAGCTGCGGCTCGAAGATGCTGACCAACTTCGTTTCGCCCTACGATGCGCACGTGGTGGAAAAGCTCGCCGCCGCCGGCATGGTGACCCTGGGCAAGCTGAACATGGACGAGTTCGCCATGGGCTCGTCGAACGAGACCTCGTACTTCGGGCCGGTCAAGAATCCGTGGAACGTTTCCTGCGTGCCAGGCGGTTCCTCCGGCGGCTCGGCAGCCGCCATCGCGGCGCGCTTGACGCCCGCGGCAACCGGCACCGACACCGGCGGCTCGATTCGGCAGCCGGCGGCCCTGTGCGGTCTCAGCGGCCTCAAGCCCACTTACGGCGTGGTCTCGCGCTACGGCATGATCGCCTTCGCCTCCAGCCTCGACCAGGCCGGGCCGATGGCGAAGTCAGCCTCGGACTGCGCGCTGCTGCTCAATGCCATGGCCGGCTTCGATACCCGCGATTCGACCTCGCTGCAACGCCCGGTCGAGGACTATGGCCGCGATCTGGAAAAACCGCTGGCGGGCCTGAGGATCGGCTTGCCGCAGGAGTTCTTCGGCGCAGGCATGGACGCCGACGTGCGCGCCGCAGTCGATGCCGCGCTGGCCGAGTACCGCCGGCTGGGTGCCACCACGCTTGAAGTGCGGCTGACCAATTCGGGCCTCTCGGTGCCGGCGTATTACGTGATCGCGCCGGCCGAGGCCAGCTCGAACCTGTCGCGTTTCGACGGCGTGCGCTACGGCTACCGGGCGCCGGAGTACGCCGATCTGGCGGAGATGTATTCGCGTAGCCGGGCGCAGGGCTTCGGCGCCGAAGTGAAGCGCCGCATCCTGATCGGCACCTATGTGCTGTCGCACGGCTACTACGACGCCTATTACCTCCAGGCGCAGAAGATTCGCCGTCTGATCGCCGCCGACTTTCAGGCCGCGTTCCAGCAATGCGACGTGATCATGGGGCCGACCTCGCCCTCGGTGGCCTTCGCCTTCGGCGCCAAGAGCGCCGACCCGGTGCAGATGTACCTGTCGGATATCTACACGATCTCCACCAACCTCGCCGGCCTGCCGGGCATGTCGCTGCCCTGCGGCTTCGGCGCCAACAATATGCCGGTGGGCCTACAGATCATCGGCAACTGGTTCGATGAAGCCAGAATGCTGAATGTTGCCCACAAATACCAGCAAGTTACCGACTGGCACACACGGATGCCGGAGACTCTGAAATGAAGCGCGACACGCAGTGGGAAGTGGTGATCGGACTGGAAACCCACGCCCAGTTGCAAACCAAGTCCAAGATTTTCTCCGGCAGCAGCATCGCCTTCGGCGCCGAACCGAATGTGCAGGCCTGCGCGGTAGACATCGCGCTGCCCGGCGTGCTGCCGGTGTTGAACCGCGAGGCCGTGGTCTGCGCCATCAAGTTCGGCCTGGCCGTCGGAGCGCAGATCGCGCCGCGTTCGATCTTCGCCCGCAAGAACTATTTCTACCCCGACCTGCCCAAGGGCTACCAGATCAGCCAGTTCGAGATTCCGGTGGTGTCGGGCGGCGGCTTGGCGATAAGCGTCCCCCAAGGGGACTTCCTTCGGGGCGTCGGCAACGCGGGTGACGGACCGAAGGGAGTGCAAAGCCAGGCGACCGAGAAGTATGTGCACCTGACCCGCGCCCATCTCGAAGAGGACGCCGGCAAGTCGCTGCACGAGGACTTCCACGGCCGCACCGGCATCGACCTGAATCGCGCCGGTACGCCGCTGCTGGAAATCGTCACCGAACCGGACATGCGTTCTTCCGCCGAGGCGGTCGCCTACGCCAAGGCGCTGCACGCGCTGGTGCAGTGGATCGGGATTTGCGACGGCAACATGCAGGAAGGCTCGTTCCGCTGCGACGCCAACGTGTCGGTGCGGCCCATGAACCAGAAGGAATTCGGCACGCGGCGCGAAATCAAGAACCTCAACTCCTTCCGCTTCATGCAGCAGGCGATCGACTTCGAGGTGCAATGGCAGATCAACGAGATCGAGGAAGGCCGCGCCATCCAGCAGGCCACCGTGCTGTTCGATCCGGACACGGGCGAGACGCGTTCGATGCGCAGTAAGGAAGACGCGCACGATTACCGTTACTTCCCCGACCCCGATCTGCTGCCGCTGGAAATCACAGCCGACTGGATCGCCGAAGTGAAGTCCGGGATGCCGGAACTGCCGCAGGCGATGCAGCAGCGCTTCCAGACCGAGTTCGGGCTCTCTTCCTACGACGCCGCCACGCTGACGGCATCGCGCGAAATGGCAGCCTACTTCGAAACCGCGCTGGACTCGGCGGGCAAGGAGAACGCCAAGCCCGTGGCCAACTGGGTGATGGGCGAACTGTCGGCCCGGCTCAACAAGGATGGACTGGAAATTGCGGCCGCTCCGCTGTCGGCGCAGCAGCTTGCCAGCATCGTGCGCCGCATTGCGGACAACACGATCTCCAACAAGATCGCCAAGGATGTCTTCGAGACGCTATGGGCCGGCGACGGCAAGGATGCCGACGCCGTGATCGAAGCAAAAGGCTGGAAGCAGATCACCGATACCGGCGCCATCGAGGCGCTGGTCGATGAAGTGATCGCAGCCAATCAGAAATCGGTTGAGGAATATCGCGCCGGCAAGGAAAAAGCCTTCAATGCCCTGGTCGGCCAGGCCATGAAAGCAACCCGCGGCAAGGCCAACCCCCAGCAGGTCACCGACCTGCTGAAGAAGAAACTCGGCGGCTGATTACTTTTTCTCGGCGGCGGGCTTGGCTGGCGCCGCTGCGGGTGCCGCCGGAACCGCGGGAGCGGCTTCGGTCGACTTCTTGCCGGTCAATTCGAGATAGCGCGTCTTCTCCTCGGCGAAACGGAGTCGGACTTCTTCCATCTCCTTGACCTTGGCTTCCACCGCGTCCTGCTGCGCCTTGATTTCTTTTTCGTTGTCGAGGACTTGCGCCTTGACCTGCTCAGGCAGCGGCTTGCCCTTGTAGAACTCCTTGTCGCGTTCCAGCTTCTGCTTCTTCTTGTTGGCCTCCTCCAGCCGTTGCTGGGACTGCTTCATGGCCTTGTCCACTTCGGCCAAGGCCCGGTCCCGCGCCGAATTGATGTCCTTTTCGCTGGAATAGGTCGCCAGCAGCGCAAGCGTGCGGCGGCGTTCCTCTGCCGCCTTCTTCTTCAGCTCTTCCTTCTTGGCCGCTTCCGCGTCGCGGCGCGCCTGTTGTTCGGCGGTCAGCGGGGCTTCGACCGATTTGGATATGAAGCCACGATTGTCGCGCTCTTCATAAGCCCTGCCCTGGCAGGCAGCCGGCAGGAAATCGCCGCACACCTTGCGCCCGGCAGCATCATCGCAGCAATAAATGCGGGTCTGGGCGGCGGCGCCCAAGGCAAGCACGGCTGAGGAAGCAAACAGCAAGGCAGTGATCAGGCGCATGGGGTATCTCCCTGGAGAGGCGTCATCGGCATCAGTCGATGCCGTAACGAACACGATAAGCACGCACGGCCGCGAGCTTGTTTTCAAGTTCCGGATGGCCGGAGAGGTAGTCGATCAGGTCGGTCAGGCTGGCAACGCTGATCACCGGAATACCGTAATTTTCTTCGACTTCCTGCACGGCCGAAAGATCGCCCTGACCGCGTTCCTGGCGATCGAGCGCAATGACCACCGCAGCAGGCGTCGCGCCGGCGGCGCGGATCAGGTCCACCGATTCGCGCACCGAGGTGCCCGCGGAAATCACGTCGTCGATGATCAACACTCGCCCCTTGAGCGGCGCGCCTACCAGCGTACCGCCTTCGCCGTGATCCTTGGCTTCCTTGCGGTTGTAGGCATAGGGCGTGTTGCGCCCGAGACCGGCCAGCGCCATGGCCGCGCCGGCCGCAAGCGGAATGCCCTTATAGGCCGGCCCGAACAGCACGTCGAACTCCACGCCCGCCGCCAGAATGCTGCGTGCGTAAAAATCGCTGAGACGCGCCAGGGAGGCACCGTCGTTGAACAAACCGGCGTTGAAGAAATAGGGACTCAGGCGACCGGCCTTGGTCTTGAATTCGCCGAAACGCAACACCCCAATTTCGCAGGCGAAGGCGATAAACTCGCGGCTCAGCTCGCCGGTGACGGCGCTGGCGGCAGAAAGGGCGACGTTCGTATTCATCAAACGCATTCTACATGCTGAAGCACATGCTCCGAATACTCAGTCTGAATCTCAATGGTATCCGTTCCGCCGCCAGCAAGGGTTTTTTCGACTGGCTGGCGGCGCAGCAGGCGGACTTCGTCTGCGTCCAGGAACTCAAGGCGCAACTGGGCGACCTGACCCCCGCGCTGCGGGAGCCGACGGGATTCGTCGGCTGCTTTCATGCCGCGGAGAAGAAGGGCTACAGCGGGGTCGGCATCTATTCCCGGCGGACACCCGACCGCATCGTCGAAGGGTTCGGCAATCCCGAATTCGATGCCGAGGGCCGCTACCTGCAAGCCGACTTCGGCAAGCTGTCGGTGGTCTCCTTGTACCTGCCGTCCGGCTCCAGCTCAGACGAGCGCCAGCACGCCAAGTTCCGCTTCCTCGATCAATTCCGGCGGCAACTGGAACGCCTCGCCAGCGAAGCCCGACAGGGTGCACGCGAAATTCTCCTGTGCGGCGACTGGAACATCGCCCACCGGGAAATCGATCTCAAGAACTGGAAGTCCAACCAAAAGAATTCGGGTTTCCTGCCGGAAGAAAGAGCTTGGCTGTCCGCCGTCTTCGATGAACTGGGATGGGTCGATGTGCATCGCCGCCTGCTGCCCGAAGCGACCGGCGAGGCCTACACTTGGTGGTCGAACCGGGGCCAAGCCTGGGCGAAGAATGTCGGCTGGCGCATCGACTACCAGATTGCCACGCCTGGCTTGGCGGCGGCGGCGCGCCGGGTGATGGTCTACAAGGATCAGCGCTTCTCGGACCATGCGCCGCTGACCGTGGACTACGAATTGGCTCGCGCATGACATACATCATTGCGGCGCAGCGACAAAATCGGTAGCCTTGCGATTTTGGTAATTCATTTCAGGAGAAGAGCATGAGCGACATGAGCGATGTCACCAAGGACAAACTGATTGCCGACGTAAAGCTGGTGATCGCCGACACCGAGGAACTCCTGCGCGCCACCGCGGGGCAAGCCGGCGAAAAGATCGCTGATATCCGCGCCCGCACCCAGGATAGCCTTGCCGGGGCCAAGATCAAGCTGGCCGAGGCCGAAGCTGCCGTGGTGGACAAGGCCAAGCAGGTCGGCCGCGTCGCCGACGACTATGTGCATGACAATCCCTGGCGTTCGGTGGGCGTGGCGGCCGGCTTCGGTTTCATCGTCGGTCTGCTGATCGGCCGTCGCTGAGCGCGGCGATGGGTGACGCGGCGGACAAGGCGTCGGGTCAGCGCGGCCTGTTCGCGTCGACCAAGGGCCTGCTCGGCACCGGCATCACCCTGCTCCAGAAACGTCTTGAACTCCTCGGCGTGGAACTCGCCGAGGAGCGAGTGAGGCTGCTTTCGCTGCTGGCTTACGGCGCGGCGGCCTTTGTCTGCATCGCCGTGGGCTTGGTCTTTCTCGCCATCTTTCTCACCGTGCTGCTGTGGGAAAGCAACCGGCTGCTGACGCTGGGCGTTTTTTCCGCCCTTTTTCTCGGCGCCGGCATCACCAGTCTGACACTGACAATGAGCCTGGCGCGCTCCGGTTCGAAGCTGTTTTCCGCCAGCCTGGCAGAGCTGCGCAAGGACAGCGAAGCCCTGGCGGCGGGCGACGCCGCAAGGCCGCAGTGAACGCCACAACGCTCGAACTTGCCCTGAAGAAGCAGCGGCTCCAGATCGCCAGCGAACAATTGCGCGCCGACTTCGGACGTTATGCGGCAGGACTGGCGCCCGCCTTCACCGGCGCGGACTGCGCCGTCGAAGGCGTCCGCTGGATGCGGCGCCATCCCCAGATTGTCGTGGCAGGCGGTGTCGCGCTGGCCGTCGCGCGACCGAAACGTGTCTGGAGTTGGGGGCGTCGCGCATTTTTCGCCTGGCAGGCATGGCGCAAGCTGCATGCGCTCATGGAACGCCACGAGCCGGCCTGATCCGTTATGACGTCTCCACGTTTCGGTCATGGCAGGGCGACTGCCATCGCGGGCGCCGGCCCTCGCTGACGCTCAGCCATGGTTCGCTTTCGTCCGCGCGGCGAAGTCAAGGAAGCCCGTCGCCGAGTCTCGGCAGCCACCGGTATGCGCGTATCCCCGAGCCTGATGCAGAAAATGCTGGCGGCGCAGAACCGTGAGCGCAAGCAGTTGTTGGGGGAAATGGTCAAGGTGCGCGGGCTCATGCCGCTGCTGATGAAACCCCGCAACGGCGAACGCTGGACAGCCACCGAGCGGACTGCCTTGCTGGACCAGTTGCGAGCCTTGGCGCACCTCTCGCCTTATCTGGTGGTAATGGTGCTGCCCGGCTCCTTTGTCGTACTGCCCGTGCTCGCCTGGTGGCTGGACCGTCGCCGGCAGAATCGGGCCAGCTAGCCCGACGGCCCCCATCGCTGAGGGCCTGGTGGTGATGGGGGGACTTGAACCCTCGACCTACGGATTTTGGGTCTGGTTTGTCATGCCCGTTACTTCAATGGGTTATTGTCTGTTTTGCTCCGCAAAAGGGGTAATTCACGCCCCCTTGCGAAACCCCCGCAAAATAAGGGTGTCGGTCTCTTTCACGGTGCGGAAACCGTAGGGTATTTAGCCATCTGCCAAGCCGGAATCCGCGCGATGGACGCCCCCATCGGCCACGGCCTATAATCAGGCTAGCCAAATCATCATGGGGCAGAAATGGAAACCATCGCCATCTTCGAAGCAAAATCCCGCCTCTCCGAAATCCTTGCCGCCGTTGAGCATGGCGAGGAATTCACCGTCACCAAGCGGGGCGAACCGATTGCCCTCATCGTGCCCTATCACCAGAAGGAACGCAGCGAGGCCGCAAGCCAGCTGCGCCGCGCCCTGATTGTCCGCTGCCGTGAGGCCCGCAAAGCCACCCCTGTCGAAGGGGTTGACCTTCGCGCCGCCCTCGAAGAGGGCCGGGACTGATGTCCTTTGTAGTCGATAACTCTGTCGTTATCGGCTGGCATCTCAGCGGCCAGGCCACCGACTACACCGATGCGGTGCTCGACAAGCTGGCGAACGACGTGGCCCATGTTCCGGCTTTGTGGCCGCTGGAATTCTCGAATGTGGTGCGCAAGGCGCTGACCGGCAAAAAGATTACCGAAGAGCGCGCCAGGGAGATCATGCAGATTCAGGCCGGGCTATCGCTGATCGTTCATGCCGACGTACCCGACCCCGCCGAAAACATGGCACTGGCCCTGCGCTACAACCTGAGCAGCTACGATGCCGCTTATCTGGATTTGGCATTGCGTTTACGGTTGCCGATTGCGGCTGTGGATGGCGCGCTACGCGATGCCGCAGTCGCAGCCGGTGTTGGGGTATGCGAGCCATGATCTCCTGCGAAGCCAGTGCCCACACCCAAGGGGCGGCATTGTGCGGTGCCAAAAGAAAAACGGCCCCCATCGCTGGGAGCCGCTTAGATACTGGTGGTGATGGGGGGACTTGAACCCTCGACCTACGGATTATGAATCCGTCGCTCTAACCAGCTGAGCTACATCACCGTGCAAAGGGGCGGAATTATCCTCGCCGTACGCTCGCCTTGTCAAGGTAAGCACTGGTAGGCGACAATTGCGCATGGACTTCGATGTGGTGATTGTTGGGGGTGGCTTGGCGGGCTTGGCCCTGGCGGCGGCTTTGCGCCGCTCGGCCTTGTCGGTGGCATTGGTCGAAGGCAAGGCGCCGTCCTTTCCCGAAGGATGGGATTCGCGGATTTACGCGATCAGTCCGGCCAATGCGCACTTCCTAGATGCCGTGGGCGTCTGGCGCCATCTGGAGGTGGCGCGCACGGAGGCTGTGCGCGCCATGGAAATTCATGGCGACGCCGGTGGGCGGCTGGATTTCACCGCCTATGGCAGCGGCGTGTCGGAACTGGCCTGGATCCTCGAATCGTCACTGATGCAGCGCGAACTGTGGGAGACGGTCAAGCGGCAGGGCAATCTGGCTCTGTTCTGTCCGGCTCGCCCGCAGGCGCTGACGTTCGAGGCCGATGCGGCGCAGCTGACACTTGACGACGGCCGCAGGCTTTCCGCGCGGCTGGTCGTTGCGGCGGATGGCGCCGATTCGTGGACGCGCGCCGCGGCGGGTGTCCATGTGCGCTTCGACCCTTACGATCAGCAAGGCGTCGTCGCCAATTTCACCACCGGGCAGCCGCATCGCGGCACAGCCTTTCAATGGTTTCGCCGGGACGGCGTGCTGGCCTGGCTGCCGCTACCGGGCAATCGCATCTCGATGGTCTGGTCTACCGGGGAGGATCACGGGCGCGAACTGCTGGCGCTGGACCACGCCGCGCTGTGCGCCCGTGTTGCAGAGGCAGGCGACCATCGCCTCGGCACGTTGGAATTGATCACTCCTCCCGCGGGCTTCCCATTGCGCCTGATGCGCGCGCCGCATTCCGTGGCGCCGCGACTGGCCTTGATCGGCGATGCGGCGCATACCATCCACCCGCTGTCCGGTCATGGCATCAATCTCGGCTTCCAGGACGCGCAGACCCTGGCAGCGGCGCTGTGCGACAAGCCCGCTTACGTCGATTGCGGCGATCTGGCGCTGCTGCGCGGGTACGAGCGGGCACGCAAGGAAGAGGTGGTGACATTGCAGACGCTGACCGACAGCCTGCACGACCTGTTCCGCCCCGCTACCGGTCCTATGGCCAGACTGCGCAATCTTGGATTGAACCTCACCAATACTTTGCCGGTCGTAAAGGACTTGCTGGTTCGTTACGCGCTGGCGTCCTGATTTTTCCTGGAGAACTCATGAAATCACCCTTGTTTGCGGCCGCCCTGGCCTGTGTGTCCTTCGCCGCCGTTGCCGACGAGGTCGATGTAAAAAAAGCAGTCGAAGCCAAACTGGGCAAGGTCGAAAAGATAGTCCGGGCCCCCATGGCAGGAATTTGGGAAGTGACGGTGGATGGGCAGATTTTTTACGCCGACGACAAGGCCAGCTACCTTCTGTTCGGCAACATGCTGGACATGAAGACCGGCAAGAACCTTACGGCGGAGCGCCAGTTCAATTCCCTGCCGCTCGAACTGGCGCTGAAGCAGGTGCGCGGTTCCGGCAAGAACGTCATGGTCACCTTCGAAGACCCGAACTGCGGCTACTGCAAGAAGCTGGCGAAAGACATCCAGACCTTGAAGGACGTAACCGTCTACACCTTCCTCCTGCCGGTGCTGGGCGATGATTCCTACGAAAAGTCGAAGGCGATCTGGTGCGCGCCCGACAAGGCCAAAGCCTGGACCGACTGGATGACCGCCGGCAAAGCGCCGCCTGCCATGCCCGCCAAGTGCGATGTCGCCGGCCTGAACAAATCGGCGCAACTGGGCAGCAGAATGCGCATCAATGGCACGCCGGCGATCTTTTTCGCCAGCGGTGAACGGGTCGGCGGCTATATTCCGGCAGCGGAAATAGTGAAGCGCTTCGGCGGATCCGGCGGCTGAGAGAGTGAGAGTCAGGCCGTCGACACTTCTGCTTGCGTCTCGTTGGGCAGCCACACGGTAAATACCGTGCCACCGGTCGACCGACCCGTGCCTTGCATGCCAGAGATTCCGCTTTGCGGGCTGGCGCTTTGCATGCCAGGGATTCCGCTTTGCGGGCTGGCAACATCGATCCGGCCACCATACCGCTGAACAAGGCCGAGGCTGACCCACAGGCCCAGGCCGGTACCGTCGCTGGTCTTGGTGGTGAAGAAGGGATCGAACAATCGCTCGCGGATTTCCGGCGCGATGCCGGGGCCGCTGTCGCCCACGGCGACGAAGCCGCCCTTGATGCCACCCTCCTCGCGGTCGCCGCTGGCCAGCAATAAGGTGCCGCCTTCCGGCATCGCCTGCAACGCGTTCACAATCAAATTGATCAGCACCTGCTGCAATTCGTTGCGGTTGATCGTCACCGGCCGCGTCGCATGCATTTCCTGGATCACCTCGACGCTGGTCTTTTTCATCTGGTGCGCCACCAGGACCAGGCTGTCCTGCACCACCTGATCGAGGCGCACCGGCTCCAGATAGCCGACGAATTCAGCCGGTCGCGCGAACTGCAGCAGCTTGGTGACGATCAGACGGATGCGGAACACCTGATCCTGGATCAAGCGAATCTCGGCCATCGCCGGTTCCGCCGCGTCGCCCAGGGTTTCCCGCAGCACGTCGAGATTGCCTTGGATCACGGCCACCGGATTGTTGATCTCGTGCGCCACGCCGGCGGCCAACTGGCCGATCGCGGCGAGCTTTTCCGACATCACCAGCCGCTGCTGCGCCGAGCGCAGCGTCTGGTTGGCGGCCGCCAGTTCCTGGGTGCGCTCCGCGACCTTGGTGTCGAGTTCGCTGCCCCAGCGATGTAACGCTTCGGTTTGCAGCGCAAGACGGTCGAGCAAGCGATCGAAGTGGGCGGCGAGCTCGGCCAGTTCGTCCGCCTCGCCAAGTTCCGGCAAATGGGTGCCAACGCGCGCCTCGGTCTGGCCGGCCTCGATGGCGCTCATGGTGCCGTGCATGCGTTCCACCGGCTGCGAAACATGCCGCGCCAGGCGCAGCGAAACAAACGCGGCGACTATCACCGTGAGGACGAACAGCAGGGCCACCGCCGCCAACGCCAATTGCCGCGCCTGTTGAAAAGGGGCTTCGAGAAAACCGACGTAGAGCATGCCGACTCGCCTGCCGCGGCTGTCGATGATGGGCTCGTAGGCGGAGACATACCAGTCGTTCACCACGAAGGCGCGATCCAGCCAGGTCCGGCCCAGATCGAGCGCCGTATGTCGCACGGCGGCCGAAACGCGGGTGCCGATGGCGCGCACGTTCTCGAATAGGCGCACGTTGGTGGCGATGCGCACGTCGTCGAGAAACAGTGTCGCGGTGCCGACGCTGCCTAGCGGCAGCGCGCCTTCTGGATAGACGATGTCGTTGATGCGATCGACGAACTCAAGGTTCTTGTTGAGCAGCAATCCGCCCACCAGCACGCCGGCGCTGGCGCCGCCTTCACGCGCCGCGGAGGCGATCGGGGCCGCGGCGTGCATCACCATGCCGCGCGTTTCTTCGTTGCGCTGCGTGGCTTGCGCGTTGCGCGTGGCGATCAGCGGGGTGCGGGCCTTTTCCGTCAGCGCCGGATCGATGGCGGCAAGCTGGGAGGCCTCCAGGATATCCACCTCGGTTTCGGCATGACCGGCCAGTGCGCGGCGCACGACTTCCCAATCCGTATAGCCGCTGCCCGGTGCCGGTCCGCCGCTGGCGGCGCGCACCCGGCCATTGCTGTCGAGCAGGATCAGGAAATCGATCCCGAGCTGCTGCCGCATCTCGCGCAGCAGGTCGCCCAGCGCCGCCGGCCCCGGCCGCTCGCGCAACGCACGGGCAAGGCGCTCGGACCCGGCCAGGGTGTCGACGCGACGACCGACTCCTTCCTTGACCTGCTCGAAATAGCCGTGGGCAACGGCCAGGTCGCTTTGGATCTTGGTGATCAGCAGACGATCGTAGTACACCGCACCCCAGGCAGCGAGGATACCGATCAAGATCGGCGCGGCAACCAGCAAAGGACCGAGCGCCAGCGCCAGCAGCTTGAAGCGCAGGGAGCCGTGAAAGCGCGCGCGCAGGCGGGCGAAAATCGCTAGACCCCCCACACCGCGCACTTGCGCTCCAGCGTCTTGCGCGAGACGCCGAGCCGTCGCGCCGCCTCCGACTTGTTGCCCTTGCAGGTTTCCAGCACACCGAGAATGTGGCGCCGCTCGATCGCGGCAAGCGACTCTTCGCCCCCCGGCTCAAGAGCCGTGCCGCCGGCACAGTCGGAGGCGGTATCCCCGGCAGTCGGCGCTGGCGACACGCCGAGGGAAGCTCCCTGACCGGCTGCGGCAGCTTCCTCCTCATCCTGCGCAAAATCGTCGGCGAAGTAACCAAGGATCAACGAACGCTCGATCAGGTTCTTCAGTTCCCGCACATTTCCCGGCCAGCTGTAGCGCGCCAGGCGCGCCAGCGCCTCCTCGTCGTGCGCGAGTTCCGCCACACCGAGACGCGGCGTCAGTTGCGCGATGAAATACTCGACCAGATCCGGCAGGTCGTCGATCCGCTCGCGCAAGGGCGGCAGCAGCACCTCGACCACCTGCAGGCGGTAATACAGATCGCGACGAAACCGTCCCGCTGCAACTTCCTTTACCAGGTCGCGATTGGTCGCGGCGACCACGCGCACATCCACCGGCACTTCCTGCTCCGAGCCCACCGGGCGCACCTTGCGCTCCTCCAGTACGCGCAACAACTTGGCCTGCAGCGGCAAGGGCAGTTCGGAAATTTCGTCGAGAAACAGCGTGCCGCCGCGGGCGTAATAGAAGAGGCCCTCGCGGCCCGCAGCGGCGCCGGTAAATGCGCCCTTGACGTGACCGAACAACTCGGACTCGATCAGTTCTTCGGCAATCGCGGCGCAGTTGATCGGCACGAAAGGGCCTGCATTTTTCCCGCTGCCGCGCGGACTCATGCGATGCAATGCGCGCGCCGCGAGTTCCTTGCCGGTGCCCGATTCGCCGTGGATCAGCACGGTGGACGGGGTCGGCGCGATGCGCTTGATGCGGGCGCAGACATCGCGGATCGAGGCCGAGTTGCCGATCATGCCCTCGACGCTGTCGTCGCGCTGATCCAGCTCGCGGCGCAGCACGAAATTCTCGCGACGCAACGAAGAACGCTCGAAGCAGCGCTTCACCGCGTTCAGCATCTGCGCCACCGAGAACGGCTTCAGCAGGAAATCGGCGGCGCCGGCGCGCAGCGCATCGATCGCCGTTTCGAGGTCGGCGTAAGCGGTCATCAGCACCACGTCGCCGACGAAGCCCTGGTCACGCAACTGGTGCAGCCACTCGACGCCCGAGCGCCCGGGCAGCGCGATGTCGAGCACGATAAGGTCGAAGTGGCGACGATTGAGGAGCTCCGCGGCTTCCTCGACGCTGCCGGCGGCGGCCACCCAGCCGCAACGCTGCGCCAGGGAACGGTGCAGAAAACTGACCATGCCCGGTTCGTCGTCGACCACCAGCACCGATTGATGCTGCCACGGCGAAAGTTCGACCGTTGCCACCGCAGGAACGGAATCCAAGTCTCTCCCCTTTTTCTCTTATGCCGGCAATCATCGTCAATTCGACGAAGCTTGGCAATCGGCGTTTGATCGCGCGACAAAATGTCCCATGGCTCCAATATGTCTTGGACATTTTGTCCAATGAAACTTGCTGCAATGCGGTAAGTATTTGAGTCTGTTATGAGTATTGGATTGGCGTAGAACTTGCGTTGTAACCGGGCTGGCCCGCGTCGATCCAGGCGAGCCAGTACACAAACAAGGAGGAGACAAACAATGCAAGTCACACGGCGGCAGTTCTTCAAGGTCTGCGGCGCCGGTCTGAGCGGGTCTTCCATCGCACTGATGGGATTCTCGCCAACATCGGCCCTGGCCGAGGTGCGCAGCTTCAAGCTCGCCCGCGCCACGGAAACCCGCAACATGTGCCCCTACTGCTCGGTCAGTTGCGGGGTGTTGATCTACACCACGGGCGACAAGTCCAAGAACGCGAAAGCGGACATCATCCACATCGAGGGCGATCCGGATAATCCCGTCAATCGCGGCACGCTGTGCCCGAAAGGCGCCGGCCTGCTCGACATGGTCAAGAGCCCGAACCGGCTCAAATTCCCCGAAGTGCGCGAAGCCGGCAGCAGCGAATGGAAGCGCATCTCCTGGGATGACGCCATCAACCGCATCGCGGTCCACGTCAAAAAAGACCGCGACGCCAACCTGATCGAGAAGAATGCCGCCGGCGTCACGGTCAACCGCTGGAACACCACGGGTTTCCTCGCCTCGTCGGCCGCCGGCAACGAAGCCGGCTACCTGACGGTCAAGGTTCTGCGCAACCTCGGAGTCGTCGCACTCGACACGCAAGCACGCATCTGACACGCCCCCACGGTATCCAGTCTGGGTCCGACATTTGGGCGTGGTGCAATGACCAATCACTGGGTCGATCTGAAGAATTCGGACCTGGTGATCGTCATGGGCGGCAATGCTGCCGAAGCGCATCCCTGCGGCTTTAAATGGGTGATCGAAGCGAAGAAGGACCGCAAGGCCAAGCTGATCGTGGTCGACCCGCGATTCACGCGTTCCGCCGCCGTTTCCGACTTCTACGCGCCGATTCGCGCCGGTTCCGACATCGCCTTCCTCGGCGGCGTCATCAACTACCTGCTGTCGAAAGACAAGATCCATCACGAGTACGTCAAGAACTACACCAACGCCGCGTTCCTGATCGACGAAGGCTTCAAGTTCGACGACGGCCTGTTCTCCGGGTACAACGCCGAAAAGCGCAGCTACGGCAAGGACACCTGGAAATACCAGATGGGCAAGGACGGGTTTGCGATGGTCGATCCGACCCTGCAAAGCCCGAACTGCGTGTTCCAGCTGATGAAGAAGCACTACAGCCGCTACACGCCGGAACTGGTGAGCAAGACCACCGGCACGCCGCAGGACGCCTTCCTCAAGATCTGCGAAATGATGGCGGAGACATCGGCGCCCGACAAGACCATGACGATTTGTTATGCGCTGGGCTGGACCGAGCATTCGGTCGGCTCGCAGAACATCCGCACCATGGCCCTGATCCAGCTGCTGCTCGGCAACATGGGCATGGCCGGCGGCGGCATCAACGCGCTGCGCGGCCACGCCAACGTGCAGGGCATCACCGACATGTGCCTCTACTCGGAAGTGTTGCCCGGCTACCTGTTGGCGCCGACCGATGCCGACGTCGATCGCAAGACTTATCTGGAGAAGCGCACACCGAAGGCGCTGCGGCCGAACCAGATGAACTTCCCGCAGAACTTCCCGAAGTGGTTCACCAGCCTGCAGAAGGCTTGGTACGGGGCTGCCGCGACCGACAAGAACGACTACGGTTACGAGTGGCTGCCGAAGAAGGATGCCGCCTATGACGTGCTGGCGATGTTCGAGCGCATGCACCAGGGCAAGATGAACGGCTTCT
>MHZX01000031.1 GCA_001828935.1 Rhodocyclales bacterium RIFCSPLOWO2_02_FULL_63_24
ATCGGCGTGGATTGGAACGACTACCCGAACCTCCGCGACTGGTCGGCGCGCATCGCCGCGCTGCCCGGCTGGCAGCACCCTTATCAACTGATGCCCGGCCATCCGCTGGTCGGCTGGGGAACAGGAGAAAAATGATGACAGACGCGAAAGACCCCATCGAGTTCTGGTTCGATTTTTCCTCTCCCTATTCCTACCTCGCCAGCGAATTGATCGACGAACTCGCGGCGAAACACGGGCGCAAGGTCAAGTGGCGGCCGATGATGCTCGGCGCCGCGTTCAAGGCTTCGAACATGCCGCTCTTGATCACCATCCCGCTCAAGGGCGAGTACAGCAAGCGCGACTTCGATCGTTCGGCGCGCTACCTCGGCATTCCCTACAAGTTCCCGCCGAAGTTTCCGATCGCCACGCTGGCTGCCGCGCGCGGCTACTACTGGCTGCACGGACAGGATTGCGCCAAGGCCAGGGAGTATGCCCACGCCGTGTTCCGCGCCTACTGGGTCGACGGCCGCGACATCAGCGAGCTGCACGTGGTGCTGGAGATCGTCGATCGGCTCGGCATCGATCGCGATGCCTTCACCACGGCCATCGCCACGCCGGAAATCAAGGATCGCCTGAAGCAGGAAACCGATGCCGCGATTGCCAAGGGCATGTTCGGCGCACCCTATATCGTGGTCGATGGCGAGCCCTTCTGGGGTGTCGACCGTCTGCCGCAAATCGAGAAGTGGCTTGCCACGGGAGGATTCTAGTGTCCGTCATCAAATCCAAACTCAACACGCGCAGCGAGGAGTTCAAGGCCAACGCGGCAGCGATGAGCGCGCTGGTCGCCGACCTGCGCGAGAAAACCATTGCGGTTTCCGGCGGCGGCTCGCCGGAGACGGCTGCCAAGCACAAGGCGCGCGGCAAGCTGCTGCCGCGCGAGCGCATCAATGCCCTGCTCGATCCCGGCGCGGCCTTTCTCGAATTTTCTGCACTGGCGGCGCTGGGCATGTACAGCGGCGATGTCGCCTCGGCCGGCGTGGTCACCGGCATCGGCCGGGTGCAGGGAGTCGAGTGCATGATCGTCGCCAACGACGCGACGGTGAAGGGCGGCTCCTACTTCCCGCTGACCGTGAAGAAACATTTGCGCGCGCAGGAAATAGCGCTGCAGAATCGCCTGCCCTGCATCTACCTGGTCGATTCCGGCGGTGCCAACCTGCCGACCCAGGACGAGGTGTTTCCCGACCGCGACCACTTCGGCCGCATCTTCTACAACCAGGCCAACATGTCGGCGCTCGGCATTCCCCAGATCGGCATTGTCATGGGTTCCTGCACCGCGGGCGGCGCCTACATGCCGGCGATGTCCGACGAGTCGGTCATCGTCAGGAACCAGGGCACCATCTTTCTCGGCGGCCCGCCGCTGGTCAAGGCCGCGACGGGCGAAGTGGTCAGCGCCGAAGATCTCGGCGGCGGCGACGTGCATACGCGCATCTCCGGCGTCTGCGACCACCTCGCTGAAAACGACCACCATGCGCTGTCCATCGCGCGCCGCATCGTCGGCAACCTCAACTGGCAGAAGCCGGTTTCGCTGGATATCGCCACGCCCGAGGAACCGCTCTACGACCCGAGCGAGCTGTGGGGCGTGATCCCCGTCGATACCAGGAAGCCCTACGACGTGCGCGAAGTCATCGCCCGCCTGGTCGACGGTTCGCGCTTCGATGAGTTCAAGTCGCGCTACGGCACCACGCTGGTCACCGGCTTCGCCCGGCTGCACGGCTATCCTCTCGGCATCGTCGCCAACAACGGCATCCTGTTCGGCGAATCGGCGCAGAAGGGCGCACACTTCATCGAGCTCTGCGCCCAGCGCGGCATCCCGCTGCTGTTCCTGCAGAACATCACCGGCTTCATGGTCGGCCGCAAGTACGAGAACAGTGGCATCGCCAAGGACGGCGCGAAAATGGTCACGGCCGTGGCGACGGCGCAGGTGCCGAAGTTCACCATGATCATCGGCGGCAGCTTCGGCGCCGGCAATTACGGCATGTGCGGCCGCGCCTACAGCCCGCGCATGCTCTGGATGTGGCCCAATGCGCGGATCAGCGTGATGGGCGGCGAGCAGGCCGCCTCGGTGCTGTCCACCATCAAGCGCGACGGCATGGAGGCCGCCGGCAAGGAATGGAGCAAGGAAGACGAAGAGAGCTTCCGCGCCCCGATCCGCGCCCAGTACGAGACCCAGGGCCATCCCTACTACGCCACGGCGCGCATCTGGGACGACGGCATTCTCGACCCGGCGCAGACCCGGCGCACCCTGGGCCTGGGTATTTCGGCGTCGCTCAACGCGCCCATCCTGCCGACCAAGTTCGGCGTGTTCCGTATGTAAAGGCAGTCTGCAGATTTCGCAGATTGTTTTTAATCTGCGTTCATCTGCGAAATCTGCGGATAAAAAAGAGGGAGTCCCATGTACAACAACATACTTACCGAAATCGATGCCGGCGTCGGCATCATCACGCTCAACCGCCCCGAGCGGCACAACGCCTTCGACGACGCGCTGATCGGCGAACTGTCGGCGGCGATCGACCTGATGGCGGCCGAACCCGCCGTGCGCGTGCTGGTGATTTCGAGCACCGGCAAAAGCTTCTGCGCCGGCGCCGACCTCAACTGGATGAAGCGTGCCGCCGCCTACAGCAGCGAAGAGAACCTGCGCGATTCGCGCGCGCTGGCCGAGATGCTGCGCACGCTGGCGCAATGCCCGAAGCCGACCATCGCCCGCGTCCAGGGCGCGGCCTACGGCGGTGGCGTCGGGTTGGTGGCCTGCTGCGACGTGGCGATCGCCACCTTCGATGCCGAGTTCTCGCTGACCGAAGTCAAGCTCGGCCTGATTCCCGCCGTGATCAGCCCGCACGTCGTCGCCGCCATTGGCGAGCGCTACGCGCGGCGCTACATGCTGACGGCGGAGCGCTTTTCGGCGGCCGAGGCCTACCGCATCGGCCTTTTGCACGAAATGGTGGCCGACCATGCCGCGCTCGACGAGGCCGTCGGCGAGATCGTCGATACGCTGCTGAAAAACGCGCCGGGGGCGATGGCCGAGTGCAAGGCGCTGATCGCAGCCGTGGCCTGGAAGCCGCTGTCGCCCGAGGTCGTCGAAGACACTGCGCAACGCATCACCCGCATGCGTGCCTCGCGCGAAGGCCGTGAAGGCATGAGCGCCTTCCTCGAAAAACGCAAACCGAGCTGGATTGCCCAGGGCTGAAACCATGTTCACGAAAATACTGATCGCCAACCGTGGCGAAATCGCCTGCCGGGTCATCAAGACCGCGCGGCGCATGGGCATCCGTAGCGTCGCCGTGTATTCCGAGGCCGATGCCGGCGCACGGCATGTGCGCCTGGCCGACGAAGCCGTCTGCATCGGCGCGCCGCCGCCGCGGGAATCCTACCTGGTGGTGGACAAGATCATCGGCGCCGCGCTGGCCACCTGCGCCCAGGCGATCCATCCCGGCTACGGCTTCCTCTCCGAGAACGAGGAATTCGCCGAGGCCTGCAGCGCCAACAGCATCGTCTTCATCGGCCCGCCGGTGTCGGCGATTCGCGCCATGGGCTCCAAGTCCGAAGCCAAGAAGCTGATGGAAAAAGCCGGCGTGCCGCTGACTCCCGGCTATCACGGCGACAAGCAGGAGCCGGATTTCCTCAGGCAACAGGCCGACGGGATCGGCTACCCGGTGCTGATCAAGGCCGCGGCGGGCGGCGGCGGCAAGGGCATGCGCGCCGTGCACAAGAGCGAGGAATTTCTCGACGCCCTGGCCTCCTGCAAGCGCGAGGCGACATCCTCCTTCGGCGACGATCACGTGCTGATCGAGAAATACCTGCAGCGCCCGCGCCACATCGAGATCCAGGTCTTCGGCGACAGCCACGGCAACTGCGTCTATCTGTTCGAGCGCGATTGTTCGGTGCAGCGCCGCCACCAGAAAGTGCTGGAAGAAGCGCCGGCGCCCAACATGCCGCCCGAGCGCCGCGCGGCGATGGGCAAGGCCGCCGTCGATGCGGCGCAGGCGGTCGGCTACGTCGGTGCCGGCACCGTCGAGTTCATCGCCAACCAGGACGGCACGTTCTACTTCATGGAAATGAACACGCGGCTGCAGGTCGAACATCCGGTGACGGAAATGATCACCGGCCTCGACCTGGTCGAGTGGCAGTTGAAAGTCGGCGCTGGCGAGGCGCTGCCGCTGCGCCAGGAACAGCTCGCGATCCGCGGCCACGCGCTGGAAGCGCGGATTTATGCCGAGGATCCGGACAAGGGCTTCCTGCCGTCCGTCGGCCGCCTGATCCACCTCGCGCCGCCGGCGGAAACCCTTAATGTGCGGGTCGATACCGGCGTCGAGCAGGACGACGAAATCTCGCCGCACTATGACCCGATGATCGCCAAGCTGATCGTCTGGGACGAATCGCGTGAACGCGCCCTGGCGCGCATGCTGCAAGCATTGGCCGATTATCGCGTGGTCGGCGTTGCCAACAACATCGGTTTCCTCTCGCGCCTGGTGGCCTGTCCGGCCTTTGCCCAGGCCGATCTCGACACCGGGCTGATCGAGCGCGAGCGCGCCTTCCTGTTTCCGGAATCGGTCGCGCCGCCGGCCGAAGCCTGGCTGGTCGTCGCGCTGGGCGAACTGATTCGCGACCAGCAATACGCCGCCGCCGATGCCAGTGCGAGCAGTGATCCACACTCGCCCTGGCATGCGCGCGACGGCTGGCGCCTGAATGGCGCGGCGCGGCGCGAGATCAAACTGCGCGCCGGCGAGACCGAAAAAGTCGTCAGCGCACGCTATGCCGGCGACAGCTTCGCGCTCGAATTCGAGGGCCAGAGCACCACGGCCGCCGGCCGCTTCACCGCCAGCGGCGAACTGCGCGTCGATCTCGGCGGCCGCCGCATCAACGTCACCGTGGTCTCGGCCAACGAAAAGCGCCATGTCTTCATCGACGGCGTCTGCTTTGTCTTCGCCGCCATCGACCCGCTGTTCCACGCCGGCAGCGGCGGCGGCGCCGAGGGTGGGCTGACGGCGCCGATGCCGGGCAAGGTCATCGCGCTGATCGTCGAGGTCGGCGCCAAAGTCGAGAAGGGTGCGCCCCTGCTGATTCTCGAAGCCATGAAAATGGAACATACGATCGCCGCGCCGACGGCCGGTACCATAAAAGCGTTTCTTTACAATGTCGGCGAACAAGTGAGCGATGGAGCCGAGCTAGTAGAATTCGAGCCTGGCAACAAACAGTCGTGAATCCGGATGACCCTCCCCAGCAAAGTACGCATCGTCGAAGTCGGCCCGCGTGACGGCCTGCAAAACGAGAAGACCCCCGTGTCGACCAAGATCAAGGTCGAACTGATCCGCCGCTTGGGCAAAGCCGGCCTCAAGAGCATCGAGGCGACGGCCTTCGTCTCGCCCAAGTGGGTGCCGCAGATGGCCGACAACGCCGATGTCTTCGCCGCGATCGAGAAGCTGCCCGACGTCGCCTATCCGGTGCTGACGCCCAACATGCAGGGCTTCGAGGCCGCGCTGGCAGCCGGCGCGAAGGAGGTCGCGGTGTTCGGCGCCGCTTCCGAATCCTTCTCACGGAAGAACATCAACTGCTCGATCACCGAATCGCTGGAGCGCTTCCGGCCCATCGTCGAAGCCGCCAAGACGGCCGAAATCAAGGTGCGCGGCTACGTTTCCTGCGTGCTCGGCTGTCCCTATGAGGGCGAAGTGATGCCGCTGGCGGTGGCCGACGTGGCGCAGGCACTGATCGACATGGGCTGCTATGAAATCAGCCTGGGCGACACCATCGGCGCCGGCACGCCGGAGCGCACCAAGGACATGATCGAGGCCGTGGCGCGCCGCGTCCCCTTGAAAAAAATCGCCGGCCATTATCACGATACCTTTGGCATGGCGACGGCCAACATCTACGCCTCGCTGCAAATGGGCATCGGCATTTTCGACAGTTCCGTTTCCGGTCTCGGCGGCTGCCCCTATGCCGTCGGCGCCTCGGGCAATGTCGCGACCGAGGACGTGGTCTGGCTGCTGACCGGGCTCGGCATCGATACCGGGATCGACCTCGACGCGCTGGTAGATACCGGCGTCTGGATTTCCAAGCAGCTCAAGCGCGAACCGGCCTCGCGCGTGGCGCGCGCCGTCATCGCCCGGCGCGCCATGCGGGCCGCCCAGCCGGCGTGACCGGGCAGGCCGGCGCAAATGCGGTGGTTTCGCCCTGCATCAATGTCTGCAGGATGGAAGATGGCCTGTGCGCCGGCTGCCTGCGCAGCATCGAAGAGATCGCGCGCTGGGCCAATGCCGGCGACGACGAGCGGCGCCTGATTCTCGCTGCGGTGGCGCAGCGCCGCCGCCGGCTCGATCCGGACGCCGACCTGGCCTGCAATCGCAAGGACTGATGAAGCTCCCCGACTCGATCCAGGTTCTCGAACGCGGCTGGCTGTCGTCGAACAACGTGCTGCTGTTCGAGGGCGAGGCGGCGACCCTGGTCGATACCGGCTACGTCGGCCACGCGCCGCAGACCGTCGCCCTCGTAAAGTCGGCGCTCGCCGTACGGCGTGCTCCGACGGCGCTGCGCCGCATCGTCAACACCCATTCGCATTCCGACCACATCGGCGGCAACGCCGCGCTGCAGGCGGCTTTCGGCTGCAGCATCGCGATTCCCGCCGGCATCGAGCGCATGGTCCGCGACTGGGATACCGATGCCCTGCTGCTCGACGCCGCGAAGCAGCGCGGCGACCGCTTCGCGCACGACGCGGTGATCGAGGCCAACAGCGAATTCGAAATGGGCGGGCTGCTCTGGCAGGCGCTGGCGGCGCCCGGCCACGACATGGAGGCGCTGGTCTTCCATTGCCCTGCGCAGCGCCTCCTGATTTCCGGCGACGCGCTTTGGCAGGACGGCTTCGGCATCATCTTCGGCGAAATATTCGGCAGGAAGGATGCCCTGCCGGCGACCCGCAGCACGCTCGAAATGATCGGCCGGCTCGATGTCGATGTCGTCATCCCCGGCCATGGCGCGCCTTTCGCCGACTTCGATGCCGCCATGGTCCGCGCCTGGCGCCGCCTTGAATCCTTCGAAGCCGACAGCACGCGCGTCGGCCGCAACGCCGTGCGCGCCTGCTTCACCTTCAACCTGCTCGACCTGCAGCGCCTGCGCGAAGACGAGTTGCCGGCCTACCTGAAGAGCGTGCCCTTCTTCGATACCATCAACCAGAGCATGCTGGGCTTTACCGACGCCGAATTCGCCCGGTGGCTGCTCGACGAACTGCTGCGCTCGCGCTCCATTGCACTACGCGACGGCTGGATCGTGCCGACCATGGCGCCCTAGCCCGGGCGCAAACTCACCGCCATGTCAGAGGGAGACCCGACCATGCCGGAAAGCGACGATACCCAGACGCTGGCCCGCTTGCTGCGCAGCCGGCGCAGCATCCGGGATTTTTCTGCCAGGGAAGTGCCTGCGGCACTGGTCGACGCCATCCTCGACGATGCGCGCTGGGCGCCGAGCTGGTCGAACACGCAGCCCTACAAGATCGCGGTCGCCTCCGGTGCCCTCAAGGAACAGATCAAGGCGCAGTTGCTGGCCCGCTATGACGCCGCGACCAAGGCACCGAGCGGCGGCCCGCTCGACAAGCTGGGCGCGCTGCTGACGCGCGAGGCCCTGCCCGACGGCGATTTCGATACGCGCATCGAATATCCCGCGGAACTCACGCCACGCCGCCGGGCGACCGGCTTCGGCCTCTATGCCACGCTCGGCATCGCCCGCGAGGACAGCGCCGCGCGCAGTCGCCAGATGCGGCGCAATTTCGAGTTCTTCGGCGCGCCCGTCGCGCTGTTCGTTTTCGTGCGGCAGGAGCTGGGCGCCTACTCCATCCTCGACGCCGGCATCTTGCTCCAATCGCTGATGCTCGCGGCGCAGGCGCGCGGCCTCGGCACCTGCGCCGAAGGCGCGCTCGCCACCTGGGCCGGGCCCGTGCGCGAGGCCTTCGAGGTGCCGCCCAACCACAAGCTGCTGTGCGGTCTGGCATTGGGCTGGCCGAGCGAGCATGCGGTCAATGCCTACAACCCGGGGCGGGTGAATGTGGCGGAGATGCTGATTCCGGAGAAGCGGGACTGAGGTCGGCGTACCGCCAGCGCCGACTTTCTACGCTGTGTCATTCCCGCGAAGGCGGGAATCCAGAGCTGAGTTTCCTGTTGCACGCCGTACCACCAGCACCGACTCTCTGGCTTCGCGTCCAAGGCCGCGCCGGGTCTCGCCCCGGCAGGCGACCTACTTTCTTGTTCGCGCAAGAAAGTAGGCAAAGAAGCGCTCCCCGCCGCCCCGGCCCTGCGGGCGGAGGGCTCGCCGGAGTCTCGCCCGTTCGCTCGGCGCACGGCCAAGCAGTTGGCCGTGCGAAACCCCGCGCTCACCCCTCGCTGCGAAAGGCCCGCCGGGCCGGCCGCTAAACTAGCCGGCCAAAAAGCGGCCGTCGTCGGACAACGCGACCGGACTGCCCCCGGCGAACCTTCCTCGCTCGGCGGTGCAGAGGGGAAGGAAAACCGTCGCGTGTGACACCACGACGAAGACAAATCCGAAGCCGTTCGGCTGAATTCCTGACACGCTCTTTATCTCGATTCCATCTGGCTGCATCGTTCAGCATCCTGTTCTTCTTGATTCCGGAGACCTTTGCCGCTTTCGCTACCGAAGCGGCAACACTGATAGTCGATTCAGCCGTTTAACTTCCGCCTCGGCTTCCCTCAATCCCTCTTCATATAACATCTGGCCTGCGGGGTCGCCACCGTCTTTACCAAAGAACCAGTAGCCCTTCTTAAATGGATTGCGCACGCTGTTCCTGGGTTGATCGCCCTTCATTACGATAAATAAGGACCACTCTTTCACGCCGTCCTTGTCCTCCGATTTTTCGTAGATTTCCCAACTCATTGCCGTCACCTCAAGCGCTGTTATGTGAAAGGTAAAACCTTGATAGGCACTCCGGCAATGCTGTAGGCCTATCCCTCCGAGGTAGCCAATGTAACGCAAACCAAACTCAAAGTGTGTGGATTGAATTGGCCTGCTCGGAAAAACTCCGGGCATGCACAACCCAACCCAAAAGTGTGGAGCACAGCAGCTTTTCGCAACGAACATGCGGCGCATCCGACTGGAGAAAAAGCTGACCCAAGAGAACGTGGCCGAAGCTGCCGACCTGCATCCCAACTACATCAGTTCGGTCGAGCGGGGCCAGCGCAACATCTCGATTTGCAACATTGCGCGGATTGCCGACGCATTGGGTGTCCGCATGGAAACCTTGGTTGCTCGCCCTGAAGATAAAGCGTAAGCGGCACAGACAATGCGCCGGTTGCACACTCGCCAGCCCGTCACGCCGGCCGGCTTCATTAAGCGATTAGGGTCGGCTTCGCATTTGTTTTCGGCACTCACTCACTCGCACCGCCTGCCGGGTCTCGCCCCAGCAGGCGGCCTCGGAAGCGAAGTCAGAGAGTCGGCGCTGCTACCACGGCGATTCACGGCGAAAATCCTCGGCGGGTTTCTTCGTCGCCGCCTTGGCGCGGGCATTCTTAGCCGCTTTCCGGCTAGACTGCTGACATGAATTACAGCCTGAGCAAGCAGGCGGAGGAAGCTATTCGGGAACGCGAAATCCGCCCCGAATGGATTGCCGAGACCACGGCCCAGCCAAAACCCCGCCCTATGTCGTTACGGTCTTCTTTGACCGCACCATGAAAGGCAAGCTATGAAAATCGAGTACGACCCGGAAGCCGACGCGCTGTATGTGCGGCTGACCGACAGCAAAATCATCGAGTCGGAGGAGATCCAGCCAGGCATCGTCCTGGACTTTGACGCGGCTGGAAAGATGGTTGCGGTCGAGGTGCTGAATGCCAGCAAATGCCGATAATGGGTCAGCTTCGCCTTTGTTTTCGGCACGTTCCACCACGCGCGACGGTTTTCATTCCCCTCTGACCCGCCGAGCGAGGAAGGTTCGCCGGGAGGTTTCCGGTCGCGTTGTCCGAGCGTAGCGAGTTTAGCGACCGGCCCGGCGGGCCTTCCGCAGCGAGGGGTGAGCGCGGGGTTTCGCACGGCCAACTGCTTGGCCGTGCGCCGAGCGAACGGGCGAGACTCCGGCGAGCCCTCCGCCCGCAGGGCCGGGGAGGCGGGGAGCGCTTCTTTGCCTACTTTCTTGCGCGAACAAGAAAGTAGGTCGCCTGCCGGGGCGAGACCCGGCGCGGCCTCGCGGTAGGCACCGGCAAGAGTCGGCGCTGCTGCGCTTTGCGTACCTGGGACACCGTTTCGCGGGCAGGTAACGGCGATCAGTCGCCACCCCCACCGCAACCACCCCCGCCATCGCCGCCACCATCTCCGCCCGCGCTCCCGGCATCGCTGCTGCTGTCGCCGAATCCGTCCGTGCCGCCATCCACCGAGCTGTCGCTGAAGTCGGTGCCGCAATGTACGTTGCCGTTGCCGCTGCCGCCGCGCGAGGATTTGCAGTCGGGCGAATAAACGAAGCCGTTGGCGATGCCGAGCTTGGCGTCGAGGGCGAACAGCAGGGGCAGGCGCAGGGCATTCGCGGGATTGATGTTCTCTTCCTTGCAGGCGTACCACCAGACGCGGCGCAGGCCTTCGTTGTCGCGCTTTTCGGGGCCAAGGACGACGGCCGGTGTGTGGTGCAGGAATTGACCGAAGGCCTGCTTGCAGAAAGCCTCGTAGGCCTTGGTGTAGAGGATGAACTCATGCCACAGATCGTCGACCACCTGCGAGGGCATGGCGACGAATTTCCTGCCCGAGTTCAGGTAGGCGAGGAAGAACTTGCGCAGGCCGCGCGCGACCAGCATGCAGTCCTTCATTTCCAGCTCCGGGCGGCGCTTGCGCAAGCGCTCGTAGAGGCCCTTGGGCAGCACGAAGTCGCGGATGTAGCGCTCGCGCCTGAGGCGCACATAGCGCGACCACAGCACCGCCAGCACGATGGCGAAGGCGATGCCGATCGCGAGGGCGGGGATCATGCGCGCCTCTTCGCCGCTTCCAGTTCGTCGAACTCCAGCGCCACCTTGTGGTTGCCGTCGAGATGGATCATCAGCGATAAAAAGGTGAGCATGAATTGATTTCTGGTCAAAACGCAATCAGCCTGAATTTCAGGCGTTTCGCGTTTTTCGCCATGACTTCATCGAGCGTCGCCACGCCCTTGGCCTTCGCGTCAAGGGCGACGGCAAGATGCAGCGAATCGCCGGCGCGGAGACCCGACGCAACGTCGAGCGACAGAATCGCCGCGCGATGGAAAGTGACGGGGTCCACCGGCAACAGATACAGATCGCCGGCGCACATCCGTTCGAACTGTCGCCATGACATTTGAGCCTCGGCTTCGCCGATCTGGCCGCTACGCTGTTTGATGCCCAAGGCACTGGCGAACTCCGAAACGCACCATGCGGCGGAAACAAGTTCATCGGTGCACCCGGCGTACCAGCGCGAAACATCGGTGCTTTTTGCCTCGTGCGTATACAGCGCGACCAGCACGCTGGTATCGACGTACAGCATCAGTAACGTGCGCCACGTCGCAACTCGTCCATCACCGATGTCCCCATCGGCATGGCATCGCGTGTTTTCGCGAGTTCCTGCGCGAAGCTCTTCCGGTTCCAGCGCGCAGGACGAATGGCGATCCCGCCATCCACGGTCAAACCGGCCTCCACGCTGTCGCCTTCTTTGATGCCGATACGTCGCGCATATTCGGCGGGGATGCGCAGGGCCAGGCTATTGCCCCAACGTGCGATGTTCAGGTTCATGATGGCGCCCTTATGGATACACAGATATGTGTATCCATTGTAGGCGCAATGTCGAAACGCGCAAGTTGGATTTTGCCGGCCCGGCAGGTGATCAGGCGCGCTTCTTCGCTGCCGCCTTGGCCCGTGCCTTCTTCGCCGCCTCCAGTTCGTCGAACAGCGCGCCGAACTCCAGCGCGACCTTGTGGTTGCGGTCGAGATGGATCATCGGCTTGGCCTGCTGGTGCGATTCCTTGATGCGCACCGAGGACGAGAGGAAGGACGCCAGCACCGGCAGGCCTTCCGCACGCAGTTCGGCGACGACTTGTTGCGGCAGGCTGGCGCGGGCCTGGAACTGGTTGATGACGATGCCTTCAACTTCGAGTCCGGCGTTGTGGTCGGCGCGGATTTCGTTCACGTTGTCGAGCAGGTTGTAGAGCGCGCGGCGGGCGAACTCGTCGCAGTCGAAGGGGATCAGGCAGGCGTCGGCGGCGATCAGCGCGGAGCGCGTGTAGAAGTGCAGCGCCGGCGGCGTGTCGATCCAGATTTCGTCGTAGCCTTCGAGGGCATCGAGGGCTTCGCGCAGCTTGTAGATCTTGTAGCGCGATTCGAGCTTGGCCTGCAGTTCTTCCAGCGCCGGGCCGGAAGGCAGGATGGACAGGTTCTCGAAGGGCGTCGCGGCGATGAAGTCCTCGGTCGGCAGCGGGCGCAGCTTGAAACTCAGCATCTGGTCGAAGAATTCGTTGGCGGTGAGCTCCAGGTCCTGGGCCGCGGCGCCGAGCAGGTATTGCGTGGAATTGGCCTGCGGATCGAGGTCGATCACCAGCGTACGCGCGCCGCGCGCGGCGGCGATGGCGGCCAGGTTGCAGGTGATGGTGCTTTTGCCGACACCGCCTTTTTGGTTGAATACGACGCGCTTCATGGTGTCCCTTTACGAAAGATTTGCCCAAATTTTGCCATAGTAGCGGCGGCTTCCTCGTGGATTTCCGTAATGGTGCTGTCAGCCCGAGAGGTCTAGAATTCCGCGATTCCTTTGTCTGCCGGGTATCCGCGATGTCCAACGAACAAGAAAACCTCTCCGCCGCCGCCCTTGAATACCACGAATGGCCCACCCCGGGAAAGATCGCGGTGGTGCCGACCAAGGGCCTCACCAACCAGCGCGACCTGGCCCTGGCTTACTCGCCGGGCGTCGCCGCGGCCTGCAACGCCATCGTCGACGACCCGAACATGGCCAGCCGCCTGACCTCGCGCGCCAACCTGGTCGGCGTGGTGACCAACGGCACGGCGGTGTTGGGCCTGGGCAATATAGGCCCGCTGGCGGCCAAGCCGGTGATGGAAGGCAAGGGCGTGCTGTTCAAGAAGTTCGCCGGCATCGACGTGTTCGACATCGAACTGCTGGAACCCGACGCCGACAAGCTGATCGACATGATCGCGGCGATGGAGCCGACCTTCGGTGGCATCAACCTGGAGGACATCAAGGCGCCGGAGTGCTTCTACATCGAGGCCAAGCTGCGCGAGCGCATGAAGATCCCGGTGTTCCACGACGACCAGCACGGCACGGCGATCGTGGTCGGGGCTTTCATCCTCAACGGCCTGACCCTGGTCGGCAAGAAGATCGAGGAGGTCAAGCTGGTCACTTCGGGCGCCGGCGCCGCGGCGCTGGCCTGCCTCGACCTGCTGGTCAATCTCGGCGTCAGGGTGGAGAACATCTGGGTCACCGACATCGAAGGCGTGGTCCATGTCGGCCGCGAGAAGTTGATGGACCCGATCAAGGACCGTTACGCCAAGCAGACCGAGGCGCGCACGCTGTCCGACGTCATCGAGGGTGCCGATGTGTTCCTCGGCCTCTCCGCCGGCGGCGTGGTCAGCCCGGCGATGGTGGCGAAGATGGCGCCCAACCCGCTGATCCTGGCGCTGGCCAACCCGACGCCGGAAATCACGCCCGAGGAAGTCAAGAGCGTGCGCTCGGATGCCATCATCGCCACCGGCCGCTCGGACTACCCGAACCAGGTCAACAACGTGCTGTGCTTCCCCTTCATTTTCCGCGGTGCGCTGGATGCCGGCGCGACGACGATCACCGAGCAGATGAAGCTCGCCGCGGTGCGCGCCATCGCCGAACTGGCCCAGGCTGAGGCCTCCGACGTGGTCGCCCAGGCCTATGGCGGCGAGAGCCTGGCCTTCGGCCGCGAGTACCTGATCCCGCGTCCCTTCGATCCGCGCCTGATCGTCAAGATCGCCCCGGCGGTGGCCAGGGCGGCGGCGGAGTCGGGCGTGGCGACGCGGCCGATCGCCGATTTCGATGCCTACCGCGACAAGCTCAACAGCTTCGTCTACCACTCCGGCTTCGTCATGAAGCCGGTGTTTGCCGCGGCGAAGAAGGCGCCGCGCCGCGTCATCTACTGCGAGGGCGAGGACGAGCGCGTGCTGCGCGCGGTACAGGCGGTGCTCGACGAAGGCCTGGCGCAGCCGGTGGTGATCGGGCGTCCCGAGGTGATCGGCAAGCGCATCGAACAGGCCGGTCTGCGCGTGGCGGCGGGGCGCGACTTCGAGGTGGTGAACCCGGATTCCGATCCGCGCTACAAGGAGCTGTGGCAGGGCTACCACCAGATCATGGGGCGCCAGGGCGTGACGCCCGGCATCGCCAAGCAGGCGCTGCGCTCCGATCCGACCCTGATCGGCGCCATGCTGCTCAAGCGCGGCTATGTCGATGCCATGCTGTGCGGGGTGGTCGGCCGCCACGCACAGCATCTCAAGCACGTCAATGACGTGATCGGGCTGGAGCCCGACGCGCTGTGTTTCGCCGCGATGAACATGCTGCTGCTGGCGCGGCACACGCTGTTCCTCTGCGATACCTACGTCAATGACGACCCTTCCGCCGAGCAGATCGCCGAGATCGCGCTGATGGCGGCCAAGGAAGTGCGCCGCTTCGGCCTCGAACCCAAGGTGGCGCTGCTG
>MHZX01000032.1 GCA_001828935.1 Rhodocyclales bacterium RIFCSPLOWO2_02_FULL_63_24
GCCTTGGCGTATTTCGGTGTGATCGATGCCTACTTTGATGGCGCTGGGGTCGCCGGCAAAGCTGGCGCTGTCGCCGTACCAGGTTTGCACCTGGGCGAAGAAGCCGAGGATGTCGGCCTGGGTGCGGTAGGTATCACCGGCATGGGACAGCAGGATGCCGGTGGCTAGCGTGGCGTTGAGGCTGACGACCTGCGGGTTGTCGCGAATCGGCGGTGCTTCGTCAAGAGGCCGCAATAGCCCGGCGACTTCAAGCGCGCCGAGCCAGCCGTCGATCCACTGTGCTTCGTCCGTCGCCAGCGTGCTCAGATTTGCGGGAGCATCGGCGTCCGCCAGGATCGCGGTACGCAGTTGTTTGGCATGGGCGGTCTGTTCGGCAACAAATTCGGCGCGCGTCAAGGCGGTGGCGGCGCCGGCGATGTTGAACTCGAAGGGCATGGCCAGTCGTTCGAGTTTGGAGAGGTGCACCGGGAACATTGCGTCGTTGTCGACGGCGCGGAACTTGGCGGCGAGCCCTGTTTCCGGCGCAATCAGCTTGTCGAGGTCGTCGATGCCGCCATCGAGCAGGCCTTGCTCCTTCCAATCCGGGTGAAGTGCGTAAAGCTTGTCGCGCAGGCCTTCGAAGTCGTGGGCGATCCACTCGGCCAGGCCGGGGTATGTCTGGACGTTGAATGTCAGGCCAGCAAAGCCGCCGGCGGCGAGGTCCACGGCATAGCCGGGGGCGAGATTGAAGCCGCTGGTATTTTGAGTGCCGTCGAGTTGCGCCCAGGGAATTTCGGGACGCGGCGTGCCGCTGGTCGGTGTCGCGCCATAGGTTTGGGTATTGCCGGCGGCGTCTAGGGTGACGCCATTGGGCTGGCCACCGACATTACTGCCAAACACGATGTAAGGCAGGCTGATACCGGTCAGCACATCTTCCGCGAGACCCATTTCAGGTGTACCGATGTCGAACCGCACATAGGGCGTATCGACGTTGGTCAGGCTTTGCAGGGAGACGCTGTAGACGCCGTTCTCTCCCGGAGTGAGGGTACGCGGGCCACCGATGCCCAGCGCGACATCGGCTTCGATGCCGCGTTCGACCAGGTAGCGGGCGGCTTCGGTGACGCGCTCGCCATCCGGGTTGATGACGGTGACGTCGTACAGGCCATGCGGCATCTGCCGTTCGTCGAAGATCGCGCGGATGTGGGTGGCATCCAGTACTTGCCAGCGCACCGGCTCGGCCTCATAGACGCCGGGACGGGACAGTTTGACCAGGGCGCCGGCCTTGAAGCGGGAGCCGTAGAGGTCGACGGTGACCCAGCGATGTTCGTCGTCGCCGGTGCCGCCCTGGTCAGGGGTGACCTTGCTGATGGATAGCGGCAGCAGGTCGGCACGCAGGGTGATCGGCACGGCAGTTGTAACGCCCGAATTTACCCCTGTACTACCGGGACGCGCACGCACCAGGATGTAGTAGTCGCCGGCCTGGGTGCTGGGGATCAGCGCCTGCTGGTCGGTGGCAACCGGGGTGGTATAAGCGGCGTCGAAGGCGTAGCCGGTGGGGATGTCGCCATAGCGGATGTAAAGCTCGTTACTGCCCTCCTCCACCGAGGAATCGAGCGTGGCGCGCAAGGTTTCGCCGGCGGCGACGCTGACCTTGTACAGGCGCGACTGGCCGGGCAACAGCGTGGTCGAGAGGGTGGTGGCGACTTCGAGTACCGGCACCGAAACTTGCAACGTCGAACCCGAGGCGGTACGGTTGTTGGCTTCGCCGGGCGGCAGGTTGAGGCCGGTGGCGGTGTAGCTGATCTTGCCTTCGAAGACTTCGTTGTAAAGGTCGGGGCGGACGATGATGCGCCAGTTGCCGTCCTTCAACGGCGGCAGGCTGGCGGTCAGGCTCCCGCTGTAACTGGCTTGGGCACCCAGGTCGCCGTTGTGATCGACCTTGCCCAGCAGTACGTCGCCAATATCCCAGGCGTTGTCGCTGGAGAGATAGAGGGCATCGGTCCAGCGGCCAAAGGCAGGATTGCTCGAATCGTTGGTGATGGTGTAGCTGACCTGGATGTTGTCGCCGACCGTGCCGCTGGCGGGCAGCACGACGTCGGTGACCTTGAGGTCGGCCGGCGGCTGGGTTTCGATCAGGATCGGTTGCGCGGCCGTGGTCGCGTTGTTTTGTTCATTGCCGAATTCGCGGACTTTGCCACTCTCGCCGTCGCCCCCGCTGTTACCCAAAATCCGGGCCGGGTCGGTAATGACGAAAACGTAGTACGGCCCTTCGAGATTCCTCGGCGCGGTGACGGTGAGGCTGGCGTCGTAGCTGCCGCCGCCGGCAAGACCGCCGCCGTGCTGCAGATAGCCGACGTAGCGATCCTGATTGACATCGAGGAAGCGGTCTTTCGATAGGTAGACCAGGTCGTTCCAGCGCGTCTGGTGCTCGGGGTGTCGCCGCCGGCGTTGGTGACGCGGTAGCCGACGGTGAAGTTCTGCCCGGCGACCACCGCATCCGGAGCGGTGACAGTGGCGACTTGCAGATCGGGCGGCGTGGCCAGGGTAATCGGTAGCGCGATGCTGGCGACATTATTGCCTTCGCCCTGGAACTCGTTCACGGTGCCCGCCTCGGGGCCGAGCCGCGCCAGGGCGGCAAGCCCCTCGCGGATGGTGCTGGGCTCGTTGTTCCACGGATTGCGGTAGATGGCCGTATCGGCTTTGACGATCAGGTGAAAGTCGCCGCTGATCGATTCGGGCAGATTGAAGCTGGCCGACCAGGTGTAGGACTCGCCGGGCTTCAGGTATTTGGGTTGCCCATTTTGCGTCAGGCTGACGGCGCTGATCTGCAGCGGGTAGTCGCCGTAGTCGAGCGAGGCGTCACGCGACAGGTAAAGGCCATCGCTCCAACTATTGACGCGGGTGTCCCGCGTGCCACGGTTGGTGACGGTCCAGGTAGCGGTCAGGCCCTCCCCGGACGACGGGTTGGGATTGGAGACGCTGATGCTGTCGATCTGCAGATCCGGTTCGCGATAGGTGATGGCCATGCTGCCACGGGCCATGTTGTTGTCGTTGCGGTCGCCTTCATAGGCGGTGGTGCCGTAGAGGTAGGCGGTATAGGGACTGTCGCCGCCGGCGCCGGCGCCGACGATCTCTTCCGGCGAGCATCGGCGCAGGATGCTCTTGGCCAGCCGGCGCAGACGCTCGACGACGTCAGGGTCGTCGGCGCGCCCGCAGTTATGCACGATGCTGGCTTGCGACCGTCCCTTGGCGGCATCCCAGACGTTCTCCGCCAATTGCAGGTAGGTCACGACCTTGCCATCGGCCCGCCGTTGTTTGCTCTCGCGTAGGTACATGGGCCCTATCGTAGCGGCCTTCAGAGGCGAAAATCAACAATCCATGTATCTAGGCTTTTTGCGACTTGGCGCCCGGAAACCCGCGCCGTTGCTGGAGGTTGGTGAGAAATGTGCCTCGTGAGCGGCATCTGGCGACCGTCCGTGCCGGGATGAGCATGGAGGACGTCCTGCGCATTCTCGGTCCGTCGGACGCGCGCTTGACGGTCTATTTCAAAGCGCGCGACGAGCTTGTCTGGGATTGGCGTTATTGCGCCGCTTACGGCGAGTACATGCGCATGCCGGTGCTGTTCGACGCGACGGCTGGGCAGGTGCGCAGCACCATGGTGCAACCCGAACAGCCGGTCAGTATCGAAGCCAGCGTCCTGCCGTGAAATGCCGACGCACCGCGCGGCGACCGCCGCGCCCTAAGCCCCGCGCCGCCACACCGATGGCGCGCTGCCGAACCAGTGGCGGAAGGCGCGGGTGAAGGAGCTTTGTTCGGCATAACCCAGCAGCAGCGCGACATCGAGCGCGGAGAGCGCCGGGTCGCGCAGATAGACCTGCGCCAGTTCGCGCCGCGTGGCGTCGAGCACTGCCTGGAACGAAGAGTCGGCGCTGGCGAGACGGCGCTGCAGGGTGCGCGGCGTGATGCCGAGGCCGCTCGCGGCGCGCGGAAGGGTGGCTTCGCACTTCGGCATCAGCGGCAGCAGCGTCTGGCGCAGCCGGCCGGCGATGTCGCCCTCGCCCTGCAGCCGGTCGAGCGCCTTGCGCGCTTCGTCGCGCATCGCCAGGTTGAGCGCGGCATCGGCCTGCACCAAGGGTTGCGTGAGCAGTTCGCGGGCAAACAGCAAGGCATTTTCGCCGCTGGAAAAATGTACCGGGCAGCCGAAGAAGTTGGCGAAGGGCACGGTGTCTTCGGGCGCCGCGTGGCGAAAGCGCACCTCGCGCAGCGGCAGTTCGGTGCCGGCGATCCAGCGCCCGAGGCCAAGCCAGCTGGCGATCAGCGATTCGGCCAGCACATCGCAATACGGCAGCCCGGCCTCGGTCGCCTCGGGCAGCACCACCCACGCCAGCCGGGCGTTGTCGCCGTCGATGGCAAAGCGGGTTTCGCTGTAGCCGGAATCGAACACCAGGCGCCGGTACAGCGGTACCAGCGCGATCGCCTCGCCCAGGTTGCGGCAGGTCATCAGCGCGTAGCCCAGCACGTCGAAGGTGCCGGGACGCACCTGGCGGCCGAATTCCAATCCGAGATCGCGGCGCCCGGTCAGCGCCAGCGCCGACTCGAACAGGGCGACCAGCGCGGCCAGCGGCAGTCGCGTCTGCGTCGCCTCCCAGTCCGCCGGCCCGATGCGCGCGTGGCGCAGCAGTGCGGCACGCGGCAGGCCGAAACGCTCGGCGACCTCGAACAGGCGCTTGGCATAGGCGACGCCGACGCCGAGCGAGGCGGTGCGTGAGCGGATCGGATCGAGGCTTGTTTCGGGCACGATGGGCATTGTGTCGTGAAATGACAAATCAGCAGGTATTCTGCGACAAGCGGCGTCACGCATCAATCATTTATCCTGCCCGGACAATAAACGGCGCCGCGCGCTCAAAGCGCATCCCGCGCGGCCGCCCCACGAGGAGACGAAATGGCGGACATCGATCAGGTCAGGCTGGCGTTCAACCCCGGTACCCTGGCGTTTCTCAACGTCGCGCTGGGCCTGGTGATGTTCGGCGTCGCGCTCGAACTGAAGCTCGACGACTTCCGCAATGCGCTGAAAGTGCCGCGCGCGCTGGCGATCGGCATCCTCGGCCACCACCTGCTGTTCCCGGCCATGACCTATGTGCTGGTCGGTCTGCTGCAGCCTTCGCCCAGCGTCGGCCTCGGCATGATCTTGGTGTCATCGTGCCCGGCCGGCCACATTTCCAACTTCCTCACCCACCATGCGCGCGGCAACACAGCGATCTCGGTCTCGGTCAGCGCCGTGTCGACCCTCGTCGCGCTGTTCATGACGCCGCTGAACTTCGCCTTCTGGGGCAACCTGCATCCGCTGACCCACGATCTGATGCGCGAGATCAGGGTCAGCCCGGTGCAGATGTTGGAAGTGATTTTCGTCCTGCTCGGCCTGCCGCTGGCGCTCGGCATGTGGCTGGCGAAAGCCCGGCCGGCCTTCGCCGACAAGCTGAAAAAGCCGATGAAGATTTTCTCGCTGGCGGTGCTGCTGCTCTTCATCGGCGGCGCGTTGGCGGCCAACTTCAGGTATTTCCTGAGCTACATCCACCTGGTGATCGGCACCGTGTTCATCCACAACCTGCTGGCCTTCGCCACCGGCTATGGCCTGTCCACGCTGGCCGGCCTGGTCGAGCGCGACCGCCGCGCGGTGAGCTTCGAGATGGGCATCCAGAATTCCGGCCTCGGCCTGATCCTGATTTTCGATTTCTTCAACGGCCTCGGCGGCATGGCCATCATCACCGCGTGGTGGGGCATCTGGCACATCATCGCCGGCATGACGCTGGCGACCTTCTGGCGCCGGCGCGATCCGCTGGCCGTCCCGGCATGAAAGACCAGCGCATCCTGGTCACCGGCGGCGGCGGCTATCTCGGTCGTCAGGTGGTGGCCGCACTGGCCGCCTTGCCCGAGCCGCAACGCCCCGCGGCCATCGTCTGCCACGACATCCGCGAACCGGCCGAGCGCCTGGCGGGCGTGGATTACGTCGTGGCCGACATCCGCTCCGCCGACATCGGCGAGATCATCGCGCGTCATGCAATCGGCACCGTGATCCATCTGGCATCCATCGTCACGCCGGGCAGGAACAGCAACCGCGCCTTCGAATACGACGTCGATGTCAATGGCACCAAGAACCTGCTCGACGCCTGCGTCGCCCACGGCGTGCGCCGCATCATCGTTTCCTCCTCGGGCGCGGCCTACGGCTACCACGCCGACAACCCGGAGTGGCTGACCGAGGACGCCCCCCTGCGCGGCAACGAAACCTTCGCCTATGCCTACCACAAGCGCCTGATCGAGGAAATGCTGACTGACTACCGGCAGAGCCAGCCGCAACTGGAACAGGTGATCTTCCGCATCGGCACCATCCTCGGCGCGACGGTGAGCAACCAGATCACCGACCTGTTCGAGAAGCCGCGCCTGATCGCGATTGCCGGTTCCGACAGTCCCTTCGTCTTCATCCACGACCGCGACGTGGTGGGCGCGATCCTGCACGGCATCGAATCGAAGCAGACCGGCGCGTTCAACGTCGCCGGCGACGGCAAGCTGACCATCCACGAAATTGCCACGCGCCTCGGCAAGCGCTGCGTGGTGCTGCCGGCAGGCCTCTTGCGCGCCGCGCTGCGGCTGCTGAAGACGCTCGGCCTGACCCAATACGGCCCCGAGCAGCTTGATTTCCTGCGCTATCGGCCGGTGCTGCAGAACCGGCGCCTGAAGACCGAATTCGGCTATATCCCCAAGCTCAGTTCGGCCGAAGTCTTCGAGCTGTATCGCAAGTCGCGCCAGGGCAAGGCCGCATGAACCGGCGCGATTTCGCCGGCAAGGTCGTGCTGATCAGTGGCGCCGCCGGCGGGCTGGGAACGGCGCTGTGCCGCCGCTTCGCCGCGGCCGGCGCGCGCGTGGTCGCGCTCGACCTCGACCAGGCCGCGCTCGACCGGCTGGTGGCCGGCCTCGGCCGCGCCGATGCGGCCGGCGTCGCCTGCGACATCACCGACGAAGCGCTGTGCCGCTCGGTCATCGATGACATCGCCAGCAGTTTCGACGGCATCGACGTCCTGGTGAACAACGCCGGCATCGCCCAGCGCAGCCTGCTGGCGCACACCGATCCGGCCGTGATGCGCCGCGTCATGGAGGTTAATTTCTTCGGCGCGCTGCATCTCACTCATGCCGCGCTGCCGCACATCCTTGCGCGACGCGGCGCGATTGCGGCAATTTCCAGCGTCGCCGGCTACGCGCCGCTGATCGGCCGCAGCGGCTATGCCGCCAGCAAGCACGCGCTGCACGGCTTTTTCGACAGCCTGCGCACCGAGGTCGAAGACGCCGGCGTCAGCGTCACGCTGGTCTGCCCGTCCTTCATCCGCACCGGCATCGATGCGGCCGCCCTCGGCGCCGCCGGGCCGCGCCTGACCAGCGGCGGCGAAGCGGCGCCGGACGAGATCGCCGCGCGCATTGTCGACGCCATGGTGGCCAGCCGCCGCCTGCTGTTGCCCGACCGCACCTCGCGCCTGGCATGGTGGCTCAGTCGCCTCACCCCGGCGCTTTACGCCCACACCATGAAGCGCCGCGTCGGCGCCGAATTCGGCTTCAAGGAGACCGCATGAACGCCTTGCCACTTTTCCTGCTGGCCCTCTGCTGTGCCGCCGGCGCAGCCCTCGGCGCCCCGATCACGGTGGTCGACGCCGCCGGCCGCCCCCTGCCGACGGTGATGGTCAGCCGCCAGCCGGTCAAGCCGGCGCCGATCGACACGTCCAGCAACGGCTATCCGGCGAGCGGTACGCTGCAACAGGCCTACGTCGAGATCACCCGCTTCACCGACCGCGCCGGACGCGCCAACCTGCCGCCGGCGGGACACCCGTGGCAAGTCAGGTTGCGCAAGCCGGGCTACCAGGATCGGACGCTGCCCGCAGCCGAAACCGGCGGCAAGCTGGTGATGACTGCCGAGACCGACGCCGCCGCGCTTGCGGTGCAACGACCGGCCAATGCCTGGTCGGCGACCATCGATTTCGGCGATGAAAACCTGAAAAAGGAATTCCTGCTCCAGTGCAATTTCTGCCACCAGCAGGGCAGCGCGCTGTTGCGGCGCAATCGGCCCGCCGCGGAATGGAGCGAGGTCATCAAGCGCATGGTGCGCTACGGCGCGCGCCTGTCGAGCGAGGGCCAGCAGAAGATTCCGGCCATGCTCGAAGCCCACTGGAAGAAGATCCACGCCGACCCGGCACTGGTCCCCGCAGCCACGCCGTGGTCGCCCGCACTGGCCAGCGCGACGATCCGCGAAATCGCCATCGGCGACAAGTTCTCCCAGATGCACGACCTGCTCTACCACAGCAACGGCCTGGTGTATGTCGGCGACAACTTGCAGGATCGCGTCTATGAAATCGATCCCCGATCCGGCAAATACACGGTGTACAAGATTCCGCCGCAAGCGGGCGACCAGTTGGGCGGCCTGCTCGCCGGGCGCCTGCACGAATTCCCCAAGCACGAGACCTATCAGGGCATCCACTCGCTGACAGAGTCGCCGCGGGACCAGCACATTTTCATCACGCCGTCCTACCAGCGCCGACTCCTGGAGTTCGACCCGGTGAGCAAGGCCTTCAGCGCGCATGAGATGGACGCCGGCTTCTATCCGCACACCATTCGCTTCGACGCCAGGGATCGCGCCTGGTTCACGCTGGCGCTGTCCAATCAGGTGGCGATGTTCGACCGCACGTCGAAAAAATTCACGTACTACGACCTGCCCTTTCGCAGCACCATGGAGCGGATCACGGTCACGCTGACGCCCTTCATTTTCAAGTTGATCGGCTGGGGTCTGCCGATCACCAACTGGGTCAAGATCGATCATGTCTCGACCGGCGTGCCGCTGCCCTATGGCATCGATTTGACGCCCGACGGCAAGGCCTGGATCGCCCGCCTGCACACCGACGAAATCGCCTCGATCGATCCCGCCAGCGGCGCCGTGACCATGATCAAGACACCGTTCAAGGGCCCGCGCCGGCTGCGCGCCGACCGCGACGGCAACCTGTGGATCGTCGCCTTCAACGAATCGCAGATCGCGCGCTACGAGCCGAAATCGGGCACCTTCACCCGCTACGACCTGCCGGTCAGACCGGCGGGCAGCGACACGCCCTACTCGCTCAACGTCGACCGCAAGCGGCACCAGGTCTGGGTCAATGGCACCAATTCCGATTCCGTCTATCGCTACGACATTGCCAGCGGGAAGTGGGCCATGTTCCCCCTGCAGCGGCGCGTGACATTCACCCGCGACGTCGAGTTCTCGCCCGACGGCAAGGTCTACCTGTCGAGCGCGTCATTCCCCGCCTGGATGATCGAGGACACGCAGCCGACGCTGATGGAGCTGACGCCAAAGTAGCGCGGACGCCATGCCCGCCTTCTATGTTTCCTGCCTGCTGGCCTTCTCCAGCGGCCACATGTTCAACTACAGCGTGATCATCTACTTGCAGGAAGAGGTCGCCGCACCGGCCATGGCGGGACTGGGATTCGCGCTGTGCTTCGGCCCGCCGCTGGTCTTCGGCTGGTTCGCCGGCGCCTGGTGCGACCGCGTCTCGCCGCTGCGCCTGATCCACGCCGCGCAGGCCTTGTTCATCGTCGCGCTGGGCCTGCTCTGGTGGGCGCACCACTACGTCGCGCTGCCCGCCGCGCGCGTGCCGCCGCTGCTGCTGGCCGCCAGCCTGGCCGGCGTCGCCTGGTCCTTCGTCGCCCCGGCGCGGATGGCGACCCTGGGCCGCCTGGTCGATGCGGCCCGCATCAAGCCGGCTTCGGTGACGTTCAATCTGCTCGTCATGCTCGGTTTCGGCCTCGGCCCGTTGCTGATCGGTGCGGCGCGCCAGGCCGGGGGCTGGCCGGCAGTGTACGCCACGGCCGTCGCCGGCTTCGCGCTGGCCTCGCTGCTGGTATTGCCGCTGCGCCTTCCGGCGCTCCAGCGCGACCTCAAGAGTCCTGTGCTGGCCGACATTCGCGCCGGCTTCGGCGCCGTGCGCGACGAGCCGCTGCTGGCGCAACTGCTGATCGCCGCGATCCTGATCTACCTGCTGATGGGACCGATGCAGTTGCTGCTGCCGCGACTGGCGCGCGATCGGCTGCTGCTGTCGGAAGTCGAACGCGGCAGCTTCCTCGGCCTGATCGCGGTGGCGCTGATCCTGGGCGGCCTCGGCACGCTGCTGCTGGTCAAGCGCCTGCATCACGGTCGCAGCATTTTTCTCGGCCTCGGCGCGGCCGGCCTGCTGTTCGCCCTGCTGGCCGCCGCGCAGACCACGGCGCAGGCCAGCGTGCTGCTGCTGGCGGCCGGCACCTGCGGCGGCATGGTGGTGAGCCTGATCGTCGCCGGGCTGCAGGCGCACGTGCCCGACGCCCTGCGCGGCCGCGTGATGAGCATGTACACCATGAGTTCGCAGGTCATCCCCGCGCTTTCCGGGCTCGCCGCCGGCTTTGGCCACAAGTACCTCGGCCTGCTGGCGACCACCGTCGTTGCCGGCGCGGTGCTGATCGCCGCCGCGCTGGGCGGCGCCCTGCTGATGCCGCGATTGCGCCGCGCCGCGACCTGAATCAGAATCGGCGTATCTCCAGCGCCGACATCTTGCGTGCCGTAAGGAAACTCGCCATGAAATCCGTGCGTCTGCTTTCCCGCCTGCCGATTCTCTGCCTGCTGGCCTGGGCGACGTGCGCCGCCGCGCTGCCGCTGGAAACCATCAAGCTGCCGCCCGGCTTCGCCATCGAACTCTGGGCACGGGTGGACAACGCGCGCCAGATGGCACTGGGCGGCACCAACGCCCAGGGCGGCGTGCTGTATGTCGGCTCCATGCGCGCCGGCAAGGTGCATGCAGTGCGCTTCGATGCCGCCTACCGCGCCGGCGCCGTAACGCCGATCGCCGACGGCCTGAAAATGCCCAGCGGGCTGGCCTGGCGCAAGGGTGCGCTATATGTCGCGGCGGTGAATCGGATCCTGCGCTACGATGACATTGACAATCGCATCGACCAGCGTCTCGCCCGCCCGCCGGCCCCGGTCGTCGTCACCGACAGCCTGCCGAAAGACAGCCACCACGGGTGGAAATTCATCGCCTTCGGCCCCGACGGCAAGCTCTACGTGCCGGTCGGCGCACCCTGCAACATCTGCGCGCCCGGCGATCCTTACGCCGCGATCCTGCGCATGAACGGCGACGGCTCCGGGCGCGAAACAGTCGCCCGCGGCATCCGCAACAGCGTCGGCTTCGACTGGAACCCGGTCGACCAAACCCTCTGGTTCACCGACAACGGCCGCGACATGCTGGGCGACGACAGCCCGCCCGACGAGCTCAACCGCGTCCCGCGCGCCGGGCTGCACTTCGGCTATCCCTTCTGCCACGGCGGCGAAATCGCCGATCCGGAATTCGGCGCCCGGCGCAGGTGCAACGAGTTCGAGCCGCCGGCGCAAAAACTCGGCCCCCATGTCGCCAGCCTCGGCATGCGCTTCTACAACGGCGCGATGTTTCCCGCGCAGTACCGCAACCAGATATTCATCGCCGAACATGGTTCGTGGAACCGTTCGCGCAAGATCGGCTATCGCATCAGCCTGGTGCGCGTGAAAGACGGCCGCGCCGCGGCCTATGAGACCTTCGCCAGCGGCTGGCTGCAGGGCGAGTCGGCCTGGGGCCGCCCGACCGACGTGCAAATGCTGCCCGACGGCTCGTTGCTGGTCGCCGACGACCACGCCGGGGCGATTTATCGCATCACCTGGCGCAAGCCCTGAACCCGAGTCCGCGCCCGCGCATGCGACCGTCTTTCTGCCTGCCGCTCCTGGCCGCGCTGGCGCTGTCCCCGGCGGGATTCGCGGCGCCGTCCGAATGCCCGATTGCGGGCATGAAAATCCACTGGATCGCGGACTACTGTATGTCGCAACTGGAGACCGACGACGAAATCGCCGCCAGCGCCTGCATCGGCGACCAGCTCGACCGGGCGTTCGCCAGCGATTGCGCGGCAATGCTGCATTACAAGCAGGCGCTGTGCGAACGCGCGATATCCAGCCGGCAGCGCCAGGGCGACCTCGACCTTTGCCTGGCCGACCGCGGATTCGTCGGCTCGACGGTGCGCAAGGGAGGCGTCGGTGGCCGCTGAGCCGTCCCCGCGGCGGACGCTCGCGCTGGCGCCGTGCCGCCAGCGCCGACTCTCCTGCCTGGGCCAGGGGAATAAACCCGACTCGCCATCCGTATATCGGTTGCAACACCCCCAACCCCAAACGGAGACCACCATGAAAATCAAAAACCTGACGGCCGCGCTTTGTAGCGCCGCCCTCGCCGTCGGCAGCGCCCTCGCCGCCGGCGCCCCGGTCAAGACCGCCGACGGCGTGCTGGTCGGCGCCAACGGCATGACGCTGTACACCTTCGACAAGGATGTCGGCGGCAAGAGCGCCTGCAACGGTCCCTGCGCCGGCAACTGGCCGCCGCTGATGGCCGGCGCCGGCGATGCCGCCGGCGGCGACTTCAGCATCATCACCCGCGACGACGGCTCGAAGCAGTGGGCACAGAAAGGCAAGCCGCTCTACTACTGGGTCAAGGACGCCAAGCCGGGCGACAAGACCGGCGACGGCTTCAACAACGTCTGGCACGTCGCCAAGCCCTGACGCTTGATGTGAGCAGCCGCGACGCCATCATCGCCGAAATTCCCCGCCTGCGCCGCTACGCACGGGCGCTGACGGGACGCGTCGATGCGGCCGACGACCTGGTACAGGAGACGCTGCAGCGCGCGCTGGAGAAGTGGCGCCTGTGGCAGCGCGAACGCGACCTGCGGCCCTGGCTGTTTTCCATCATGCATAACCTTCACGTCGATGGCCGGCGCCGCGACAACCGGATCGACTTCTGCGCCGAGGACGAACTGCCGGTCCCCGTTCAACGCGCCAGCCAGCAGGATGCGCTGGAACTGCGCGATCTCGACCGCGCCCTGGCGCTGCTGCCGGCGGACCAGCGCGAAGTGCTGCTGCTGGTCGGCCTGGAAGAACTGAGCTACGCCGAGGTGGCGCGCGCGCTGAAGATTCCGCAAGGCACCGTGATGTCGCGCCTGTCGCGGGCGCGTATCCGCCTCAAGGCGATTCTGGCCGACGAGGCGGCACCGATATTGAAAGTGGTCAGCACATGAACGCGCCGATTTCCGAAGACGACCTGCACGCCTGGGCCGACGGCCAGCTCGACCCCGCACGCCTGATGCAGGTCGAGACCTGGCTTGCGGCGCATCCCGAACGGCGCGCCCAGGCTGAGGAATGGCGCGCGCAGGCGGCGCGGCTGCACCGGACCTACGACCGCGTGCTCGACGAGGCGGTCCCGGCTCGGCTGATTCCGGCCGCCAACGCCGAACGCTGGCTCGATGCGCGCAAGCTGGCGGCGGTCGCCTGGCTTGGCTTGGGCGCCGTCACCGGGTTTTTCCTGCGCGGCGAAACGGCACGCGACCCAGGCAGCAGCGCGGTGGCGAATTCCCTGCCGCGCCAGGCGGCGGTGGCCCACGCCGTATTCGTCCCCGAAGTCCGCCATCCGGTCGAGGTCGGCGCCGACCAGGAAGCCCATCTGGTCGGCTGGCTCTCGAAGCGCCTTGGCGCCCCGTTGCAGCCGCCGCACCTGGAGCAAGTCGGCTACCGGCTGGTCGGCGGGCGTCTGCTGCCCGGCGACAGCGGCGAAGTGGCGCAGTTCATGTACGAGAATGCCGAACGCAAGCGCCTGACGCTCTACCTGCGCCCCGCGGCGCCGAAGAACGGCGACACCCGTTTCCGCTACGCGCATGAAAACGGCATCGACGTGTTCTACTGGACCGACAGCCGCTTCGGCTACGCCCTGTCCGGCAACACCGGGCGCGAGGACATGCTGCGCCTGGCCACGCTGGTGTTTCAACAACACGCGAAGTAGTCGCGACGCCGGATCCGACGGAGCGCGCCGCGAATCGGGAAGCGGCACCGCGACTCGCACCCCGGTGCGCGAATTTCCGCACGCGACATCTGCCCTTCGCGTGGATTTCTGCATCCCGAATACCCGCGTTTCTCTTGCACAAACGATGCAAGCTCATGTTTGCATGAGACAAACATGGAGTTCCCGGGACTGGCATGGAGACTGCTGTAGCCATCGCAGGACATCGATGACGCGATGTCCCGTCAGGTGGCATTCGAAAACCGCAAGTCCCGAGGAGACAAGAATCATGATCAGCACAACGCTACCCGCCGCGATCGCGGCTGCGCCGCTCGCAAGATAAGCGAACCGGCAAGACGACAAAGACGCCGCGCCGTACCCGCAACAGACGGGACTGGAGCGGACGAACAGGCAGGGACCATGTTCCGAGCGCGCGGCTGTGGCGCCCGGAGGGACCCGCCACGAGGAGAGAGACATGACCGCATTGAGCCGTGCCGCTGACCACCTGCACCACCTCGCTCGACGGCGGCGTCGCCCAGCTGGAACAACTGGGCGCGGTGTTCGCCCACGCCAGGGGCGCGGTGGAGGCGGCCAACCAGGGCATCGACGACATCGCACGAGCGGTGAGCGAACACAGCGGCAACAGCGGCAACATCGCCTCGCACATCGATCAGATCGCCGCCATGGCCGAGCGCAACAGCCAGGCAGTGGCCGAAGCGCACAAGGCGACCCGCTCGCTGGTCGACCTGACGGGGCAGTTGCAGACCTCGATCTCCCGCTTCCGCGTTTGAGACAGGCGGACGTCGAACCCGAGATACCTGGCACGCGATTTCCCGCACATCACCGCCTTCTGCCGGGCAAGTTCCCGCATCCCATCCCTGGCATTCGCTCGGCATACAGCATCAACGTTATGTTTCTTAACGATAAAGCTTCTGCTTCCCAACTTGGCACGGAGGCTGCTGTAGCAAGGCTGGCGCCGACCAAGCGCCGGCGCGGCAACACCGCCGCGCGATTGCCGGGAGATGCCGTTTGCGGCGCTGCCGAATCACCATCCACAACAGCCACAACACATTCAAGAGGAGAAACAAACATGAATAAGACACTGCGTACCTTGATCGCCACCGCGGCGGCGGCCGGTCTTTCCGTTTCGGCACAGGCCGCGGATTTCGTTAACGTATTGACGGGCGGCACCAGCGGCGTGTATTACCCGCTGGGTGTCGCACTCTCGCAGATCTACGGCAAGGCGATCGCCGGTGCCAAGACATCGGTGCAGGCCACCAAAGCCAGCGCCGAAAACCTCAACCTGCTGCAGGCCGGGCGCGGCGAGGTGGCCTTCACCCTGGGCGACGCGCTCAGCGAAGCCTGGAAGGGCAATGAAGAAGCCGGCTTCAAGCAGCCCTTGAAAAAGTTGCGGACCATTGCCGCGATCTATCCCAACTACATACAAATCGTCGCCAGTGCGGATTCCGGGATCAGGACCCTGGCCGACCTGAAGGGCAAGCGCATTGCCGTCGGCGCCCCCAAGAGCGGCACCGAACTGAATGCGCGCGACATTTTCCGCGGCGCCGGAATGACTTACAAGGACTTCGGCAAGGTCGAATATCTGCCCTTCGGCGAATCCGTCGAACTGATGAAGAACCGCCAGCTCGATGCGACGCTGATCTCGGCGGGACTTGGGGTCGCGGCGCTGCGCGATCTCGCCGTGGCGCAGAAAATCGTCATCGTCGCGATCCCCCCCGAGGTAGTCGCCAAGGTCGGCGAGGCCGCGTATCACAGCGCCACCATTCCGGCGCGAACCTACGAAGGCCAGAGCGCGGAAGTGACCACGGTCGCCGTGCAGAACTACCTGGTCACGCATGAGGGCGTCGCCGCCGATACGGTCTACACGATGACCAGATCGATGTTCGACAACCTCGACCATCTCACCTCCGCCCATGCCGCCGCCAAGGCAATCCGCAGGGACAGCGCGGCGAAACAGCCGCCGGCACCGCTGCATCCGGGCGCGGAAAAATACTACCGGGAAGTTGGCTTGCTGAAGTAGCCGCCGGCACGCCGCCAGGCTCCGCGCCCCCTCTTTCGTCCCTATCCCGTCAGGAGTTCCCCATGTCACACGACCCCACACTTGCAGCAGCACCGGCCGCGCACGGGCAACCGGAAGAGCCGGTCGCGGAGTTTCACGAGCACGGCTTGCAGCGCAAGCTCGCCGGTTTTGCGCATACGGCGTTGATCGCCGCCGCGCTCGCCTTCTCCACCTTCCAGATCATCGTTGCGGCATTCCATCCGATGTCGAGCCTGGTCATCCGCTCGCTGCACGTCGGCTTTCTGCTGCTGCTGATCTTCATGCTCTACCCGGCCCGCGGCAAAGCGCACTTGCACCGCATTCCCTGGTACGACTGGACCTGCGCTATCGGCGCGTTCGTCCTGGCCACCTACCACTGGATCTTCGAAGCCGACCTGATCCAGCGTTCCGGCGATGCCAGCACCGGCGATCTGCTGGTGGGCGCAGTGATGATCGTACTGGTCTTCGAAGGCGCCCGTCGCGTGCTCGGTCTCGCCCTGCCCATCGTCTGCGGCACGTTCCTGCTTTATGGGATATTTGGCCAATACCTGCCGGCACCGATCGACCACCGCGGCTATGGGCTGGACCAGATCATCGGCCAGCTCTACCTCTCCAGCGAAGGCATCTACGGCATCCCGACGCTGGTCTCGGCGACCTACATATTCCTGTTCATCCTGTTCGGGTCTTTTCTCGAACATGCCGGCATGATCCATCTCTTCAATTCGCTGGCACTCGGCCTGGTGGGTCAGGCGCGGGGCGGCCCGGCCAAGGTCGCGGTCATTTCGTCGGGCTTCATGGGCACCATCTCCGGCTCGGGCGTCGCCAATGTCCTGACCGTTGGCCAGTTCACGATTCCGCTGATGAAGCGCTTCGGCTACACGCCGGTCTTTGCCGGCGCGGTCGAGGCCACAGCCTCGATGGGTGGCCAGATCATGCCTCCGGTAATGGGCGCCGTGGCCTTCATCATGGCCGAAACACTCAATGTCCCTTATGCCGACATCGTCAAGGCAGCGGTGATCCCAGCCCTGCTTTACTACCTCACGGCGTTCTGGATGGTTCATCTGGAAGCCGGGCGCATGAACCTGATGGGCCTGCCCAAGAGCGAATGCCCAAACCCATGGCGCGCACTGAAAGAGAATTGGTATCTGGCCCTGCCGCTGGCCACACTGGTGGCGATGCTGTTCCATGGCTTCACGCCGATGTTCGCGGGAATGATGGGACTGGCACTGACGTCGATACTGATACTTGGCGCGGCCATCGCGGCGCGCATCAACCGGCAGGCCTTCCGTTATGTTTTCTGGCTGGCGATGGGGTTAGCGGCAGCATCCTTTGCCCAATGGGGGATTTATCCGGTATTGGCGACAATCGCCGCGTTGTGCCTGGTTTGCCTGCGCATCCGTGGCGGGCGCAAGACGCTGCACACCATGCGTGCCAGCCTCACCGATGGCGCCAGGCAGGCGCTGCCGGTCGGCATGGCGTGCGCCATCGTCGGCGTGATCATCGGGGTACTGACGCTGACCGGGGCGGCATCGAATTTCGCGGGATTCATCCTCGGCGTCGGCGAGAAAAGCCTGTTTCTCTCGCTGGTGCTGACGATGGTGGTCTGCCTGGTGCTCGGCATGGGCATTCCGACCATCCCGAACTACATCATCACCAGTTCGATCGCCGCACCCGCGCTGCTCAAACTGGGCGTACCGCTGATCGTCAGCCACATGTTCGTGTTCTATTTCGGCATCATGGCGGACCTGACGCCGCCGGTGGCGCTGGCGGCCTTTGCCGCGGCCTCGATCGCCAAGGCTTCGCCGATGAAAATCGGCTTCAAGGCGACGCAGATCGCGATTGCGGGCTTCGTCGTGCCTTACATGGCCGTCTACGAACCGATGCTGATGATGCAAGGGGAACCCAGCTTCGTCGGCGTTGCCTACATCTCATCCAAGGCCGTGCTTGCCATCCTGCTGTGGGGGGCGGCGGCGGTGGGCTACCTGTGGTCGCCGCTTAATCTGGCCGAGCGGGGAGTGGCGGCAACCGGCGCCGGAATGCTGGTCGCCGCGGTCCCCCTCACCGATGAAATCGGATTCTCGATTGCAGTCCTCTTCGGCCTCTGGCATGCCCTGCGCAGCCGCCGCAGCCTGGTTCGCGCCGGCGCCGCGTGAACCGGTCCAGGCGACCTCATGCTTTGAAAGATCGTCGCTGGATCGCCGATAATCGCTGTCCAGCGACAAATTTCGCATCACCCGCAACAGCTACCCTGCGCGAGGCCGAGAACCCATGCAGCGCGAAACGGCGATGAGCTCCCCGTGGCACTACAGATTTGCGCTGATGCTGCTGCAACGCAGCGGCGGCATGCTGCTGGCGCTTGCCGGATGCCTGCTGCTGGCCGGGATTTCCTATCGATTCCTGCTTGACGCGCGTCTCGACGCCGAACGCCTGACCAATTCGCACCGTCTCGATTTCTATACCTCCAGCCTGGAAAGCGCTCTGGCGAAGCACGAACCGCTGCCCGTGATTCTTGGCCTCGAACGCACGCTCGGCGAATTCCTCGGGGCGCCGCAAGACGGCCGTCTACGCGAGGCGGCAAACCGCTACCTGGAAACTGTGCAGCGCCAAACAGGAATTGCGGCGGCTTACCTGATCAATCCCGCGGGCGATACTCTGGCGTCGAGCAACTGGGCGACCCCGCAGAGTTTTGTCGGACAGAACTATGCCTTTCGCCCGTATTTCAGCGCTGCGCTCAATGGCGATACCGGGCGCTTTTATGGCGTCGGGGTAACCACCGGGGAACCCGGCTATTTCATCGCCGCGCCGCTGCGCAAAGCGGGTGCAACGATAGGCGTCGTCGCCGTCAAGGTTTCCTTGAACGCAATCGAGAGCGCCATGACACAAAGCGGCGAACGGCTGCTGCTGGCCGACCGCTATGGGGTGGTCTTCCTCGCCGCCCGCCCGGAATGGCGCTACCGGACGCTGGCTCCGCTGGCCGCGCCTGTCGCCGCCGAACTGAGGAGCACCCGGCAGTATGCCGATCATTCGCTGGCGCCGCTTTCGCCCAGCCGGGTGCTCGAAATCCTCGGTCAGGCCATCACGGTACGCCTGGCGCTGCCGAACGAAGGGATCCAGGAGTATGTCGCCCAAAGTCGCCCCGCGGGCCGCCTCGGTTGGCAATTGCTCATGCTCAGCGATATGCAGGCGACCCGCCGTGCCGCTGCAGGAGAGGCGGCTGCAATTGGCTTCGCTGCCGCGTTCGCGGCGGCCCTGGCGGTCTATTTGCGGCTCCAGCGCCGCCGCCGCGCCGAACGGCTGGCGGCAGAGATCGAGTTGGAGGCACGCATCGCGGAACGTACCTCGGAACTGCTACTGGCTAACACCACGCTGGAGCAGAAGGTCGGCGAACTCAAGCAGGCCGAGGACATTTTGCGTGAAACGCGAAACGACGCCGTGCAGGCCGGCAAGCTGGCGGTGCTGGGACAGATGGCCGCCGGCATCACGCACGAACTGAACCAGCCGCTGGCGGCGCTGACGACGCTTTCCGACAACGCGGTCAAGCTGCTGGCGCGCGGCGAAAGCGGCGAGGTCAATGAGAATCTTGCGCAAATCAGCGAACTGGCGTCGCGCATGGGGCGCATCGTCGGCGAATTGAAATCCTTCGCGCGCAAAACGCCCGCCGCGCTGCAGGCGGTCAGTGTCGCCGCCGCGATCGAGCAGGCCCTGTTTCTCGTCGAGTCCGTTCGGCATGACCGACGATTGCGCATCGAACTGCAACTCCCGCCGACCGATCTCAAGGTGCGAGCCGATCCGGTCCGTCTCGAACAAGTCCTGGTGAACCTGCTGCGCAACGGACTCGACGCCATGGCGGAAGGCGTCGGGGACAAACGTCTCATCGTGAGTTGTCACAGCAGCGGCAAACAGGTTGTCATCGATATCAGCGACTTCGGCCCCGGCATCCCCGCGGAAATCCTGCCGCATCTGTTTGAACCGTTCTATACGACCAAACCGGCCGGCGAGGGCTTGGGTCTTGGACTGGCCATCTCGCGCGCCATCGTCGAGGGTTGCGGCGGCGAGATTTCCGCGCACAATACCGCCGAGGGCGGCGCCTGCTTTTCGGTACGGCTTCCGGCCGCCTGAACGGAGATCGGTATGCATGCAGTGGACGAGGCGAGCAAATTGTTCTTGATCGAGGACGAACCCGCCGTACGCCGCGGCGGAGAACAGGCACTGCGCCTGGCCGACATACCGGTGCGCAGCTTTGCCGATGCCGAGAGCGCACTGGCCGTCATCAATTCGACGCAGGCCGAGTTGCCTTGCGCCGTCGTCTGCGACGTGCGGCTGCCGGGAATCGACGGCATGAGCCTGCTCAAGTACCTGCAGCAGCGCGACGCCGAACTGCCGGTGATCCTGATGACCGGCCACGGCGATATCGCGATGGCCGTGCAGGCGATGCGCGAGGGAGCATACGACTTTCTCGAAAAGCCGTTCTCCTCGGATCGCCTGGTCGAGGTCGTGCAGCGGGCGCGCGACAAGCGTGCGCTGGTCGTCGAAAACCGCCGCCTGCGCGAAGTGCTGCAGGCCGGCTGCACGGCGTCGCTGATCGGAGAATCCACCGCCATCGAAGCAGTGCGCCGGCTCGTGGCCGCGCTTGCGCCGGCTGGTGTCGACATCCTGATCAACGGCGAGACAGGTTCCGGCAAGGAAGTCCTGGCGCGCGCAATCCATAGCGCCAGCGGCCGCCAGGGACTGTTCGTCGCGGTGAACTGCGGAGCGCTCCCGGAATCCGTCTTTGAAAGCGAAATATTCGGCCACGAAGCCGGCTCCTTCACTGGCGCCGGGAAACGGCGTATTGGCAAGATCGAGCATGCGCAGGGCGGCACGCTGTTCCTCGACGAAATCGAGAGCATGCCGCTCAACCTGCAGGTCAAGCTGCTGCGCGTGCTCCAGGAACGGGAAGTCGAACGGCTGGGAGGCAACCAGAGAATTCCCGTCGACTTGCGTGTCGTCGCCGCGAGCAAGGCCGACCTGAAAATCGAAGCGGAAGCGGGCCGCTTTCGCGCCGACCTCTACTATCGCCTCAATGTGGTCGCCATCGACCTGCCGCCGCTGCGTGCCCGGCGCGAGGACATTCCACTGCTCCTGGCGCACTTCCAGCGCTTGGCGGCGGCACGCTACGGCCGGCCTGTCAGGGAATTATCGACCGTCGACGTCGCGCGCTGGCACGAGTACGAGTGGCCGGGCAACGTACGCGAGTTGAAAAATGTCGCCGATCGGCTTTGCCTGGGTCTTGACGACGGCCTGCCGGGAAATGCGGCGCCTCAAGCAGGTGCTACGGAAACGCAATCGCCAAGCCTCGCCGAACGAGTCGACGCGGTTGAAAAGCAATACATAGAAACCGCCCTTGAAGCCAGTCGCGGCCAGGTGCAAGGCGCCGCCGATCTCCTGCAACTGCCCAAGCGTACCTTGCACGACAAGCTGCACCGCTACGCGATCGACCCGGAACGTTTCCGCAAGCCCTAGCCTCCGCATGCGGTGGCACGCGTAATGCCACAACATCGCCCTCAATGCCGTCGCGTTGCCGCCAATTGACGTTCGGCGGTATCCGGATGCGCCGCTCCATGACACAGATCAAAGGACAATTGAATAGGCGAGACGAATTATTGCATCGCAGCAATTCCACGTTAAGATAGTATCGTTAGCTCACGGAGCGCGTTCATGACCGAAATCCAGGCCCTCAATTCCGAGTACATCGAAAACCGCACCTTCGACGAAATCGCCATCGGCGACAGCGCGACACTGGTGCGCACCTTGCGCCAGGAAGACATCCAGATGTACGCCATCATGTCGGGCGACATCAATCCCTCCCACGTCGATCCCGAGTATGCCCATTCCTCGATGCTGCGAGAGGTCATCGCCCATGGCATGTGGGGCGGCGCACTGATCTCGAACGTGCTTGGCACCCAGTTTCCCGGCCCGGGCACGGTATACGTCGATCAGACGCTGCATTTCGCGCTGCCGGTGCGGGTCGGCGACACGCTGACGGTCACCATCACCTGCCAGAAGAAGTTTCCCCGCAACCACCACATGGTGCTCGATTGCGTCTGCACAAACCAGGACGGCCAGAAAGTGATCAGCGGCACCGCCGAAGTGCTGGCGCCGACTGAGAAGATCAAGCGGCTGAAGGCCACCCTGCCGGACTTCAAGCTGTCCGAAAACCGCAAGGCGCGCTTCGAACACCTGCTGCAGATCACCAAGGGCCTGGCGCCGATATCGATGGCCGTGGCCCATCCGTGCGATACCGAGTCGCTCAAGGGGGCCTTGCTGGCGCGCGATCGAGGCCTGATCATCCCCACCCTGGTCGGTCCCGAAGACAAGATTCGCCAACTGGCCGAAGCCAACCAGCTCGACCTCTACGGCTGCACTTTGATCAACGTCGCCCACAGCCACGCCGCGGCCGAGGTCGCCGTCGCGCTGGCGCGCGAAAGCCAGGTCGAGGCCTTGATGAAAGGCTCGCTGCACACCGACGAACTGATGACCGAAGTGATCGACAAGGCCACCGGACTGCGTACCGCGCGGCGCATCAGCCATGTGTTCCTGATGGACGTGCCGACCTACCCGCGCCTGCTGTTCATTACCGATGCCGCGGTGAATGTGGCGCCCAACCTCGAAGACAAGGTCGACATCGTGCAAAACGCGATCGACCTGGCGCACATGCTGAAGATCGCCGACCCGAAAGTGGCGATCCTGGCCGCCGTGGAAACCGTCAATGTCAAGATGCAGGCCACGCTCGACGCCGCCGCGTTGTGCAAGATGGCCGACCGCGGCCAGATCACCGGCGGCATGCTGGACGGCCCGCTGGCCTTCGACAACGCCATTTCGCTGGTTGCGGCGCGCACCAAGGGCATCAAATCGGCGGTCGCGGGCCAGGCCGACATCCTGCTGGTGCCCGACATCGAATCCGGCAATATGCTGGCCAAGCAACTCGAATACCTGGCCGATGCGCTGACCTCGGGCATCGTGCTCGGCGCCCGGGTGCCGATCGTCCTCACCAGCCGCGCCGACTCGGCCGAAACCCGCACGGCCTCGACCGCCGTGGCGGTTGTGATGGCACATACAAAACGCAAGAAACTCTAGGCGGAGGCGGCTCAATGACGGAAGCCGTCCTCACGCTCAACGCCGGGTCGTCCTCGATCAAATTCGCGCTATTCGAGCGTGGCACGACCATCCCGCAGCAACCGGAACTGGTCGGCCAGATCGACGGCATAGGCGCCGTCGGCGGCCAGCGTGCGCATCTGAAGGCCACCGACGCGGGCGGCCGCACGCTGGAGGACATGGATCTGGTACTGGACGGCGCGGCCGAATCCCCGCACAAGGCCGCCTTGCGGTTCCTGGTCGATTGGCTGCATCGGCACGAAGCCGGCTGGCGCATTGCCGGCGTCGGCCATCGCGTGGTGCATGGGGCGCAGAAGTTCTCGCAACCGATCGTGCTCGACGCCGCGATCGTGGATACCTTGCGCGGTTTCATTCCGCTGGCACCGCTGCACCAGCCGCACAACCTGGCCGGCATCGACGCCCTGACCGCAGCGCTGCCGGGCATACCGCAAATCGCCTGCTTCGACACCGCATTTCACCGCAGCCAGCCCGAGGTCGCCCAACTCTTCGCCCTGCCCCGCGCCATCACCGCGCAAGGCGTGCGTCGCTATGGTTTCCATGGCCTGTCCTACGAATACATCGCCGAAGTCCTGGAGCGGCACCTTGACGCCGGACGTGCCAGGGGTCGCGTCATCGTCGCGCACCTGGGCAACGGAGCGTCGATGTGCGCCATTAAGAACCTCAAGAGCCAGGCGTCGACCATGGGCTTCACGGCCGTCGATGGCCTGATGATGGGCACCCGCACCGGCAATCTCGATCCCGGCGTGCTGCTCTACCTGATGGACTACCAGCATCTCGATGCCAAGGCCTTGACCCGCCTGCTCTACAAGGAATCAGGGCTGTTGGGGGTTTCCGGCATCAGCCAGGACATGCGCGTCCTGCTCGATTCGGCGGCGCCCGAGGCGCGCGAGGCGGTCGATCTCTTCTGTTATCGGGTCGTGCGCGAAATCGGCTCGCTTACGGCGGCGTTGGGAGGGCTCGACGCACTGATCTTCACCGGCGGCATAGGCGAGCATGGAGCGGCGGTGCGCGAGCGGGTCTGCGCTCAACTCGGCTGGCTCGGACTGGCGCTGAACCCGGTCGCCAATGCCGCCAATGCGGATAAAATTTCGGCGGCAAACAGCCGAATCGAGGTCTGCGTCATACCCACGAACGAAGAATGGATTATCGCGCGGCACACCGCGGATCTCATCGCCTGACGCCGGCCCGCAAAGCGGCATTCGCCTGCTCCCAAAGGGGAAATCCCGTCACGCAAGGCGAAGGCGCGCAAAGCGACCACTTTCCCTAATCGCCAGTCATAGCGGGCCTGTCAACCCCCTTGACAGGCGGTCGGGATTGCCGCCTAGCAAAAAGCGCCCCAAAAGGCGCTTTGTCCAACTCCGGAAAAGCGTCGCCATCCCCCTGTTTTTCCTCCTCTTTCATCCCGACAAAACATACTATATCTAGTAGGGCGCACCGGCCACCTGTACTAGTAGTTTTTATAAGCATTTGTTTTATTTGAAGTAAAAATTTTCCACTTTGCACGATTCGAAGCCGGGGGTATATTTCCCCGCTCACTGGACACTTAAACGGACATCGCCTTCGGAAGAGACCATGACTACGACAATAAATAATACTGAGGAATCATCAAGCTACGAACACACAGGGCAGATGGGACTACCTCTGCCGCAGGAAATATCAGGCGAAGTCCTGATCGAAAAATATGCCAAAGGAACTGAACGCGACGTGCGCGACGTCAGGAGCCGCGTAGCCCGCGCCCTGGCCTCGATCGAAGTCGAAGACAAGCGAAGTTACTGGGAAGCGCGCTTCCTCGAAGCCCAGGAAAACGGCTTCGTTCCCGCCGGCCGCATCAACTCCGCCGCCGGCACCGATCTCTGCGCCACGCTGATCAACTGCTTCGTGCAACCGGTGGGCGATTCGATTTCCGAAATCGTCGATGGCCGCCCCGGCATCTACACCGCGCTGCTGCAGGCCGCCGAGACCATGCGCCGCGGCGGCGGCGTCGGCTACGACTTTTCCTCGATCCGTCCGATCGGCGCCCACGTCAAGGGCACGCAGTCGCGCGCCTCCGGCCCGGTGTCCTACATGCGCGTTTTCGACCGCTCCTGCGAGACCGTCGAATCCGCCGGCAGCCGCCGCGGCGCCCAGATGGGCGTGTTGCGCTGCGACCACCCGGATATCGAGGAATTCATCCATGCCAAGGATGCCGGCGACCTGACCAACTTCAACATCTCGGTCGGCGTCACCGATCCCTTCATGCAGGCCGTCGAGGCCGATGGCGAAATCGAACTGACGCATCGCGCCACCCCCTCGGCCGACATCAGGGCCGCCGGCGCTTACCAGCGCGGCGACGGCCAATGGGTCTACCGCAAGGTGCGTGCGCGTGACCTGTGGGAGCAGATCATGCGCTCCACCTATGATCACGCCGAGCCGGGCATCCTGTTCCTCGACCGCATGAACAAGGACAACAACCTCTACTACTGCGAGACCATCGAAGCCACCAATCCCTGCGCGGAACAACCGCTGCCGCCCTACGGCTGCTGCTGCCTCGGCTCGATCAATCTGACCCTGTTCGTTCAGGATGCCTTCACCAAGAAGGCCGGATTCGATTTCGCCGCCTTCGGCAGAACCATCGACACCTCGGTGCGCATGCTCGACAACGTACTCGACGCCACCCACTGGCCGCTTGAGCAGCAACTCAAGGAAGCGCAGAACAAACGTCGGGTGGGCTTGGGCTTCACCGGCCTGGGCGACGCGCTGATCATGCTCAAGCTGCGCTACGACGGCGACGCGGCGCGCGACATGGCGACCAAAATTTCCGAGTACATGCGCGACCGCGCCTACCTCGCGTCGGTGGAACTGGCCAAGGAGCGCGGCGCCTTCCCGCTGTTCAACGCCGACATGTACCTTTCCGGCGGAAATTTCGCCTCGCGCCTGCCGCAGGAGGTCAAGGACGCGATCCGCAAGCACGGCCTGCGCAATTCGCACTTGCTGTCGATCGCCCCCACCGGCACCATCAGCCTGGCCTTCGCCGACAATGCCAGCAACGGCATCGAGCCGCCCTTCTCCTGGACCTACACGCGCAAGAAGCGCATGGCCGACGGCACCTTCAAGGAATACGCGGTCGAGGACTACGCCTGGCGCCTGTACAAGCACCAGGGCGGCGACATCTCGAAGCTGCCCGACTACTTCGTCACCGCGCTGGAAATCTCGGCGCAAGCCCACGAGCAGATGGTCGCCGCAGTGGCACCCCATATCGACACGTCGATCTCCAAGACCGTCAATGTTCCCGCCGACTACCCCTACTCGGAGTTCGAGGACCTCTACATGGTGGCCTGGAAATCCGGCCTCAAGGGACTGGCCACCTACCGGCCCAACTCGGTGCTCGGCAGCGTGCTCTCGGTCGGCAGCAGCACACCGGCGGAAAGCGCCCAGAAGCAGCCGCAGGACGTCACCATCGATCACGCCAACCGCCGCCTGTCGATCGGCGCCCTGCCCGCCCCGGTACTCGCCTCGCTGCGCTGGCCGGGTCGCCCGCGCATGGCCGACGGCAATGCGGCATGGACCTACATGATCGAAGCGCCGCACGGCGAGTTCGCCCTGTTCGTCGGCCAGATCGAGAATGACATGGGGCGCGACGTGCCCTTCGAAGTCTGGGTCAATGGCGCCGAGCAGCCGCGTGGCATCGGCGCGGTGGCCAAGACGCTGTCGATGGACATGCGCGCCAACGACAAGGCCTGGCTCAAGCTCAAGCTCGACGCCCTGGCCAAGACCCAGGACGACGACGCCTTCGAACTACCGCTGCCGCCCAATGGCGAGCGCAAGCTGGTACCGGGCGTGGTCTCGGCGCTGGCCCAGGTGGTGCGTTACCGCTGCGAAAAACTCGGCGCGCTGGAAGGTTCCGAGGCTACCCCGGTGATCGACTGCATGTTCAGCCGCGACGAACCGAAGACCGGCACAGACGGCACGCTGTCCTGGACCGTCGACGTGGTCAATCCGGCCGCCGGCGAAGAGTTCGTGCTGGGCCTGAAGGAAATCACCCTGCCCGACGGCGTTACACGCCCCTACTCGGTATGGCTCTCCGGCCACTACCCGCGCGCGCTGGACGGCCTGACGCGCCTGCTCTCGCTCGACATGCGCGTGCTCGACCCGGCCTGGATCGGCATGAAGCTGAGGAAGCTGCTGAACTACGCCGAACCGCTGGGCGATTTCATGGCCCGCGTGCCCGGCTCCAACAAGCAGCAGAACTGGCCCTCGACCGTCGCCTACATCGCGCGCCTGATCATGCATCGCTACGCCATGCTGCGCATCCTCGACGAGAACGGCTACCCGACCCGCGAAATGGGCATCCTCGAAGTCCCCGAGCAGAAGAGCGGCGGCGTCAAGGTCATGCAGGGCTCGCTGTGCGGCGAATGCGGCAACTACACGGTGATCCGCAAGGACGGCTGCGACTTCTGTTCGGCCTGCGGCGCGGTGGGTAGCTGCGGCTGATGCGCGTCACATAAGGAACGAGTGCGTCACCGTATGAGTTCCAAGCTGCAATCAATCAGCCCCAGGACCCGAAAGGTTTCTGGGGCTGTTTTTTGGAGCGACCAACGCGGCTGAATCGGCTTGCGGTATTGGGTGAATCCGAAGGTGAGCGCCGCATGATCGCCGTCCCGCCAGCGCCGACTTCTACGTTGATGCCCACGAGCGTCAATACCTTTTCGCAGTATCGTGCGCGGTCGAGGCGTTGCCAAAGCGACCGTGGACTTGGCGTCTCAAGCAGCAGCGTGCTGTCCGGGTTCCACCGACAGTTTCATGCCCACGGCCTTGAGGACCGCCAGGATGGTCTTCAGCGTGGGATTGCCCTTGGCTGACAGTGCGCGGTACAGCGATTCCCGGCTGATACCCGCTTCGGCCGCGACTGCACCCAGCCCGCCGTAAGCCTCTGCGACTGTTCGCAACGCCAATAGTCCTGCGGCTCGATCATCCGGATCATCGAGTGATTCCATTGCCGCCTTGAGGTATGCCACGGCCAGTTCCCGATCGGCACGAAGTTCCGCCACTTCACGCTCGTGATGCGAAATGGCTGCGACTACTTTCTTGCTCATACCTGCCTCCGTTTCCAGTCGGCCCAATACTCCCTGGCCTTCCTTATGTCTGATGACTGTGTCTTCTTCGATCCGCCGCAGAGCAGAATCACGACTGCTTGACCATGCCGCCCAAAATAGACCCGATACCCGGCACCCAAGTGCTCCCGCAATTCCAGAACACCCTCTCCTACCGACTCGCAATCTCCGAATATTCCTGCCTCCAGACGCTTCAGACGGATTCGCACCTTCGCTTGCGCCTGCTTATCTCGCAAGGACTTCAGCCGACGGGTTCATTGCCATTTGCCGCCTGATATCGGAAGACTTCGATCATGTCGCTAATGTTGCTTATAAGCTACTATCTGGCAAGTGACGGCAAAGACAGACTTGGACATCCGTGCCGCCGTTCAATCCTTCTTCGCCGCCAGCGCATCCAGCCGCTGCATCCAGTCGAGCACTTCGCGCACGGTCTCCTCGGGATGCTCGAAGGGAAACAGATGCGAGCCTTCGAGCCAGCTGATGCGCCCATGCGTCAGACGCTGCGTGGCGGCGAGCCCGACCTGGCGCACCTCGCGCGAGCGCGTGCCGGCAACGAAGGCCACCGGGCCGCCCGGTGGATGCAGTCGCAGATAAGACACCAGGCGATGCGGCACGGTCGAATAGATTTCGGCTTCGATCTCGGGCCGAAACTTCAGGCGGCGCGCCGTCCCGGCACTGTCGGCCGGATCCTGCTCGGTGCCCAGGTGAACATAGTCGTCGAGGATGGCAGGATGCCAGCGGGCAAACATCGGCTTCGCGGCGAAATGCCGGTGCGCCTCGCCGAGATTCGGCCAGCGATCGCGGCGCTTTACCGCAACCCCTGCGGGTGACAGCCGGCGCATCTGGCCGGTCGCCTTGACCACGCTGATCAGCCCGGACTTCCAGCCATACACAATGGGCGAATCGAGCAACACGATGCCGCGCACGCGCTCCGGGCGCTGGCCGGCAGCCAACAGGCTCAGATAGCCGCCCATCGAATGCCCGACCAGCCAGACGCGGGGCGCAGGCAGGCCATCGATCAGTGCCGCGAGTTGACGCGTCATGCCGCGCCAACTGCGGTCTACCGGGAAGCGGGCGTCGTGACCGAAATGCTCCACGGCGGCGACCTCGTGACCCGCAGCGCGCCAGTCGTCGAAAAGCTGGCGGTAGGTGCTGGCGCTGTAGCTGTTGGCGTGGGAGAAAACAATCATGGCGGAATTCGGGTCAAGATGTCACGGCAAGAGGGTCGAGATTCATGCAAGCGGCGTAGGCGCGCTTTTCAGGCGGGCTCAACCGCTTGATGCGATATTCGGCTTTCGAGGCGGCAGAGCGATCGGGATGCACCTCGGCGGCCAGCATGCGCAGCGGCGGATGCAGCCGCATGTAGCGCGCACCCCGGCCCTCCTGGTGAGCCTTGAAGCGGGAGGCAAGGTCAACGGTGATGCCGGTGTAGAGGCTGCCGTCCACGCATTCGATCAGGTAGACGAACCAGGTCTTGTTCGCTGACATCCGGGCGACCGCCAGCCCCGCTCAAGTCAGCAAGGGATGCATCCAGACGAACAGCACCTGGCTTTGAGAATCGGCCAGCCGTGCCAGATCGGCCAGATCCATCACCAGCGCCTGCACATCGGCCGCGTCCCATTGTTCCATTTCGTACTCTTCGGTCGCCGCCAATTCTTCGGCGACGAGTTCCAGCGCTTCCTCGTCGAGCGTGGCCAGACGTTCCATGACCTCGTCCGCGAGGCGCAGCACCACGGCACCCTCGTCGCCGACATAGACAGGTTCGTAAGCGCCAAAGGCCAGATCGAATTCGTCGCCGGTCAGCAGGCAATGCAGCGTGACGATCTTGGCCGTATCGATGCTGCGGCGCTCGATGCCGCTCCACTCGTCAACAGGCCGCAGGGATTCGCCGATGGCGGCAAATTCGTCTTCCTCGGCAGCAACGATATTGGTAAGTATTCCCAAGCGATGGCTCCTTTTTCAGTGCCGGGGGATCATAGCGGAAACTGACCGGGAAACCCGCCTCGCCCACTATCAGCGAGTTCGGCGCTTGCTGTGGGGAGGCGGCACGGGCGCCTCCGGCAAGCCCAGGGCCTGTCGCGAAAGACGATCCGCCGCGGCATTGCGATGGCGGGGAACCCATACCAACTGGACCTCGTCGAAGCGTTTCAGCAATTCGCGCGTACGCGCGACCAAGGCAAGCAAACGGGCAATCCGGGTGCTGTCCGGTCCGCGCACATAGCGCAGGGCGACATCGCTGTCGCCGCGCAGCAGCAGCCTTCGCGCGCCGGCTGTCGAGGCCATTTCGAGCGCCATGGCGAGCGCGTGCAGCTCGGCTTCGTTGTTGCAGCCGGAACCGCCCGTCAGCACGGACTTTTCGGAACGCAGCCCGTCTGGTGAAAGGAGCACTACGCCAACGCCAATTCTTCCCGGATTGGGCAACGCTGCGCCGTCAAACCACGCCTGCCAGTAGATTTCGGCGGCATCGCCTTGCACTGTGCGCGCCGGGCAATCCGCGTTGCGGGCCGGCGTCAGAACAGGCTGGCGACGACGAAGCGATCGCGGGCCGCGAGTTTTTCGAGGCCCTTGACGACTTCCAGCGAGGCGCCCCATTTCATGATGTGGGCGAGAAAGGTAGTCAGGCCCTGCGACAGCGCATAGCCGGTTTCCTGCCAATCGCGGCGAAACTCGTCGAAACCGAGGGTCTTGGCCGACAGGCGGCCGCTCTTCATTGGCACCAGCGTGACGCTGTCGCCCCGATGACGGATCACAATCGCCGTAGTGCGTTTCCCGTTGATGACGACCACATGAGTCTCCCAAAATGACGTTGGCTTCGATCGGGAGAATTATCGGCAGCGCCGGGTCAAGCTTGAGTTCTTGCAGCCCGGTCTGCGGGCAGGCAGATGAAGTTCACCCGCCCGATTGGCTGAGCCATAGCTCATCGGCATTGGCCAGCAGATATTCCTTTTGCTCGTCGGGCAGCATGACCAGGCCGTCGACCAGCCAGCCGAGACTGACACCGGGCATGAGTTTCCTGGCCTCCACCAGATCGCTGGCCAGCGCGAGATTGGAGGTCGCCGTGGATTCGACGACATGGCGCGCGGCATTTGAGCAAATCCGCGTCAGATTGGCGCGCGGCGTATCCACCCCGCGCAAAAGCTGTACCAGGAGCGAGGGTAGCTTCCAGAGCTCGGCGCAACGCATGGTCAGCTGCTTGAAATCGAATCCGCAGGCCTCGATCTGGGCTTGGGAACTGCGCATCGCCCGGCCGGAAAGCAACTCTTCCTTGGCCGCATGCGGCAATTCCGGTCCATACACCCAGAGCAGGAGTTCTCCGGTATCGGCCAGCAAGGCGGCAACGGCTACTTCCTCGGGATTCAGATCCATCCTGCCGGAGGCCCACCGTTCAGCGACCTGGGCCGCTACGGTGGCACGCGCCTCGACCTCCAGCAAGCCGATATTGGCCTCCTCGATTTCGCGGCTGGCGAGCAGCAGGGCGGAGAATTCATCGACGCCCAACTGCATGATGGCCGCCAGGGCGGTGGTGGTTTCGTGCCCCAGCCGGTGCGATCGGGTACGCTCGGCCTCGCGCAACAGGCGCAGACAGAGCAGCGGATCAAGCAATACGATGGAGGAAAGTTCCTTGGGCGACAACAGCTCACCCTTTGCCGCTTCGAGACCACGCAACAGGAGCTTTGAGCGCGAAGTAACGGGAAGCTCCTGGGTCTCGAAGAAAGCCGCCCACTGCCCGACGCCCCATCGCCGTTTCCATGCGTCCAAGTGATGCACTCCCGTTGATAGCACGACACGGCCCGCAATCGCGGGTAAACGTCCGGAGTGCGCCGGCAGGCGCATCCGCACAATTTCGAGCTACATCTTAGCTACTCAGACTAACGTCATGAATGCAAGTTTCTTTATTTTTCAGGGCCTATTCAAGGCTTGCTCTCCAGGGATTCCCAGCGAACCAGGGCCTCATCGATCTCGGCATCCAGTTTGGCCAGCCTTGCCTGCGTTTCGCGCACTGCTTCCGCTGCTCCCTGATAGAAGGCCGGATCGGCCAGCCGGCCTTGCAGCGCAGCCTGCTCGGCTTCCAGCGCCGCGATGCGATCGGGCAGTTGTTCGAGCTCACGCTGCTCCTTGAAACTGAGCTTCTTGCGCTGCGAAGCCGTGGCTTTGGTTCCGGCCGCTTCGCCAGCGCCGGCGCTCTGCGTCCCTCCGGGAACTTTTGAAGCCGGCCTGGCATCCGGGCCGCCGGTGGCATCGAAGCGCGCCGCCGCCGCGGCCGGTCGCTGGCGCAGCCAGTCGCTGTAGCCGCCGACGTATTCCTTCCACTGCCCGCCGCCTTCACTGGCGATGGTCTGCGTCACCACGTTGTCGAGAAAGGCCCGGTCGTGGCTGACCAGGAACACGGTGCCGGAATAATCCTGCAGCAAGGCTTCAAGCAGTTCCAGGGTTTCGATGTCGAGGTCGTTGGTCGGCTCGTCGAGCACCAGCACGTTGGCCGGACGCGCGAACAGCCGAGCCAGCAGCAGCCGGTTGCGTTCGCCGCCGGACAGCGATTTCACCGGGGAACGCGCGCGCTGCGGTGCGAACAGGAAATCCTCCAGGTAGCCGATCACATGCTTCTTCGAACCGCCGATCTCGACATAGTCCGAGCCGGGGCTGATGACTTCGCACAGCGGCGCCTCGGGGTCGAGCTGGGTGCGGAACTGGTCGAAATAGGCCACTTCGATCCGGCTGCCAAGCTGCACCTTGCCGGAATCGGGCTGAAGTTCGCCAAGGATCAGGCGCAGCAGCGTGGTCTTGCCGGTGCCGTTGGCGCCGATCAGGCCCACCTTGTCGCCGCGCTGGATGCGGCAGGAAAAGTCCTTCACCACGACCTTGTTGTCGAAACGCTTGCTGACGCCTTCGAGCTCGGCCACCAGCTTGCCGGAAGCATCGCCGCGCACCACGCGGAAATCCACCTTGCCCAATTGTTCGCGCCGCGCCGCGCGTGCCGCGCGCAGCTGTTCGAGACGCTGGACGCGGCCGACACTGCGCGTGCGCCGCGCCTCGACGCCCTTGCGGATCCAGATTTCCTCCTGCGCCAGCATCCTGTCGGCACGGGCATTGGCCAGCGCCTCTTCGTTGAGCATGAATTCCTTGCGCTCCTGGTAAGCGGCGAAACGCCCGGGGAAGCTCACCAGCCTGCCGCGATCGAGTTCGACAATGCGCGTCGCCACGTTATCCAGGAAAACCCGGTCGTGGGTAATGAGCATGACCGCCCCCTGATAACCGCGCAGCAGGTCTTCCAGCCAGAGGATGCCGTCGACGTCGAGGTGATTGGTCGGTTCGTCGAGCAGCAGCAGTTCCGGCTCGACCACCAGCGCCCTGGCCAGCGCTACGCGTTTCTTGCCGCCGCCGGACAACGCATCGACGCGCGCATCGCCATCGAGGGCAAGGCGCGAGATGGCCTGCTCGACGCGGGAATTCAGGCGCCAGCCGTCGTTGACCTCCAACTGCGTCTGCAACTCCTGCAAGTGGTCCATGGTCGCCGCGTCGCCAGCGCCGACTTTGTGGGTCATCTCGTGGTACTCGGCGAGCACCCGTGCCACGTCACCCAAGCCAGCGGCGACGGCCTCGAAGACCGTGTCGTGGGTAGCAAATTCCGGCTCCTGTGGGACGTAGGCAACGCTCAGGCCGGGCTCGCGCCAGACCTCGCCGTCGTCCAGCGAGCCAAGACCGGCCAGCGCTTTCAGCAGACTGGATTTTCCGCTACCGTTGCGGCCGATCAGGCCGATGCGCTCGCCGGCATCGATTTGCAAGGCGGCGTGGTCCAGCAGGGCAACATGGCCGTAGGCAAGACAAGCGCGATCAAGGGTCAGAACTGGCATGGAAGCAAGGCCGGGAAATGGGTGCAGGATTATAGGCGAGCGCTTATGCCTCCCGCCGGAGACGGTATCCCCAGGGTGGGATAGAATTCGCGCCTCGTGCCCTTGTAGCTCAGTGGATAGAGCGACCGCCTCCTAAGCGGTAGGTCTCAGGTTCGATTCCTGACTTGGGCGCCAGATCTCTTTCGGAATCGGCCACCCAGGCTTCACCGCGTAGCGGAGTCCCCCAAAAAGATGGCGAGTGGCGGCCGTTTTCTGCGGCTTGGAAGTCTCCGCCTTGGAACATCATGGGCGGATGAAAAGAACGATCAGACAAGCTGTTGTTGCGGGTGCAAAACGGATTCGCACTGTGGCACGGATTGCAGCGGTCGTCCTGCTTGCGGTCACGCTGACGACGACGCTTCCGGCGCAGGCAGCGGGAAAGGCTACAAAAACATCGCTCAAATCGAAGCCGGTCGCCAAAAAATACAAGCGAATGAGTCACAAGGCCGGCAAGCCGACGAAGAAAAAAGCTGTCGCAAAGAGAGCCGCCCGTCGGCCGCATGGCGCGCAAGCCGTTGCCAGCAAAAAAACCGCGAACGTCCGCAAGGCGTTGCCGGCACGGTCCGACAGACTTCAGGTACCGCGGAAAATGGCTTCCGGAGCCCAGCCCAGGAACGCACATGCAGCCGAAGCCGCGGGCGCGGGCGCAAATCCGGCCCGCGCTGAATATCTTGCACCGCGAGGAGTCGAATCCGCCTGTCGATATGACCCCAAGCGCTGCGGAGCAAGCGACGACTCGACGGCGCCATCCGAGACGACGCCTCCTCGCGTTGCCAAGACTGCCTGCCGCCGCGGCGGACGGATATTTCTGTTGGCGGAGTGCGGCCCCGATGGCACGTCGGCCCCACTGGCCGCCAATTCGAACGCCGAGGACCGGCAGCGTCCAGATTGAGTATCGGCAACGAAATGGCACGGTGAACTATCTTTTCGCTGCAGCCGGTCAGGCCAACGATGTATCGAGGCAGCGCTCCCAAACAGGCAACCGTAAAATCCTGGATCGCCCATCGCCGCAAAAATTGATCTCGGCGATTTTTTCGTTTCGTGACTTGCAGTAGCATTGCCCTTTCGTATCGGTACGCGGTCGCTGTTGGAACATGGCGACGCGCGAATTGCCCAATCCAATCCCGTCACCTGACGAGGTCAGCATGAGATCAAAATGGGCGGAAAGCCTTGCCGTGCAAAGGAAGAACGAGCAGACGGAAAAGGACGAACGGGCGCAGTTCGAAGCACGCAAGAATGGCTACGAGAAAGACGAGCGGCGCAAGGAAGAACAGCAGAAACGCGAGGCGATGGCACAGGAGCGGACCTTGCAGCAATTCGAGCAGGGCGAAAAGCGTAACCGCAGGTAGATAACACCGGCTGCCGGAACATGGACATGAATTACCTGATCAACAAACAACGCCTTTGCCGGCTCATACCGATGCTGTGGTGCGCGCTGCACCCTGCCCTCTCCCTTCCGGCCGACGCGCCCTTGGGCAAGAACGAGCAACCGATCCACGATGCGGCCCGCATGGGTAGCCGACAGGATGTCGAAAAACTGCTGAAGGCGGTGCCGGCGAGTCGCGATGCGCGCACCGAGCTGGGCGCGACACCGCTCCACTATGCGGCGCTGAACGAGGACAGCGGCCCGCTTCTGGCCCTGATCGCAGCGGGCGCCAACGTCAATGCGCGCGACAAGGAAGGCATGACGCCGCTGCACATGGCGGCCTTCGCCACGCGCACCAAGCACGCCCGGCCACTGCTCGAAGCGGGGGCCGACCCGTCGTTGAAGACCGATGCCGGACGCGATGTGCTGAGCATGGCGCGCAAGGTACGCGCCGACGAATTCGCCGGCGTGGTGTCGCTGTGGCTGCTCAAGGGCTGCAAACCCCGCCAGGCGTGCTGAGCATGCGCCGTTTGATCGCCCTTGTCGGGCTGCTCCTGGCGTCGATGCACAGCGCGTCGGCCGCCGCCGATGGCGGCCTGCCGCCGATCGTGGTCTATGCCCCCAGCCCATGCCTGTCCTGCATCGACTGGGCGGATCATCTGCGCAAGAGCGGATTCGAAGTCACCATGACGGAAACCCTGGTGGCCAACATGCCGCGCCTGAAGCGCTGGCTGAATGTGCCGTCGGAGCTTGAATCGGTGCACACGGCGAAGGTCGCCGGGTATTTCATCGAAGGCCACGTGCCCGCCGAGGACATCATCCAGTTGCTCAAGGAGAAACCCACGGCGCGCGGCCTGGCCGTCCCCGGGCTGCCGCGCGGAGCGCCGGGGCGCGAGTTGTCCAATCCCGTCTGCGAAACTGCCTGCACCATCCTCGACAACGCCGGCCAGGAACGCGACATCCGCCGCGAGAGATACGACACTCTGCTGGTGGCACCCGACGGCAAGACCAGTATCTTCGCCCGCCACTGAACGGCTGCTGTGCGGCTACTGTGCGGCCGGCCCGCCGCCCGGAACCAGAAAGTCCGCATACATCGATTGCGCCCACTCTACATCCTCGCCCCGCGGCTGCGGATCGTAGTGCTGGCGCACGGTTTGCGCGATGATGCCATCGCCGCGCAGGCGGTACTGGGCGTCGATGCGGATGCGTTCCAGCGGCTCGACATCCGGGAAGACATGACAGATGCTTTCCGGCAGGAGCGGCTCGGGCAGTTCGCCGCGAGCACGGGCGGCGATCTCGCGCGCGGCTATGCGCCCGAGCCGGTTGGCCAGGTGGCCGCTCTTCGGATAGAAGCCAAACAGCGGCGACACCTTGTCGATCAGATCGCCGACCAGGAACACGCGGTCGTCGTCGCGCGCGTGAAGATGAATCGGATCCAGTGCGCCCCAACCGGTCGCCCTGCCATCGCTGTCGCGTGCTATCAGCCCGGCCTGCCAGGCCAGATCGCCCGCCTGCTGTGCGGGCATCAGCATCCCGTCGTCGAATCGCAGGTCATCGAACTCGGTGACAATGGTCTTGCTAAAAGGGTCGATTGATTTGACGTTGGCATGGGTCAGATGCACGATCCAGTCCTTGTAGCGGTCGGCGAAGACGCGATTGAAGGCCTGCATGCCGGCACCGGGATCGACGACAATCAGCCGTCCCTTGATATTCTTCTGCTTGAACAGCCAGGCGATCATCACCGCCCGTTCATAAGGTGCCGGCGTACAGCGATAGGGCGCGGGTGGAATCGTCATGACGAAGTCACCGCCCTGGAAACCGGCAAGCTTCCGCTTCAGCGCGTCGAGTTCATCGGCAACGAATCCAGCCGGAAAACTCTGCCGTGCCTGATCGGCGGCGCGGCGATCATCGCCAAACCAGGGCGCATAGTCATAGCGGATCCCAACCGCCAGCACCAGCCAGTCGTAATCGAGCGTGCCGCCACGGGTGATGACGCGCCGTCGCTCGCGATCGATGGCGGTCGCCTCGTCCTGGATAAATGTGTAGCCATAGGCCCGCGCCGCCGCGAGGTAGCTGTACCCGGCCCCGGCCTCCGGCGCCAAGCCGGCAAGCCACTTGTTGCTCAGCGGCAGCGAACGAAAAGTGGCACTGCGTTCGACCAGGACCACTTCCAACTCCGGCGCCAGATCGCGCAAGTAGCGCGCAGCCGTGAGGCCGCCCCAGCCGCCGCCGACGATGACGACCCGTCGCCCCCGGCTGCGCGGCATCAGTTCGGCAAGCGTGGCATCGACCGCAGATGAAGCTCCGACGGCAATGCCTGCGGCGAGAAAATGACGACGGGTGATTCTTTTCATAAGCCCACCAACGGGGATGCACGCGGATCTCGACGGCGACCCCATTTATAAACATGACTGCTAAGATTGTAGGATAACTGTATTATTTGAAACAAAATACTTGGCCGAATCCATGAGAACATCGCCATCGGGCGCACGCGCCGGAAGTATTCCGTCGCTGGTTTGCGCGTCTTCAATCAGGGATCCTTTACTCGCCGTGCAATGACTGCCGAACTATCGACCATCGAGGACGAGCTCGCTCTAGCCCAGGCTGATTCCCGCGACATGAAGCGGACAGTGATCGCCCTGCGCACGGAACTTGAAACGGCGCACGCGGAAATCCACGCCACGACATTGCGCGTCACCCAGGCCAGCGCGGCGGAGATTTCGCAACTGAAGATCACCGTCGGCGTCCTGCGCGAAGAGCTTGAGCGCGCCCGCATCGAGCGCGAAAAGGCAGTTCAGCAGGAGCGCGTCGCGGCGAGTCAGGAAATCCAGATGCTCAAGGCGACAGCGGCCGCCTTGCGCGAGGAACTCGAACATTCGCGCGCCGAGCGCGACCATGCGGTACAGCAGGAGCGCGTCGCCGGGCGCAACGAAATGCAGCAGTTGAAAGCCACGGCATCGGCCCTGCGCGACGAACTGGAACGTGCGCGCGCCGACACCGACAATGCGGTGCGCGCGGCGCTGGTCAGCGCGCAAGGTGAGATCGCGCAACTGCGGCAGACAGTCAGCGGCTTGCGCGAAAGCCTGGAACTGGCGCAGATCGACAAGAGCAACTCGATCAATCGCGAGCGCACCCATTTCGCCGACGAGAGCAGCCAGCTGCGGCAAACCATCCAGGCCCTGCGCGACCAGATTGAAGCCATGCGCGACAAGTGATCAGGAACACCATGGACGAACCCAGCCAAGCTGTCAGCACCAAACGCAAATCGAGCGAACAAGACCAGGAGGGGCGTCGCCGCCTGCGCCATCTCGAACTGCTGCTCGAAGTAACGCGTCGCATGGCGAGCTACAGCACGCTCGACGAAGTCCTTCAGGCGCTGGTGGAGATGACCACCTCCGAACTGAATGCCGAGCGCGGGTCGCTGTTCCTCAACGATCCCGACACCAACGAACTGTATTCGCGCGTGGCGCAGGGCAACATCCAGCGCGAGATACGCATCCTGAATACCAGCGGCGTCGCCGGCTATGTGTACACCTCGGGCGAAGCATTGATCATTGCCGATGCCTACGCCGACGATCGCTTCAACCGCTCGATCGACGAACAGACGGGTTTCACCACACGCAACATTCTCTGCGTGCCGATCAAGACCGTGAAAGGCGAAGTCATCGGCGTCGCGCAGACCCTGAACAAGCGCACCGGCAAGTTCACCAAGCATGACCTGAACCTGCTCGAAGCCATGACCAGCCAGGGCACCCTGGCCCTGCAGAGCGCCCAGTTCATCGAACGCATGCAGGCGATCCGGCGCCAGGAGATGGAGTTCATCGACGTCGTCTCCGAGGTCACCGCCGACATCAAGCTGGGGTCCTTGTTGCAGAAGGTCATGGGCGAAGCGACGCGCCTGCTCAACGCCGAGCGCTCGACCCTGTTCCTCAATGACGAGAAGACCAGCGAACTGTGGTCGGAGGTCGGTCAAGGCCTGGAGTCGGTGCAGATCCGCCTGCCCAACCACCTCGGCATCGCCGGCGCGGTGTTCACTTCCGGCAAGGCGATCAACATTCCCTACGCCTACGCGGATCTGCGCTTCAACCCGGCCTTCGACAAGAAGACCGGCTACTTCACGCGTTCCATTCTTTGTGTGCCCATCGTCAACAAGCATGGCAAGGTGATCGGCGTCACCCAGGTGTTGAACAAGCGCGGCGGTCCCTTCACCGGCGAGGACGAGTCGCGCCTGCGCGCCTTTACCGCGCAGATTTCGATTGCGCTGGAAAACGCCAAGCTGTTTGCCGACGTGCAGAACATGAAAAACTACAACGAGGCGATGCTGGAGTCGATGTCGAACGCGGTGCTGACGCTGGATGAAACGGAACGCATCGCCACCTGCAATGCCGCCGGTTTGCGCATCCTGCGCGTGAATCCGCCGCAGATTCTGCAAAAGCCGGCGGCGGACTTCTTCGCCGGCAGCAACGCGTGGATTCTGGAGAAACTGAAACGCGTTGCCGAGACTCAGGCAAGCGAACTGATCATGGAAGCGGAAATGATCGTCGGCGAGGAAAAGCTTTCGGTGAATCTCACGGCGCTGCCGCTGCTATCGATGGAAAAGAAGCGCATCGGCTCGATGCTGATGCTGGAAGACATCTCCAATGAGAAACGGCTGAAATCGACCATGTCGCGCTACATGGATCCGGGCATCGCCGACCAGATGCTGGCCTCGGGCGCCGAGAGCCTCGGTGGCAAGAGCGTGAATGCGACGGTGCTGTTCTCCGATGTGCGCAGCTTCACCACGATCACCGAGCAACTGGGCGCCCAAGGCACGGTGGCTCTGCTCAACGAATACTTCACGCTGATGGTGGATTGCATCCAGCGCGAGGAAGGCATGCTGGACAAGTTCATCGGCGATGCCATCATGGCCGCCTTCGGCATTCCCGTCGGTCACGAGGACGATGCCGACCGTGCGGTGCGCACCGCCATTGCCATGATTCGCGAGCTATGGGCCTGGAACAAGGGGCGCGTCAACGAAGGCAAGATGCCGGTGGACATCGGCATCGGCCTCAATACCGACAACGTGGTCTCCGGCAATATCGGCTCGAAGAAGCGTATGGACTACACCATCATCGGCGACGGAGTGAACCTCGCCGCCCGCCTGGAATCCGCCTGCAAGCAGTACGGTGCCCACATCCTGATCAGCGAATTCACCTACAAGCAACTACGCGGCACCTACTACAGCCGCGAACTGGACCTGGTGGTGGTCAAGGGCAAGACCAAGCCGGTCGCCATCTACGAACTGATGGACTACCACACCGAAGAATCCTATCCGCAACTGATCGATGCCCTGCGTCATTTCAAGTCGGGCCTGGTCAAGTATCGCCAGCAAAAATGGGATGACGCGGAAGGCGAGTTCAAGGAAGTGCTGACCATGAACGACCACGACAAGGCGGCCAAGCTCTATATCGAGCGCTGTGCGCACTTTTGTGCCAATCCTCCTGGCGCGGAGTGGGATGGCGTCTGGGTGATGGAGTCGAAGTAACAGCCCGCCAGCGGATCATCCGAAGGGATAGCCCGACTTACTTGACGCGAGTGAGCTGGGGCTTTCCGGTAGGCCGCTCGGAAGTCGGCGCTGGTAACACGGCGGCTGACGCGCCTCCCTCAACCGACAGATCTTTCACCGTTATCGCCTCGGTCAGACCTTGCCGAGCGTCCGGCGACTTGCCGGCGTCAGCTGCGGCTTTTTCGGTGACCTCGAAGGCCATGCCTTCGCCATTCTCCCGCGCATAGATTGCCGCAACCCGCTCTATGGGTACCACAACCGGGAAAGCGCGGCCGCCAAAACGAGCCTGGAAACTGATTTCCTCGTTGCCCATCAGCAACTGGTTGGTCGCTTCCAGTCCGATGTTGAGGACAATCTCGCCGTCCTTGACGAACTCCCGCGGCACACGCGTCGTCGCATCGACCGAGACCGACAGGTAGGGCGTGAAGCCCCGATCGGCGCACCATTCATGAATGGCGCGGATCAGATAGGGCTTGGTTGACTGCATCGGCGTTGCACCGAGATGAACCACAGGCAGGCGCAGGCGACGCGCCTTTAGCGGCGCATCACCTTCTCTGTCGGCGTCAACGCGTCGATGAAACCCTGGCGCGAGAAGATGCGTTCGGCAAACTTCATCAAGGGAGCCGCGGTCTTCGGCAGTTCGATGCCATAGTGGTCGAGACGCCACAACAGCGGTGCGATGGCCACGTCAAGCATCGAAAAATCGTCGCCGAGCAGGAACTTCTGCTTGTTGAACATCGGTGCCAGTTCGGTCAGGCGGTCACGCACGTGCATGCGCGACTTGTCGGCCGACTTGAGGTTCTTTTCCAGCGCATCGATGTAGCTGAACAACTCGTGTTCCATCGTAAACAGCAACTGGCGCGCCTTCGCCCGCGTCTGCGGATCGGGTGGCATCAGCTGCGGATGCGGGAAGCGCTCATCGATGTATTCATTGATGATGTTCGACTCGTAGAGCACCAGATCGCGATCAACCAGCACCGGAACCCGATTGTACGGATTGATGATGGCGATGTCCTCGGGCTTGTTGAAGAGATCAACGTCGATCACCTGGAAGTCCATCTGCTTTTCGTACAAGACGATCCGGCAGCGATGGCTGAACGGACAGGTCGTGCCCGAATACAGGTTCATCATGGCGCTGGTGCCCCAGGAATAATCGGCATCACGCACCACTTTGCGCACTGGCGGCGCGTTCATTTCTCGATGCCCCATAATTTGCATTCACGTCTCAGAGTTAATGAATATCTTTCCAGTACTCGCGTTTCAGCGCGTACGCAAAGACGAAAATTACGGCCAGGAAAACCAGCACGATCACGCCCAACTGCTTGCGGAACTCGGCCATCGGTTCGCCCATGTACTTGAGGTAGGCAACCAGGTCGCCAACCGCGGCGTCGAACTCCTGCGGCTTCAGCTTGCCGGCCTTGACCAGCTTCAGCTTGTGGTCTGCGCCCATGATCTGGTCGCCTTGCAACTCCCAGAGCGCATGCGGCATGCCCACATTTTCGAACACCACGTTGTTCCAGCCCGTCGGACGGTTCTCGTCGCGATAGAAGCCGCGCAGATAGGTATACAGCCAGTCGGCGCCGCTGCCGAACTCCGAGGCGCGCGCACGCGCTATCACGGTCAGATCCGGCGGAGCAGCACCAAACCAGACCTTGGCATCAGCGCGCTGCATGGCGATCTTCATCGGCTCGCCAACTTTCTCGGCGGTAAATAGAAGATTGTCCTTCACCTGCGCGTCACTGAGACCGATGTCCTTCAGACGGTTGTAGCGCATGTAGGAAGCGGAATGACAGTTCAGGCAGTAATTGACGAATATCTTGGCACCATGTTGCAGGGCAGCCATGTCGTTCGCCTTGTCCGGCGCACGGTCGAGATGCAGTTCGGTACCTGCAGCAAACGCCAGCAGCGGCGCAAACAGGATTGCGGTAAGGAATTTCTTCATTTCGATGTCACCCTGTCCGGCTCCGGCTGGCACTTGTCGAGGCTGCTATAAATCGGCATCAAGAGGAAGAAGGCAAAGTAGATCACCGAGCAAATCTGCGCAACGATGGTGCGCGCCGGTGTCGGACCCAGCATGCCGAGATAGCCGAGAATAAAGAAGGAAATAATGAAGGCGGTCAGGAAGCCCTTGTACAGCGGCCCGCGATAGCGGATCGACTTCACCGGGCTGCGATCCAGCCAGGGCAGCAGAGCGATGATCAGGGTCGAGGCGCCCATCGCCACCACACCCCAGAACTTCGCATCGATGCCGAACAGCGGATAGGTCACCGCACGCAGGATCGAGTAATACGGCGTGAAGTACCACACCGGCGCGATGTGCGGCGGCGTCACCAGCGGGTCGGCGGGGAAGAAGTTGTTGTACTCGAGGAAGTAGCCGCCGAACTCGGGCATGAAGAAGACGATGACCGAGAACACCATCAGGAAGACCACCACGCCGACGATGTCCTTGACCGAGTAATAGGGATGGAAGGGAATGCCATCGAGCGGCACGCCGTTCGCGTCCTTCTTCTTCTTGATCTCGACGCCGTCCGGATTGTTGGAACCGACTTCATGCAGGGCAAGAATATGCGCCGCCACCAAGCCCAGCAGCACCAGCGGCACGGCGATGACGTGAAACGCGAAGAAGCGGTTCAGCGTCGCGTCGCCGACAACATAGTCGCCACGCAGCCAGATCGACAGGTCGGGCCCGATCAGCGGAATCGCGGAGAACAGGTTCACGATCACCTGCGCACCCCAGAAGGACATCTGCCCCCACGGCAAGAGGTAGCCGAAGAAGGCCTCGGCCATCAGCGCGAGGAAGATGATCATGCCGAAGATCCAGATCAGTTCGCGCGGCTTGCGGTAGGAACCGTAGAGCATGCCGCGGAACATGTGCATATACACGACAACGAAAAAGGCCGAGGCCCCGGTCGAGTGCATGTAGCGGATCAGCCAGCCCCAGGGCACATCGCGCATGATGTACTCGACGCTGGCAAAGGCGACGGGCACGCCGGACGCATTCAACGAGGCGTCGGGCTTGAAGTGCATGGTCAGGACAATACCGGTGACGATCTGGATCACCAGCACCAGCATAGCCAGCGAACCGAAGAAGTACCAGAAGTTGAAGTTCTTCGGCGCGTAGTACTCGGAGAGATGGGCTTTCCAGTTGGACGTGAGCGGAAAGCGCTCGTCGACCCAGTTCAGCGTCCCTTGCAATATGGCGTTAACTTTGCTCATCGCATCAGGCCTTCTTGTCTTCGCCAATCACGATCCTGGCGTCGCCAAGATACATGTGAGGAGGAATTTCGAGGTTGTCCGGCGCCGGCTTGCTCTTGTAGACACGACCGGCCAGATCGAATGTGGAACCATGGCATGGGCAGAAGAAGCCACCCGGCCAGTCGGCGTCGATCCCGGACTCCGCGCCAGTTTTGAATTTCTCGGTAGGCGAACAGCCAAGGTGGGTGCAGATGCCCACAGCCACCAGGATCTCCGGCTTGATCGAGCGCGTCTCGTTCTTGGCGTACTCGGGCTGCATATTCTTGTCGGACTTCGGATCGGCCAGCTTCTCGCCGATCTTGGTCAGGGACTCGAGTTGCTCCTTGGTACGATTGATGATCCAGACCGGCTTGCCGCGCCATTCGACGGTCATCATCTGACCTGGCGCCAGTTTGCTGATATCCACTTCCACCGGCGCGCCGGCCGCTTTGGCACGCTCGGACGGCAACATGCTGGCCACAAAGGGCACAGCCACCGCCACCCCGGCCACCCCGCCTGCGGCTGCCGTGGCAACCAACAGACGCCGTCGACCGCAATCGACTGTATCGTCACAACTCATGGTGATAGTCCCTGAATGCTGAAATGCGAATTCGGAAAGACCGCAATTGTAGCGAATCTCGCGCGGCGATTAAAGCCCCGAACTGACCCAAGTTATCGACGCTGACTGTTGTAACGAAATAAGTCGATATTAATCAGCTAGATGACACCCGCACTCCGAAGGCGAACTACCTCTTCAGGGGGATATCCGAGGCGTGCAAGCACTGAATCCGTATGCTCACCCAAGGCCGGACCGAGCCAGCGGGTTTCTCCCGGCGTGAGCGCGAGTTTAGGAACAATGCCTGGAATACGAAAGTCTTTGCCATCAGGGAGTTGCGCGACTTCCAGCATCTGCCGGGCGAGAAATTGCGGATCGCTGAACATGTCCGCCGCCGAGTAGATGCGACTAGCCGGCACCTGGGCTTCTGCTGCGGTGCGCAAAACCGCCTCCGCGTCATTGGCGGCGACCCAGGCGTCGATCACCGAGTAAATTTCCTCGGCGCGCACGTCACGTCCGGCGTTGCTTGCGAGTTGCGGATCATCCGCCAGATCGGCACGGCCGAGCGCCCGCATCAGGCGTTTGAAGATCGCGTCGCCGTTGGCGCCGATGATCAGGTGTTTGCCGTCCCTGGTGGTGTGCGTGTTGGAAGGCGTAATCCCCGGCATCACATTGCCGGTACGCTCGCGGATAAAGCCGAACACGTCGAATTCCGGCACCAGGCTTTCCATCATGGCGAACACCGCTTCGTACAGCGCGACATCGACCACCTGCCCGGCTCCACCGTTGACCTCGCGATGCCGCAGCGCCATCAAGGCGCCCAGCGCAGCCCACAGCGCCGCAATCGAATCGCCGATGGAAATCCCGGTCTTGACCGGTGGCCGGTCGGCAAAGCCGGTGATGTAGCGCAAGCCGCCCATCGATTCGCCGATCGCGCCGAAACCCGGCTGGCTGGACATCGGCCCGGTCTGGCCGAATCCGGAAAGACGCACCATGACCAAACCCGGATTCATCGCGGAGAGGACATCCCAGCCCAGCCCGAGCTTTTCCATGACACCGGGACGAAAGTTCTCGACCACGATGTCCGCCTCGCTTACCAGCTTGCGGACGATCTCGATGCCTTCTGGGTGCTTGAGATTGATCGTTACCGACTGCTTGTTACGTGCCTGGACGAGCCACCACAGCGAGGTTTCGCCGCCTTCCGTCGGATACAGCTTGCGCCATTTGCGCAGGGGATCGCCTTCGCCCGGCGCTTCGATCTTGATCACCTCGGCGCCGAATTCGGCCAGAATCCGCGAACAGAAGGGGCCGGCGATCAGGGTGCCAAACTCGACCACCTTTACGCCGGCGAGAGGCTTCGCGGAAGATGTCAAATCCGACTCACACGAAGTCGCGCCGCTCGCGCAGCGCCTGGGCCACCGTCGCCGCGTCGGAAAATTCCAGTTCGCCGCCGACCGGCAGGCCGCGCGCGATGCGGCTGACCTTGAGGCCTCTTGCATGCAGCAGTTCGGAGAGGTAATGCGCGGTGGCCTCGCCCTCGTTAGTGAAGTTGGTAGCGAGGATCACTTCCTTGACCACACCATCGGTGGCGCGGGCAAACAAGCGCTCGAACGCGAGTTCCTTCGGTCCGATTCCGTCGAGTGGAGAGAGGCGGCCCATCAGCACGTAATAGAGCCCGTTGTAGGCATGTGTCTGCTCCATGCTGTTCGCATCAACGGGCATTTCCACGATGCACAGCTGGGACGCATCGCGACGCGGCGAGAGGCAGCGCTCGCAGATGTCGGCTTCGGTAAAGCTGTTGCAGCGGGCACAGTGGTGCAGCAACTGCAAGGCAGCATCGAGCCCGCGCGCCAGTCGATCGGCCCCGGACCGGTCGCGCTGCAACAGGTGATACGCCATGCGCTGCGCCGATTTCGGGCCGACACCGGGCAGGCAACGCAACGCCTCGATAAGTTCGTCGAGGCAGACGCCACGCCTAGCCTCGACGAACTCATCAAAACGACAGCCTCTCCCTCTCTCCCTCCCGGGGAGGGGGTTACTCATTTGCTCGCTGCGCTCGAAATCACGGGTCACGTCCGCTACCGCCGGTTGTCGGCTGTCAAAATGGCAGCTTCATTCCCGGCGGCAGGTTCAGGCCGGCCGTGAAGCCGCCCATCTTTTCGGCGGTGGTCGCCTCGGCTCGGCGATTGGCATCGTTCAACGCCGCCGCAATCAGGTCTTCCAGCATTTCTTTGTCATCCATCACCGATGGATCGATGGTGACGCGCTTGACGTCATGCTTGCAAGTCATCACGACCTTCACCGCACCGGCGCCAGACTGCCCCTCCACTTCCAGCTGCGCCAGCTGCTCCTGGGCCTTCTCCATGTTGGCCTGCATCTGCTGGGCCTGCTTCATCAGTCCGGCTATGCCACCCTTCATCATTTTTCCTGCGCTCCTTAAACGGGTTTGATCGTTGATTCGTCGATGTTCGCATCGAACAGATCCACCACATCGCGAACAAAGGGGTCTTGTTCGATCGAGGCGATGGCGCGCTCCTGGCGTTCGCGCTGCATGTTCCGGCTGCGTTCGGCGGGAGTCTCCGTCTCGGGCTCCGCGACGTCGATCTCCAGCCGGAGCGGACGCCCATACCAGTTTTGCAACTCCGCCTGCAGCTTGTCCTGCTGTGGCTTGCCGAGCAAATGCTTATGCACCGGCGACAGGCGCAGGCGAACCGCCGACTCGCTGCGCTCCGACAATTCGCAGTGCTGCGCCAATTGCTTGGCCATGCCGGTCAGCGGCAGACCCGCAACCAGTGCATGCCAATCGTCATCGACCGGTGGGACGGCAGCCTTCTCTGCGACGGCGGCCTTCACCACAGGAACGGCGGCGCTAGCGGGTGTCGGCGCTGGCGGGACGGCGGGACGAGCCGTTGCAGATGCCGCCGCGACCGGCGGCGCCGTGCGCATCGGCGCGGGTGCTGTCGCCACTTTGCCGCTTCCGGCACGCTCGGGCCGGAATGCATGCAGCCTCAGCAAGCTCATGACGAAGCCGGCATAGTCGTCGGGCGCCAGCGAAAGTTCGTCGCGGCCATGGATGGCGATCTGGTAGGCCAGTTGCAGATACTCGGCATCCAGGGCCTGGGCATAGGGCGCCAGACGACTGCGCTCCGCCTCGTCGAGCAGGGCTTCGGGGGCGAACTGGGCCAGGGCTATGCGATGGAACAAACTCGCCAGTTCCTGCAAGCCGCCGTCAAACGACAGGCTGCGCGCATCCATCAGCTTGGCCACCTCCAGCATGGCCAGCACGTCCTGCGCCACCAGGCCGTCGAGCAGTGCAAACAGATGTTCGTCGCCCACCGTGCCGAGCATGGCGCGCACACCCTCATCCTCCACTTTGCCCGCGCCGTGGGCGATGGCCTGGTCGAGCAGCGACAGCGCGTCGCGCATGCTGCCGGCGGCTCCCTTTGCCAGATGGCGCAACGCAGCCGCTTCGAAGGCGATGCCCTCGGCCTCCAGCACGCGCGACAGATGATCGACGATATGCGTCAGCGGCATCTGTTTGAGGTTGAACTGGAGGCAGCGCGACAGCACCGTGACGGGAATTTTTTGCGGATCGGTGGTGGCGAGAATGAATTTGACGTGTTCCGGCGGCTCTTCCAGCGTCTTCAGCATCGCATTGAAGGCGTGCCCGGAAAGCTGATGGACTTCGTCGATGACGTAGACCTTGTAGCGGCCGATGGTGGGCGCATAGGTGGCGCGCTCCAGCAACTGGGTCATGTCATCGACGCCGCGATTGGATGCGGCATCCAGTTCGATGTAATCGACGAAACGACCGCTATCGATCGCGCTGCAGGCCGAGCAGACGCCGCAAGGCGTCGCGCTGACACCGGCTTCGCAGTTCAAGGCCTTGGCCATGATGCGGGCCAGCGTGGTCTTGCCGACCCCGCGTGTGCCGGTGAACAGGTAGGCGTGATGGAGCCGGTTCTGCTCCAGCGCATGGGTCAGCGCACGAACGACGTGCTCCTGCCCGACCAGGGTAGCAAAAGACTTGGGGCGCCACTTGCGGGCAAGGACCTGATAGCTCATGCGCCGATTTTATCAGGCCCGCTGCTTTGCATGCCGGGGAAAGCGCTTCGCGCGCCGCTGCTTTGCATGCCGGGGAAAGCGCTTCGCGCGCCGCTGCTTTGCATGCCGGGGAAAGCGCTTCGCGCGCCGGCAACAAACGGGGCAGCGCTTTTCGGCGGGCTGCCCCGCGCCGCCAGGCAACGCCTGTTTAGCCTTTGCGCGACTCCGAAGCCCCCGGCGCGCCCTGCCCTTCACGGCCCGGCCCGCTGCGACCGGGACCCTGCCGATGCCGACCGGCAAAGCTGAAATGCTTGTCGGCGGCGCTCTTTTGTTCGGGCGTCAGCGCTGCATAAAGACGCTTGAAGGACTCGTTGACCGATTCCATGGCCTTGACGCGGTCTTTCATGATGTCCTGCATCTGCGCCATGCGCTCCGGCGCGCTGAGCGGCTGCTCGCCCTTCATGCCGTTGCGCATCGCCTGGATGCCCTTGCCCGCCTCCGCCTTCGACTTCTCGGCAAACGCCTGCCACAGCGGTTCCTGCTGGGCGTTGAGCTTGAGTTCGGCCTTGAGCTGGGTCAGCCGTTGCTCGACGCGGGCGCCGGGGTCCGGCATGCCGCGCTGCATTGAACTGCGCTTGAAGCCCGGCTTGCCGTCAGTGGCGCAGCCCAAACCCTGTGCATGGGCGATGCCGAGAAATGCGGTGCTGGCGGCAAGAAAGCCCGCAACGATGGTGCTCTTGTAATTCATGGTGTGCTCCTGTCGTGAATGCCTCATGGCAGGATGCATTTCAGCCGATGGCTGTAAGCCCGATGTGACGGCGGCGCGAAGTTTGTAAGGGAAGATTACAAGGCGGCGTCGGTCGAAGGGTGCGGCGAGCCTGACCCCCGGCACTTGCGGGAAATGGCTGTGGCTGCTTCCTTCCGGACCTGACCAGATTCACCACCCCGCAATGCGGGGAGACCCGCCGCGGCGCGGATTTTAGCAGGGTCGCCGCCACGCCGTAGCACCAGCGCCGACTTTTATGTGCGACTCAACCACCACCGCGCTGGTAGTAGCGCGTGAAGCGCTCCATGAAGCGATCCTGCTCCGCCGCTGTCAAGCCTTCGAACTCGATCTCGACGCGATGTCGTTCAAGCCGCACCAGTCCAATGCTCATTGGCGCGATCCGCGTCAGACGCAGCGTCCACCCCGCACCGAAAAACCTGTCCCCGATTTCGCGAAACCCAGCCCCACCGATTGCCTGCGGCAGCAGGCGGACAAAATCCTCGCGCGTGGTGCTCGCGTCGTAGGCAAGCGGGAATCTCATCCGCCGGCGACGGGAGGCCAGATCGCCAGTGTCTCCCCTTCGCGCAGCACTCGCCCCGCCCGCTCGGCCGGCGGCACGAAGCTGCCGTCGATCAGCACCAGATGGACCAGTTTCTCCGGCAGGCTGAAACGCTTGACGATTTGCTCGACCGTTGTTGCCTCGTCGATTTCCAGCGACAGGGCATTGGTCTTTTTCGCCTCGGGCGGAAGATAGTCCTGCAGGGTGGCGAACAGCTTGAAAATAATCCTCATGCGGCTTTCTGCGCGGTCGCCAGGTAGGCCGCCATGAAGCAGGTCGGATCGGCCAGCAGGCGCGCCTTCCATTCCCCCAGCGGCGCCTGCGTCTGCACCAGGCCGCGCAGCGCGCCGACGTGATCGGTCCAGCCGATGCTGGTGGCCCCGATCAGCACATCCTCCTTGAACTGGAGCGACAGGTAACGGTAGTTGGCTTCATCGACCTGTTCGACTGCCGCGCCACCCTGATCCTGGGCGACCCCTTGCCATTGACCGAAGGAAGTCGATATCAGGCCCAGGGTATCCAGCACGTTGATCGCCAGACTGCCGCCGCTCACCGCCGCCCCGCCTGCCATGTTGTGCGCGGCAATGCGCGCCTGGTCGACCGCGTTGGGCTGGATCGCATTGAGTTCGGGGCGCCCGGTGTGGAAATCGGCCGCTTCGGTCACGTCGCCCGCCGCATAGATGTCGGCGACACTGGTACGCATGCCGGCATCGACGCGAATGCCGCGCTCGACGGCAACTCCGCTACCTTCCAAGAAGGCCTTGTTCGGGGTAATCCCGGCCGCGCAAATCACCAGATCGGCGGCAATCTCGGTGCCAGTCGTAAGCTTGGCCAGGAGTGCGCCGCCCTGTTGCGTGATGGCCGTCACACCGGCATTGACGTGTACCCCAACGCCCTTGCTTTCGACCCAATGGCGAATCATGCTGCCGGCCTTGGCGGTCATCATGCGCGGCACCATGCGGTCGCCCATCTCGACCACGGTCAGCTTGACGCCGCGTGCGGCCAATGCCTCCATGATGATGCAGCCGATGAAGCCGGCACCGATCTGCAACACCCGTGCACCTGGCGTCGCCTTGGCCGCAATCGCCCGCGCATCCTCGATGGTCCAGCAGGTATGCACGTTGGGCAGGTCCATGCCGGCAACCTTGGGCCGTACCGGTTGCGATCCGGTCGCGATCAGCAGGCGGTCGTAAGGCAGACGTTCGCCACTGGCAAATTCGACCTGTTTGTCCTTCGCATCGACCTTGACCACCTTGCCTTCGATCAGATGGATGCGCTGTTTGGCGTAATGGTCGTGACTTTTTCTCAAGTGCGTACCGCTGTCGGCAATTTTTCCGATCAGGAAATAGGGAATCGCCATGCGCGAATATGGCGGTTCCGACTCATCGCCGATCAGCGCGATCTCGGCGTCCGACTGCAGGTAACGCAGGGTTTCGGCGGCGACCAAGCCGGTCGGCCCGTTACCGATGATGACGTGTTTCATGGAGGTATCCTCAAAAGCACAGGGGACCGGCGATGCCGATCCCCTG
>MHZX01000033.1:0-1107 GCA_001828935.1 Rhodocyclales bacterium RIFCSPLOWO2_02_FULL_63_24
CGATAAGGTCTTGCCGGGACTTCGGCGAGAAAGTTACCGCAACCATCAAGCAGTGCGATTGCGGCGGCGCTTGGTGGCGGGTTCGGCGTAGCGGGCATTCAGTTCAGCGAACAGGTCGTCGGCCGCAATGGCCGGGCCGCTAGCGATGCCTTCCTGTATGGCGTGACGCAGATCGGCATTCAGTCGATCCAGCATGGCTTCATAGACATGGGGCGGCAGCAGGTAGGCTGCGGGCCGGTTGTGATTGAGCACAGCCACGGGTTCAGAACCGGCCTGCGCGAGCACAGCGCTGGGGCTGCGTTTGAGTTCGGTGATGCTCACCGAGCGGGAAGCGAGAACCTGTTCCATGGTGTGCCTTTGAATCAAACCAAAATAGGTGCCTTATGTTGGTCGATTTAAAGCATGAGAGCAAGTGTTTTCCCTTGGCGGTCAGCGCAGCATTGGTTTGCAATTGAGTTGGCAGGCCGCGTAGCGGGGAATGACTTTTGCTGCCGTAACCCGCTGAAGCCTAGCCGCCGGCGATGATCGGCACCAGTTGCACGCGGTCGCCGTTGTGCAGGGCCTTGGTCGATTCTCCGGACAGGATCATCTCGTCATTGACCGTGACGTTCCAGGAGGGATCGTCAAGCGCGCTGCGAGCCTCGGGCAGGTGGCGGCGCAGCGCGTTGCGCAACTCGGCGACGTTGGCCACCGGCCGGTCGATGACGATGGATTTCTCCGGCGCGCCGGGCAGCGGCCGCGGCAGTTCGACGCGCACGGCGAAGCCAGTGGCGGCCAGTGCCAGTCGCTGGTGCCAGTCGGCGCGCGGCACGCCTTCGGCGTTGAGGCCGGTGAGTTCGTAGAAGCGTTTCTTCATCGCGTCGAATTGCTGGCGCTCGATCTTCTCGCCCTTGAACGGGCCGCTGTCGATGCTTTCCTCGAACCAGCGGCGAGGCAAAGTGTCGTCCTTGGCGCGCAGGCCGAGGCGGAAATTCAGCAGGTGTTCGAGGCCGCTGATGTTGCGTCCAACCTCGTCGAGTTGTTCGGCCGTCACCGGCTGTCCCGTAAGAGTGCTGAGTTGGGTAGCAAAGTCGCTGCAGTCGGGCAGGGTGGGCGAGTTGAACAGCT
>MHZX01000033.1:1144-17352 GCA_001828935.1 Rhodocyclales bacterium RIFCSPLOWO2_02_FULL_63_24
GAACAGCTTGGTGTTGAAGCGGCACATGCCGACCGAGTCGCCGACGGCAAAGGTGTTCTCGCAGCGGCGCACGGCGATTTCCTTGCCTTCGTAGCTGTTCGGCTGCGGCGCTACGGTGCCGCCATAGAGCCGGGTCTTGAACGGCGCGTCGTCGTTGACGCGGGCGTTGATTTCCAGCGTGACGCGGTTGCGCAGATGGTCCATGCCGCGCGTGGCGACCGAGAGGCCGAGGGCGAAGGCCTTGAGGATGCGCGCGTCGTGCGGATCGGACTGGAACAGACCCTTGACCGCCATGCGGTAGTCGAGCGCCTCCTTCGGATACTTGCCGCGTTCGACGGCACGCGCCGAGTCGGCGATGGTGTCGCCGAAGCCTTCGCGCCTGGCGGTCATGAACAGCAGCTTTTCAATCGTGTCGTAGTTGCCCCAGGACAGGTCGAGGCCGCCGGTGTGGCTGGCATCGATGATGCCGCGCTGCCACAGTTCCATGGCCCAGGAAATCGCGCTGCCGGTGGAGGCGGAGTCGAGGCCGAGGTCGTTGAGGATGTTGTTGAGGCGCAGCACCTGTTCCGGCTCGCGCAGCCCGATCATCGGGCCGAACTTGCCGACCGTCACATACTCGGGGCCGTCGCCCTTGTCGTATTTGTCGAAATGCCCGTCGCCCTTGATGCCCTGGTAGGTGCGCAGCTTGTGGTGGTCGACGTCGGCCTGGGCCTTGTCGTAGCTGGCATTGCCCTTGAGCCCCATCAGCGCGGCGGAACCCCAGCCGCCTTTGCCTTCGGGCGTCATGTCGTTCTGATTGCGGCAATGCACGGGGCACTTGAAGCAGCCGTCCATGCCGGGGCGGTAGGGATCGAAGTTGTCGGCGTCGAGCGATTCGTGCCAGGCGGTGGTCTGGTTGTTGAGCGTGCCGAGCGCGCCGAGTACGCGCGAAGGTTTGTAGAGGAAAGGGGTGCCAACCTGCTTCAGCGCATTCTTGATCACCGAGGTCGAGGTGATCTTCTTGCCGATGATCTTGTTGTGCTCCTTGAGTTCCTTCTGCTTCGGCGGATCGCCCGGTTTGCCGTGGATCATGATGGCCTTGAGTTTCAACGAACCCATCTTGGCGCCGCCGCCGCCGCGCGCCCAGATCGACTTGATGCCGCCCATGATGCCGCTGCACAGCGCCAGGTTCTCGCCGGCCGTGGTGATGCGCGCCAGCGCCATGTCCTTGCGCTCGGTACAGTGGAAGTCGCGTTCGATGGCGGCGGCAGTGTCGAGGTTGTCGAGGCCGACATAGGGCGTTGCGTCGAGAAACTCGACCGACTCGCGGCAGATTTTAAGCAGCGTCCATTGCGGCGCCAGGCCGTAGAGCACGATGTGATCGTAGCCGAGGCGCTTGGTGAAGGCAGGGAAGTAGTCGCCCGCGCTGGCATCGAGGAAAGCGTAACTGTCGGGGGAACGGCTGGTGAAGTTGCCGCGGGTGGCGGAGGGCATTTCTCCGGTCAGCGTGCCGGCGCCGAAGATCAACGGAACTTCGGGGTCGAGCGCGTCGCGCTCTTCCTCCAGCAGGTTGTAGAGCAGCACCATGTTGGCGCCGCGGCCGCCGAGGAAACTGCGCATGATTGCGGCGGGAAGGTACTTGCTGCGTGTTGCGCGGCGCTCCAGATCGACGAACAGCACCGCGCCCTGGGTCGGGTACTGCGGGGCGTCGTGCATGCGTGCGCACAACTGATCGATTTTGGTTCTGACGCTCATCAACTGCTCTCCATGGCCTCGCTTCGGCAATGGAGATTAGTATACGACATCAATTGTTGGATGTCCATCAATGCCGGGTGTGGCAACGCCCGGCTCATGCTGCCGCGGCGAGCCGCGAGCCTCAGCGATGTTGCGGGAAGACCTTCTGCAGCAGTGTGATGAAGCTCGCGCGCTCGGCCGCGCTGAAATTTTCCAGCAGGCGTTTTTCATGCTGGCTGACCTGGCGCTTCAGCTTGCGCAGCAGCGCAGTGCCGGCGGTCGTCAGGCGGATCGCGTTGGAGCGGCGGTCATGCAAGGCGACCCGACGTTCGACCAGGCCGCGTCGTTCGAGATTGTCGATCACCGTGACGACCGTCGAGCGATCGAGGTGGGTGGCACGCGCCAGTTCACTTTGCTTCAAGTCGGGGTTGGCCTCGATGATCACCAGCACGCCGAACAGGCCCGGCGTGACCTCCTCCTCGCCGGGGCCTTGGGCAAAATCGCGGAACAGGGCGATCTGGGCCATGCGCAACTGGTAGCCGACCAGATCGGGCAGCAATCCATAATTGATGGCGGATTTTTTTCTGGATGCAGGAGTGGCGGGCATGGCTTGGCCTGGTCGGTTCGGGGAGGTATGCGAACGAACTCAATTCGCAGCCGGATTATGGCCGCGCCAAATGCCCTGCGTCAAATAGTGGGTTTTCCAACAAAACGGCGTCCCTGGAACCCGAGCCCATCGTCGCATCTGCAAGCGCGGTTCCGGGATCGCCGTCTCGCCGGCGCCGACTCCTGGTCCTCGCTATTTATCAGTCGTGCTTCACATGGAAGCGCTTGGCCTTCATTTCGAAGCGCGGCAGGAAATTGCGGGCGACGTGATGCACGCGCGGACGGAAGGCCAGCATCGAATCCAGCTTGACGGCGATTTCATGCACCACTTCGGGGTCGGCTCCCTCGCAGAGTTCGACCTCGATGTCCATCTCGTCCATCTGCTTGACCTTGTTTACCGTGATGCGGAATTCATCGACCTCGCTGAACTTGCGGATGATGTTCTCCACTCCGGCCGGGAAGACATTGACGCCGCGCACCGTGACCATGTCGTCGGCGCGGCCCAGGATTCCACCTTCGAAGCGCAGGAAGCTGCGGCCGCAGTCGCAGCGGTCGTAATTCGGCCGAACCAGGTCGCCGGTGCGATAGCGGATTACCGGGAAGCCCCAGCGCCCGAGATTGGTGATCACCAGTTCGCCGCGCTCCCCCGGGGCCACGGCCTCGCCGGTCAGCGGATTGATTACCTCGGCGATGTATTCGCTCTCGATCAGGTGCGTGCCGCCCGGCTGCAGGTGGCATTCGAAGGAATGGGCGCCGACCTCCGAGGCGCCGGCATGATCGAAGCATTTGGCGGTCCATGCGGCTTCGATGCGCTGCTTGGTCGCGGGAATGTTGGCGCCGGGCTCGCCGGCATGCACCGTGGCCTTCATCGGAATCGCATCGATGTCGAAGCCGATTTCGTGGGCCACTTCGGCCAGGCGCAGGGCGTAGGTCGGCGTGCAGCAGAGTACCGTGGCGCCGGCTTCGCGCATCAGTTCGAGACGCTGCTGGGAATCGCGTCCGCCGCCCGGAATCATCACCGCGCCAATCTTTCGCGCGCCTTCGACGGCCGCCCAGAAGCCGATGAAGGGGCCGAAGGCAAATGCCATGAACAGGCGGTCGGAGGCGGTGACACCGGCGCCGGCCAGCACATGGCCCCAGCAGCGCCCCCACCAGTCCCAGGACTCGTTGGTGTCCATCACCTTCAACGGCACGCCGGTGGTGCCGGAGGTCTGATGCATGCGCACATAGGCTTCCAGCGGATAGGTCAGGTTGTTGCCGAAGGGACCATGGGCGGCCTGGTCGTCCATCAGTTCGCCCTTCCTGGTCATCGGCAGCTTGGCCAGGTCGCCGAGCGACTTGATGTCGGACGGCTGCACGCCGGCGGCTTGCCACTTGGCGGTGTAGAACTTGTTCCGTCCCCACAGTTCGGCCATCATCGCCTGCAGTTTCTTCAACTGCAGGGCGGCCAGTTCCTCGCGCGGCAGGGTTTCCGTTGCTTCGTCAAAGTAGGTCATTTGCGTTTCACCGTGATTGAGTCGGACGTTCGAGGAGCAGCGCAATTGTTTTCTCAGCCACCGGCAATGATGGGCACCAGGGTGACGCGATCGCCGCTGGAAATTCGGGTCGCGCCTTCGCCGGCAAGTACCATGCTGCCATTGACGGCGACGTTCCACGTGCTGTCGTTAAGGTCTGCGGCAGCCTCCGGCAACTTGTGCAGCAGCGCCTTGCGCAACGCAGCGACATCGCTCACCGTTTCGTCGATGACCACGGATTGTTCCGGCGCCCCCGGCAGGGGCTTGGGCAGGTCGACGCGCACGGCGAAGCCGGTCGTCAGGCGCGACAGTTTTTCGTGCCACTCGGTGGCCGGCGCGCCTTCGGCATTGAGTCCGGTCAGCGCATAGAAGCGCGTCTTCATGGCCTCGAATTCCTTGCGCTCGATCTTCTCGCCGGCGAACGGGCCTTCGGTCAGGGATTCCTCGAACCAGCGACGGGGCAGGGTGTCGTCCCTGGCACGCAGGCCGAAGCGGAAATTCAGCATGCGCTCGATGCCGGTGACGTTGCGGCCGATCTCGTTGAGTTCCTCCTCGACGAAGGCTTGCCCGGTCAGCGAGGTGAGCTGGGTGGCGAAGTCGTTGAGATCGGGCAGGGTGGGCGAGTTGAACAGCTTGGTGTTGAAGCGGCACATGCCGACCGAATCGCCCACGGCGTAGTTGTTCTCGCACTTCCTGACCGCGTACTCCTTGCCTTCGTAGCTGTTCGGCTGGGCCGAAACAGTGCCGTTGTACAAGGCTGTCTTGAACGCCGGATCGTCGTTGATGCGGGCGTTGATTTCCAGCGTGACGCGGTTGCGCAGATGGTCCATGCCGCGCGTGGCGACCGAGAGGCCGAGGGCGAAGGCCTTGAGGATGCGCGAATCGTGCGGATCGGACTGGAACAGGCCCTTGACCGCCATGCGGTAGTCGAGCGCTTCCTGCGGGTACTTGCCGCGTTCGACGGCACGCGCCGAGTCGGCGATGGTGTCGCCGAAGCCTTCGCGCTTCGCCGTCATGAACAGCAGCTTTTCGATCAGCTCGTAGTTGCCCCAGGTCAGGTCGAGGCCGCCCGTCTCTTTTTGCGTGATGATGCCGCGCTGGTAGAGCTCCATGGCCCAGGCGATCGAGCTGCCGGTGGATGCCGAGTCGAGGCCGAGGTCGTTGAGGATGTTGTTGAGGCGCAGCACCTGCTCCGGCTCACTGATGCCGATCATCGGGCCGAACTTGCCGACCGTGACGTACTCGGGGCCGTCGCCCTTGTCGTATTTGTCGAATTTGCCGTCGTTGTGGATGCCGTTGTAGCTGCGCTGTTTGCCGTGCTCGACTTCGGCCTGGGCCTTGTCGTAGCTGGCGTTGCCGGTGAGGCCCTTGAGTGCCGCGGCACCCCAGCCGCTCGCGGCGCCGGGCGTCATGTCGTTCTGGTTGCGGCAATGCACCGGGCAGAGGTAGCAGCCGTCCATGCCGGGGCGGTAGGGATCGAAGTTGTCGGCATCCAGTGTCGGCTTCCAGCTGGTTTGCTGGTTGTTCTTGGTGCCGAGCGCGCAGAGCACGCGGCTGGGTTTGTAGAGGAAGGGCGTGCCGACCATCTTCAACGCGTTCTTGATCACGCTGGTGCCGATGATCTTCTTGCCGATCACCTTGTTGTACTTGGCCATCGGCTGCACCGGCTGCAGGTCCTTCGGCGCGCCGTGGATCATGATGCCCTTGAGCTTGAGCGAACCCATCTTGGCGCCGCCGCCGCCGCGCGCCCAGATCGCCTTGATGCCGCCCATGATGCCGCTGCATAGGGCCTGGTTCTCGCCAGCGCTGGTGATACGGGCCAGCGCCATGTCCTCGCGCTCGACGCAGTTGAAGTCGCGCTGGATCGCGGCGGCCATGTCGAGGTTGTTGAGGCCGACGTAGGGCGCGGCATCGACGAATTCCTCGCTGCCGTAGGAGAGTTTGAGCAGGGTCCAGGCGGCGGCGCGGCCGTAGAGCACGACATGGTCGTAACCGTGGCAACGCAGGAAGGAGGGAAAGTAGTCGCCAGCATTGGCATCGAGGATCGCGTAGCTGTCGGGCGACTTGCTGGTGATGTTGCCGCGCGTGGCCGAGGGCATGCTGCTGGTCAAGACGCCTGCGCCGAAGATCAGCGGAATTTCGGGATCGAGCGCCTCGCGTTCTTCCTCGACCAGGTTGTAGAGCAGCCACATGTTGGCGCCGCGTCCGCCGAGGAAGTTGCGCAGTACTTCCAGCGGCAGGTACTTTTTCAGCGTCTTGCGCTGTTCGAGGTCCACGAAGAGCACGGCGCCCTGCGAGTTGTATTGCGGCGTGTCGTGCATGCGGGCGACGAGTCGCGCCAGCTTTTCCCTGATTCCCATTTACTCGCTCCTCTGTAGTGTTTTGCTCAGGCGGCCTTCAGCGCCTTGAGGCGCTCGTACTTCGCTTGCAACTCGTCCTTGCTTTCCTGGTGATCCGGATCGGGAACGCAGGCCCGCACCGGGCAGACCTTGACGCACTGGCTCACCGCGTGGTGGCCGACGCATTCCGTGCACAAGTCCGGGTTGATGGTGAAGATGTCCTCGCCGGCCGAGATCGCCTTGTTCGGGCAGGCCGCCAGGCACACGTCGCAGGCGATGCAGAGTTCGTTGATCATAAGTGCCATGTCGTGTTCTCCTCGATTACGGTATGAATTGAATGTTTTCGCTTATTCCTGGCACAGCGGCGGGTCGGGATCCTCGGTCGCCAGCGCGTCGCCGGGGCCGCATTCGGCGAGCCAGGCTTCCAGCCAGCCGATATGCTGTTGTTCCTCCGCGGCAAACTGGCGAGCCAGCTTCTGGACTTCGGTATCGGTCGTGGTCAGCGCAATGCCGGCATAGAATTCCGCCGCTTTGCGCTCATGTTCGAAGGCGAGCAGGATGGCTTCCCGCACCGACAGTTGGTAGTGCACCTTGGTGAAGTCGATGGCTTCGGGGCTTTCGCTGTGGTTCCACTTGAAGTCCCATGGTGCGATATGCGGCAGTTCGACCTTGCTGCACATCTCGGCCAGATCGCCGAGATGTTCCTTTTCGGCTTTTTCCAGACGACGGAAGATCGCCGCGACGCCGGCCTTGCGGTGGGATTCCATCTGGTCGGCCAGTTCGCCGTAGCGCTCGGCGGCCTCGGTTTCCATGGCCAGCGCGTGGGCCAGGAGTTCGGGCAGGGTGTTGATGGCGCCGGCGCCCTCCATGTCATTGTTCATAGTGCGAACCTTGCTTCCAGCTCGGCCACTGAGCCGTCGGTGTGTTCGAACTCCGGCCGGAACGGCGGACGCGAGCCCTTGTACAGCACCTTGCCGACATTGAAGCCGTCGTCGGTCATCAGGCGCCGTGCGGCACGTGCGGCGTCGTCGGTGTAATCGACCACGGCGGTGCGCACGACGTCGCGCCATTCCTGCTGTTCCGGGCGGAAGGTGACGCAGGGGCTGAGCACCTGCACCAGCGAAAAGCCCGGATGCTGGATGGCTTCGACGATGATCCTGGCCATGTTGACCGGGTCGCTGCTGGAGACGCGGGCGATGAAGTTGGCGCCCGAGGCGAGTCCGACCACCAGCGGCTGGAAGGGATTGATGCCGGTGCCTTCCGGTGTCAGCTTGCTGCCTTCCCAGTCCGGCGCGGTGGTCGGCGAAGCCTGGCCCTTGGTCATGCCATACACCTGGTTGTCCATGACGATGTAGGTCAGGTCGACATTGCGCCGGCAGGCGTGGAGGAAATGGTTGCCGCCGATCGAGAAGCCGTCGCCGTCGCCGCCGGTGACCAGCACCGTCAGGTCGGGGCGCGCCAGCTTGAGGCCGGTGGCCACCGGCAGGGCGCGGCCATGGACGCCGTGGAAGCCGTAGACGCTGGTGTAGGCCGGAATCCGCGAGGAGCAGCCGATGCCGGAGACGACCGCGACTTCCTCGGGCGGCAGCGCGAGTTCGGCCAAGGCCCGGGTGATCGCGTTGAGCACGGTGTAGTCGCCGCAGCCCGGACACCAGATCGGCTTCAGCTCGGACTTGTAATCCTTGGCGGCGTACTTCCTCTTCTGCGCGACGGCTTCCATCATGCGCTCCCTGCGTTGAGTTGATTCAGTTGTTCCAGGATGCGGCCGGGACCGAAGGCCAGCGGGCCGCCCTGGTGCAGCGAAACCGTCTGTGCCGGCAGCTCGTAGAAGGCGCGCAACATGCGGTAGAACTGGCCGCTGTGCGACTGCTCGACGACGACCGCGCGTTTGATACCGGCGAGCGCTGCCGCCATCTTTTCCGGTTGCACCGGCGCGATCAGGCGCAGCGAGATCAGCCGCGCCTTGCCGCCAGCTGCCGAGTAACGGCGCAGGGCTTCGCGCGCCGGCCCGGTCGAGGAACCCCAGGTGATGATCGCCGTGTCGCCGGCACCGACTTCTGCGTCCTCGATGTCGGCCCAGTGGTCGCCGTAGTTGAATTGCGTCAGCTTGCGGCTGCGCTTGTCCATCTGCGCCTGGTGATCCGAGGCCTGCGAGGAGGGTGTGCCGAACTCGTTGTGCTCCAGGCCGTCGGCGGTGTGGGTCAGGCCCGGCGTGCCGGGAATGGCCATCGGCGAGACGCCGGAGCCGGTCATTGCATAGCGCTTGTAGCGTTCGCCCTCGACGGCGGTGGTGGCGGTCAGACGCTGTCCAATGAACGCGAGTTCCGCGGGCCGCGGCACGATGGCGCGGGCCTGGCCCATGGCCTGGTCGGTGAGGACCAGGGCGGGTGCCTGCATCGCCTCGGCCAGATGCACGGCCCATTGCGTGGTGAACAGGCAATCGGGTACCGAGTTGGCAGCCACCACAATGTGCGGCGCGTCGCCGTGCAAGCCGTACACCGCGATATTGAGGTCGCTCTGTTCCGACTTGGTGGCGATGCCGGTCGACGGTCCGACGCGCATCACGTCCACCACCACCAGCGGCACCTCGGCGGCGACGGCGAGGCCGAGCGATTCGATCATCAAGGAGAGGCCCGGGCCTGAGGTTGCCGTCATCGCCGGCACGCCACCGTACGAGGCGCCGATGATCTGGTTGATCGAGGCCAGTTCGTCCTCGGCCTGCACCAGCATGCCGCCGACCTTGGCCAGCGACGGCGCCAGCCATTCCAGCACCTCGGTGGCCGGGGTGATCGGGTAGGCGGCGACAAAGCGCACGCCGCCGCGAATCACGCCGAGGCCGGTGGCTTCGTTGCCGGTGATGCTCCAGCGCGGTTCGCACGCGGCGGCAACCGCCGGCAGCTTCGGGATAGTCGGCAGATCGGCGGCCGCCGCGAAGCCGGCGTGAAAGGCCGCCATGCTGGCATCGATTGCGGTCTGCCCCTTGCGCTTGAGGTTCTTTTCGACCACGGCCTGCATGGCCTCGGGGGGCAAGCCGATCATGGCCGCAATGGCGCCCAGGGCGACCATGTTGGGGCGACCGTTCTCGATCTTCTCGGCAATCGCCGTCATCGGCAGCGCCGCCTGCCGTGGCTGGCCGCCGAGCAGTGCGGCCGGCGCCTCGCCGTGGGCTGGATCGCCGACGATCAGGCTCTCGGCGACCAGCGGAATCTCGGCCGAGAAGCGGCCGATGTTGTCCCAGTCGATGGCCATCAGCAGGTGGAAACTGTCGTCGTGCGACATGATCGGCTCGGTGGCGAAGCGCAGCATGGCGGCAGCTTCACCGCCGCGGATCTGCGGTCCCGAGGAACGGCTCATCAGGGCGTACCAACCGGCGTGGGCTGCCGCGTCCAGCAGCAGCGACCCCGCCGTCACCACTCCCGCGCCGCCACTGCCGGCGATTACCAGCGAAACACTCGTGATTGTCACTCGCTTCCTCCTTCGTTCGAAATCGCCGCGATTTCGCTTCGCGTGCAGTTCGTTTAACCCTGAATTAATCGAAGTTAAATAACCCTACTCACGGTAGAGAATAAGCGTAGAAAAGGTGGAAGTCAAATCATTTGTGGTCCAGCATAGAATGCTGATGCAGGGTGCCGTGTCGCCGGCGCCGACTCCTGCAGGGCAGGCCCGGCGCCTGGCGCTTGTGGTGAGCATTCAGGTCTGCAGGAAGCTGTGGCTGCTGCCGTCGAGCACCAGGCAGGTCAGCACGCCGCTACGGTAGGCGCCGGTATCGATGCCGATGCGGTTGTGCCGAACCACCGGCTGCGCGCTGATGCTGTGGCCGTGAACGATCAGTGCGCCGTGCTCGAGTTCCGAGTCGAGAAAGGTCTTCCGAATCCACATGCAGTCGTGGTCGTCCTGCTGCGCCAGCGGTATGCCGGGGCGCACGCCGCCATGGACGAAGAAGTAGTCTCCAGCCCGATAGCTGACCGGCAGCGCGCGGAAGAACTCCAGGTGAGCTTGCGGCAAGGCCGCGGCGAAGCGCTCGCGCAGGAGTTCAACGCTGGCGTCGTCGCGGGCCTGCCGGTCGGCGCTGGCGACGCCGTAATCGGCGAGGGCGTCGAGCCCGTCGTAGTCGAACCAGTGCCGCCCTGCATCAAGGTCGCCGCCCAGGAAACGCAGCAGCAGGTCTTCGTGGTTGCCTTTGAGCGCAACGCGCCGGAATGCTTCCGGCAGCCATTCCCGCACACGGTCCACCACGGCGCGGGAATCCACGCCGCGACTGATGTAGTCGCCGAGATAGACGACAATCCGCTGCCGCGCAGGGCGCCGCAGTGCGTCCGCTGCGATGCGCTGATGAATTGCGGCGAGCAGGTCGACGCGGCCGTGGATGTCGCCAACGGCGTAGATCACCGTATCCGGCGGCGTCTGCCTGACCATCGCTTGATCTTCACGCAAAGGCGCGCATTTCTGCATATACCGCCTGTTCCATCCTGAGCATGGCCTCGCGTTGCTGCGCCGGCCATTCATAGCTCAGCGCCGTGGTCGCAACTCCGGGCCAGGACTGGTCCTTGAGCGTCGCCACGTTCATTTCCCAGAGCGTGACCGCGGCGGGCGCCGCGGCTTCGATGCGGTTCTTGAGCTGGCGTGCTTTGCCCTTGATCAGGAAACTGATGTCGCCCGGACCGATGACCTGGATCGCCACCTGGCCGCTGCGTTGCAGGTTCGCCATGGCCGAACTGCCGAGGTCAACGCCGAAACGCAGGCGCGCCGCATCGATCGCGACGACCCAGGTGAAGGCGGAACCTGCATAGCCATCGGCGCCCGTGGTGAGCATCAGGGCTGGCGCTCCGGGGCGCAGGTAGTCGATCAGCCTCGGCGCAAGGACAGGACTGTTGTCAGTCATTGTTCGTCGCCCGCCATGGCGCAGTGACGTCGAGTATCACCGCATGCAACCAGCGGTCGGTTGCGCTTCCCGCAGCCGGAGACGGCTGTACCGGCAAGCGCCCCGGAACAAACAGCGCGACCTCGCTTGCATCGTCGCCGGCGACCAGGCGGCCTCCGGTCGAATGGGCGCGATAGGCGACGATCAGCACGTCGACATCGGCCTGCGAATACACGCCGGCCAGGCCGTCCAATGCGATTTCCAGGCCGCATTCCTCGCGTGCCTCGCGTTTTACCGCCTCCGGCACCGATTCGCCGGTTTCGACGTAGCCGGCCGGCGGCGCCCAGTAGTCGGCAAGCGGGGCGTCGCGGCGGCGGATCAATACGAGTTGCTGCTCATGCTCGATTACCGCCATGGCGACCGGCGCCGGGTTGCGATATGCGATGAAGCCGCAGGCGAGGCATTGTTCGCGCGGGCGCTCGCCGATGGAGGCCAACACCATGCGTGTTCCGCACTGGCTGCAGTGTCGCGCTGCATTCATTCAAAACCTTTCACCACAGAGACACAGAGAAAAACAACGAAGGAGAAGTTCACGATCTTGCTCTGTGTAGTCCTCTGTGCCTCTGTGTCTCTGTGGTTCAAGCCAAGCCGATCCGTCGCAACGCTACTGCGATTTCTTGGCGCGCTCGCGTTCCTCATTGCCGGTCCAGCGTTTGAACAGATCGAGATCCACGCCCAGGTTGAACTGGTCGAGCGCCTTGTTGACCGACTGGTTGATGATGTCGTCGAGCGTCTTCGGCTGATGATAGAAGGCGGGTAGCGGCGGCACCAGCACTGCGCCGATTTCGGTCACCTGGGTCATCAAGCGAAGGTGACCCAGGTGCAAGGGGGTTTCGCGAATCATCAGCACCAGCTTGCGCCGTTCCTTGAGTGTGACATCGGCGGCGCGGATCAGCAGGTTGGTGTTGAAGGAGTGGGCCAGTGCCGACAGCGTCTTGATCGAACACGGCGCGATGACCATGCCATCGTGCCTGAACGAGCCGGAGGAGATGCAGGCGCCGACGTCATTTACATCGTGCACATAGGTGGCCAGTTTCTTGACGGCATCGATCGTGCAGTCGGTTTCGTAGACGATGGTGCGCTTGGCGGAATCCGACATCACCAGGTGCGTTTCCACGCCGACCTGTTGCAACACCTCCAGAATCCTCAGTCCGTAGATCGCTCCGCTCGCGCCGGAGATGCCGACTACCAGTTTCATGCTCTTGTCCTTGTATCGAAAGTGTCGCCAATGCGGCCGGCCGTCATGGTATCGCCGTACTGCCGGCGCCGACTTTCATCGATGGCGGTCCCATTGTTTCACTCCTGCCGATGTTTGTCAGTGTCCGCCGTCTTTCGTCGCCGGGAGCCGTGCTTCGAGGTGCCGCGCCTCGGTCGATTCGATGACCGGGAATCCGGCCGCTTCCAGCGCGGCGGCAACGTCCTGCGCGTTGCCGGCATGAAAACGGAGGATGACTTTCTTTTCCGGATAGCCCCATTCCGTCTGGTCGTCCTGGCGACCAATCGGATACACGGCTTGCAACACGGCCCCCGCGGCTTCGACAATGTCGACAATGCGCCCGAGTACGCCGGGCCCCAGCTTGACCGGCGCCAGCGTGACGCCGCTGCGGCGCTCCCAGGCGCCCAGGCAATGGGCCGCCAGCTGGAATATCTCGTTGGCGGAAATCACGCCCACCACCTGCTCTTTTTCCATGACCGGGAGCTGCGCCACGCCGAGTTCCTGGCCTTTCTGCAGGCAATGCTCCATGGTGTCGTCGGCATGAACCGTCGCCGGGTTGCGCACCATGATGTCGCGCACCTTGAGACGGGTGACGAAATAGCTGAACTCGTCGGCGCTCTGCGTGCGCAGGACAAAGCTGCCCATGCGCAGCAGATTGGCCCGCGTCACCAGGCCGCGCAGCTTGCCGTTATCGACCACCGGCAAGGCGTGCAGATTGTTTTCGCTGATGATCCGTTTGGCCTCCGACACCAGCGTGTCGCTCGGGATAATCGTCGGGTTGGCCTGCATCCAGTTGCGCACCATCATGGTCGTCTCTCCTTATTGCTTGAGTTGATGCAGGCGGACGAATTCGTCGACTGCGGCGCGGGCGAATTCCGGGGTGTAGAGATGCAGATCGACTTCCTTGATATGGCTGCGATCGTTCACTCTTTCCTTCAGGCGGGCGACGAAGGCGGCATCGGCCACCGGGTCGTAAATCGGTCGTCCTTCCTTGTCCAGTGACGACCAGCCCTTCTGCGGAATCAGGAAGGTCCACGGCCCCTTGGCCCGATTGAGGCGCTCGGCGATCACGTCGGCGGCCTGACGCAGTTCCTCGGCGGTGGTGCGGACCTGGACGCGCAGCGCATCCTGCACGTACTGCACGCGGTCCTTGGTCCGTTCCAGCATGTCGGCGCGGCCGCCATAGGAGAGGATGTCGAGCCCGCAGGGCGCCAGTACCATCGGGATGCCGGTCTCCACGGCTGCCAGCAGCCGGTCCGGTCCGGGGTCGCGGTTGCCTTTGAACAGGTGCTCCATGACCCCGCCGATGCAGATGTCGAGCACGCCGTGAAAGGCACCGTCGCGGATCATTTCCTCCATCGCCTTGTCGCCCTTGCCCTGGGCGTGGCAGACGATGGGCGTGAACCCGGCTTGCTCCAGCATGCCGATCGCGGTCTGCACAGCCATCTCGCCGAAACCGAAGGAGGAGATCGCGACGCAGGGCTTGTCGAAGACGATGTGAGTGCCCTGCGTCATCTCGACCATGCCGCAGATGGCACCGACCGCGTTGATGATCTGCGCCTTCAGCAGCGGATTCATCTTGACGATGTCGAGCACCGTGTGATGCATGGTGATGTCGCGCGTGCCGACGTATTTGTCGATGTAGGCCGGATGCGCAGCCATCGGCGAGGCCATCAGCTTGGGCATGCCGAAAGGCAGTTGCTTCATGATCGAGGTGGCGACCAGGGTGGCGGTGCCGCCGCCGATGCCGAGGATGCCGTGCACCTTGCCCTCCGCCAGCAGGTCCTGGACGATCGCCGCGGCGCCGCGAATCTGGTTGTTGGTGGCGGTGTCGCGGTCGGAGCGGTATTTCTCGCGCACCACCTCGATCGGCAGGCCGCCGCGTGCAGCGACGTCCTCGGTACGGATGTCGCCGGGGAAGGGCGGCGGCTCCTCCATGCTGAAATCGAGCAAGATCGGCTGATGGCCGCGGTCGGCGATCAACTGCGTGACGAAGACGATGTCTTCGCCACGGGTGTCCAGGTTGCAGACGATGACGATGCCTTTTTTTGTAGTCATATGCGCTGTCGGGTTGCAGCGCCGGCAGGCAAGTCTGCCTGCCGGCGCCGATTCACTTGCCGCTCTTGGCCTTCTTGACCTCGGGTCGTGTCAGCCGGTTGATCATGCCGGCCACTGGACTGGTCCCGGCGAAGCCGTACTCGTTCCAGCGGTCGGAGACCTTCTGCAGCACCGTGCGGTCCATGAAAATCTCGTTGGGCTTGTTGGCCCATTCATAGGGCGTGCAGGCGTCGAGGATGATGCGGCTGGTGATGTCGCGCGCCTCGATCGGCAGCCCCGGATCGAGCGGCGTGGAGCGGCCGCGGTCGATGATCTGGGCCGAGCGCTTGGGGTCGAAGCGGGTGGCCAGCGCCCACCAGACGCGATCCCAGTCGTCGGCCTCGATGTCGTGGTCGACCACGATCACGCCCTTGACGCCATAGTGGCCGGTGGTGCTGGCGATCACGGCGTTGCCGACATGATTGGAATGCCCCGGATACATCTGCTTGACCGAGACCACGACCCAGAAGCGGCCGCAGGCCTCGGGCGGGATATACACGCTCTGGATGCCCGGCACCTTCATGGTTTCCAGGTCGTACCAGAGCGTCGCAGTGCGGTTCAGCGACTGGATCATGTGGATGTCGTTGATCGGCTTGCCCACGGTGGTCGACCACATCACCGGCTTGTTGCGATGCAGGATGCGCGCGATGCGCAGCACCGGCTTGGGATAGTCCTTGCCCTTGTTGCCGGAGTAGTAGCCGGTGTATTCGCCGAAGGGGCCTTCGTCCATCAATTCGTTCGGGTCGATCCAGCCTTCGGCGATGATCTCGGCATTGGCCGGCAGAGTCAGCCCGGTCAGGTCCGACTTGAACACCTCGACCGGTTTGCCGCGCAACGAGCCGGCCACTTCGTATTCATCGACTTGCGCGCTGACCAGCGTCGAGCCGGCGAGGAACAGCACCGGATCGGTGCCGACCACATAGGCGGCCGGCATCAGCTCGCCGCGTTCCTGGTACTTCTTCATGTGCATGTCGCCATGCTTGCCCTTGATGATCTGCGAGCCGAGGATGTTCTTGCCCAGCACCTGGGCGCGGTAGGTGCCCAGATTGGTCCAGCCAGTGTCCGGGTCCTGGGTCACCAGGAAGCCGGAGGTGACGAAAAAGCGCCCACCGTCGTCGGGATAGAACCAGGGCGAGGGGAACATCTCGATATCGACGGCATCGCCCTCGATGATGTTCTCCTTCACTTCCGGATTGTCCACAAACTTGGGCTTGACCATCTGTTTGGTGGTCAGTTCCATCCACTTCTTCGCCAACTGGCTCATCGACAGCGACGGATCCTGTTCCAGCGCGATCGCCAGGCGCTTGGTGGTGGTGAAGGCGCTGGTGAATACCGGAATGTCGTAGCCCTTGACGTTCTCGTAGAGCAGCGCCGGTCCCTTCTGTTCCTCATTCACTTTCGAAACATGGCAGAGCTCGAATTTCCAGTCCACCTCGGCCTTGACGCGATGCAACTCGCCGTTGAGTTCGAGGGCGTCGATGTAGCTGCGAATATCGTCGATGGGTTTTGCGTTCAGTTTCTCTGGTGCGTTCATGTTTGCTCCGTAGCGTACAGTGGTGTGGTTGAAATCGAATCGTTGTTGGGCGTGGGCCTGGCTAGCCGACTTTCTTGCCGGTGAGCAGGCTGGAGAGGATGTAATCCATCGCCGATGCGCTGCCCGCGGAAACCGGCGCCTGCTGCTTGTTGCTCCAGATGGTTTCCGGGCGCGCCTGCAGGATGAAGACGTTGCCGCCGGCGGGGAGGTCCTTGTCGATCGCCCATTCGATGTCCATCGGGCGGCCGTAGTGCTTTTCGATTTTCTT
>MHZX01000034.1:0-27866 GCA_001828935.1 Rhodocyclales bacterium RIFCSPLOWO2_02_FULL_63_24
CCCCGCAGACCGATCAAGCCCACAGCCTGCCTGACCTGTGGCTACTTTGCACGCAGTCAAATGCGTTTTTTAGGTTTATGGATTGCAGATGGGAATCGGTGGCCCGAAGCAGGACATGAACGTACTGATGACCCTCAACCATAATGGCCAGGGCATCTCCTTCGCCAGACAGATGGAAACGCTGGGCGCTGTCGATGGAGCATCGCTCGCGCGTCTGGTCGCCAGCCGTCCCGCCGGCAGCTTTACCTTCGCCCAGACTTTCCCCACCGGCACCCATGCCATGTGGCTCTATTACTGGTTGGCGGCCAATGGCATCCATCCCATGCGTGACGTCAAGAGCATCGTCGTGCCGCCGCCGCAGATGATCGCCGCCTGCCGCGCTGGCACCATGCACGGCTTCTGCGTCGGCGAGCCGTGGAACCAGCAGGGCATCGTGGATGGCGTCAGCTTTTCGGTGGCCTCCTCGCAGGACATCTGGAACGACCATCCGGAAAAGGTACTGGGCACCAGCGCGGCCTGGACCGAGGCCAATCCGCACGCGGCCCGTGCGCTGGTCGCTGCGGTGCTCGATGCCAGCCGCTGGATCGACGCTGCCGACGCCAACCGCAGGCGCGCCGCCGAACTCATGGCTGGCGCGGCCTTCGTCAATACCGCTTACGAGGTCATTGTCGGCCGCATGCTCGGCCACTACGAGGACGGCCGCGGCCGGAGCTGGACCGATTCCTTGCGCCTGAAGTTCTTTGACGACGGCGCCGTGAATTTTCCCTGGCTGTCTGACGGCATGTGGTTGCTGACCCAGTTCCGCCGCTGGGGCCTGCTCGGGCGCGACCCCGACTATCTGGCCCTGGCGCGCCAAGTGAATCGCACCGATATCTACGCTGACGCGGCGTCCGCAGTCGGCGTCGGTGTGCCGGCGAACGCACTGCGTTCGCATCGCCTGGCCGACGGCGCCGTGTGGGACGGTTCCGATCCTGCGCGCTATGCCGCCGGCTTTGCCATCCATGCCTGATTTTCTTTCCATCAACTCTTGCCCATCGAGGTGAAACCATGTCCACCAATTCAAAGAACGCTTCCCGCGTGATCGGTCGTCGCGAATTTCTTGCCGGCGCGGGCGCGCTTGCCGGCGCCTCGTTGCTCGGACTGCCGGCCAGCGCGCAGGCCAAGCTCAAGCTGGAAAAGGAGTCGCTCAAGCTCGGCTTCATCAAGCTGACCGACTGCGCGCCGCTGATCATCGCCTACGAAAAGCGCTACTTCGAGGACGAAGGACTGTTCGTCACCCTGGAAGCCCAGGCCAACTGGAAGGTGTTGCTCGATCGCGTGATCGACGGTCAGTTGGACGGCGCCCACATGTTGGCCGGCCAGCCGCTCGGCGCCACACTGGGCATCGGCACCAAGGCTGACGTGGTGACCGCTTTCAGCATGGACCTGAACGGCAACGCGGTCACGGTTTCCAATGAAATCTGGGCAGCGATGAAGCCACACCTGCCGATGAAGGATGGCAAGCCCGTGCATCCGATCAAGGCTGATGTGCTGAAGAAGGTCGTCGATGCCATGAAGAAGGACGGCAAGGCCTTCAAGATGGGCATGGTCTTTCCGCTGTCCACCCACAACTACGAGCTGCGCTACTGGCTGGCCTCCGGCGGCATTCACCCGGGGCTTTACACCGCCAGCGACATCAACGGCAACACCGGTGCCGACGCCCTGATCTCCGTCACCCCGCCGCCGCAGATGCCGGCGACCATGGAAGCCGGCACCATCAACGGCTACTGCGTGGGCGAACCGTGGAACCAGCAGGCCGTGTTCAAGGGCATCGGCGTGCCGGTGATCACCGACGAACAGATCTGGCCCAACAATCCGGAGAAGGTATTCGGCGTTTCCAAGGCATGGTCGGAAAAGAACCCAAACACCCATATCGCCGTGGTCAAGGCCCTGATTCGCGCCTGCATGTGGCTGGACGCCAGCATGGCGAACCGCATCGAGGCCTCGAAGATCCTCTCGAAACCGAACTACGTCGGCGCCAACGAGGCGGTGATCGCCAACAGCATGACCGGCACCTTCGAGTTCGAGAAGGGCGACAAGCGACCGATGCCTAACTTCAACATCTTCTTCAAGAACGACGCGACCTATCCCTTCTATAGCGACGCCATCTGGTACCTGACGCAGATGCGCCGCTGGGGACAGATCGATTCGAGCAAGCCGGATTCCTGGTATCTGGAAACCGCGAAGAAAGTCTACAAGCCCGACGTGTACAAGGCCGCGGCACTCGCCCTGGTCGCCGACGGCAAGGCGCGCGCGACCGATTTTCCGCTCAAGACCGACGGCTTCCGCGGCGTCCAGGGCGGCTTCATCGACGGCTTGCCGTATGACGGCAAAAAGCCGAACGCCTACCTCAAGCAGTTCAAGATCGGCAACAAGTAAATCGATGCAACCCGCCGGCGGCCAGCGCCGCCGGCGTCATGCAAAAGGAGCGAGCAATGGAAAAGACGATGAACGGAAGCAGCGTGGCGCAGGCGGCATTTGCCGAGTTTTTGCGCGCCGCGGTGCGGGCGGTGGTGGTGCCGGCGATCGCGATGGCGATTTTTCTCGCCCTCTGGTCCTTTGCCGCGGCGCGGGTGCAGACCAGCCTGGGCGCGGTGCCCGGACCGATGGCGGTGTTCAACCTGGCCGGCGGCCTGGTCACCGAGCATTTTGCCGAACGCGCCATGGAGCACGAATTCCATGTGCGCCAGGAAGAACGCAACCGCGCCAAGCTGGCCGAGGATCCGAATGCCGAAGTTCGCACCGTTGACTGGACCGGCAAGCCGACCTACATCGATCAAATCTTCACCAGCCTGAAGACGGTGTTCGTCGGCTTCCTGCTGGCGACCCTGATCGCGGTGCCGGTGGGAATCTTCTGCGGCCTGTCGAAGACGGTGCAGACCGCTCTCAATCCCCTGATCCAGATCTTCCGTCCGGTGTCGCCCCTGGCCTGGCTGCCCATCGTCACCCTGATCGTCAGCGCGGCTTACGTCACCACCGGCGAACCGATGTTCGAGAAATCCTTCCTCATCTCGGCAATCACCGTCACGCTCTGTTCGCTGTGGCCGACGCTGGTCAATACCGGCATCGGCGTCAGCTCGGTCGACCGTGACTTGCTCAATGTCTCGCGGGCGCTGCAACTGCCGGCCGGCATCAAGGTTCGCAAGATCATCGTGCCGTCGGCCCTGCCTTACATTTTCACGGGCATGCGCCTGTCGCTTTCGGTCGGCTGGATGGTACTGATCGCCGCCGAAATGCTGGCGCAGAACCCCGGACTGGGCAAGTTCGTCTGGGACGAATTCCAGAACGGCAGCTCGGATTCCCTCGGCCGCATCATGGTCGCGGTCTTTACCATCGGCTTCATCGGCTTTCTGCTCGATCGCCTGATGATGGCCCTGCAATCGCTGGCTACCCGCCGCTGAACGGAGATTCCTCATGAGCGCTAGCGCAACCCTCTTCAACGCCGCGGAGACGCTGGAAATCCCGCCCTTGTCGCGCCCGATCGCGCGGTCGGCCACTGCCGCCGTTGCGCCGGCGCCGACTTCCGCCGCGGCGACCGGCGGTGCGCTTCCGCCGGCACTCGAACTGCGCGGCGTCAGCAAGGGCTTCGGCCCCGCCGGCGCCCGCAGCGAGGTGCTGCACAATATTGACTTGAAGGTCGCGGAAGGCGAATTTCTGGCCATCGTCGGTTTTTCCGGCAGCGGCAAGACCACGCTGATCAATCTGCTGGCCGGCTTCGTCGCGCCCGACGTCGGCCACGCGCTGAAGCGGGGGCGGCCGATCACCGGTCCCGGCCCCGACCGCGGCATCGTGTTCCAGAATTACACGCTGATGCCCTGGCTGAATGTCGTCGACAACGTGCAACTGTCGGTCGACGCGGTATTCCCGCAGTTGTCGAAGGCGGAGCGGCGCGAGCGCACGCTGCATTACGTGCATATGGTCGGCCTCTCGCATGCGCTGGATCGTCGTCCGGCCGAACTGTCCGGCGGCATGCGGCAGCGAGTATCGGTGGCGCGCGCACTGGCTGCCAGCCCGGATGTGCTCCTGCTCGACGAACCGCTGTCGGCGCTGGACGCCCTGACCCGCGCCAAGCTCCAGGATGAAATCGTCCGCATCTGGAGCGAAGACAAGAAGACGGTGCTGCTCATTACCAACGACGTCGACGAAGCGCTGATGGTCGCCGACCGCATCATTCCCCTCGAAATCGGACCGCAAGCCTCGCTGGGCCCTTCCTTCAGCGTGGATATCCCGCGGCCGCGCGACCGCCGGGCAATGAACCACGACGCGACTTTCCGCCACCTGCGCCACGACATCACCGAATGGTTGATCGAAGCCGGACGTCAGCGTGTGGAAGGTGCCGAAGCCAACCAGGCGATCGAGGCGCCGACGCTAGTGCCGCGCGTTGAGCGCCACCGTCGTTCGCCGGCGTCGTTGTTGCGCATGCGCCACGCCGCCCAGATCGAGCGGATGGAAGCCGCCGCAGTGGCCGAATCGGCGCAACCGGTACGTCTGGACACGTCGGTTGAGCCACATCGCGGCGATGAGCGTTTTGTCGATTTCACGCAGCTTTCCAAGATCTACCCGACCAGGAACGGTCCGCTCAAGGTGGTCGATGGATTCGACCTGAAGCTGCGCCGCGGCGAATTCGTTTCCATCATCGGTCACTCCGGTTGTGGCAAATCAACCGTGCTGTCGATGGTGGCCGGCCTCACCGACATTTCCGAAGGCGGCATCATTCTCGACGGCCGCGAAGTGAATGCGGCCGGGCCGGATCGCGGCATCGTGTTCCAGGCGCCGAGCCTGGTGCCCTGGCTGACGGCCCATGAAAACGTCATGCTGGCGGTGAATCGCGTGTTTGCCCATGTGCCCGAGGCCGAGCGGCGCGAGATTGCCGGCTATTACCTGGCCCGGGTCGGCCTCGGCGACGCGATGGACAAGCAAGCCGGCGATCTGTCCAACGGCATGCGCCAGCGCGTCGGCATTGCCCGCGCCTTCTCGCTGGCGCCCAAGCTGCTGCTGCTCGACGAGCCCTTCGGCATGCTCGACTCGCTGACCCGCTGGGAATTGCAGGAAGTGCTGATGGAGGTCTGGGCCCGCAACCGGGTCACGGCCATCATGGTTACCCACGACGTCGACGAGGCGATCCTGCTCGCCGACCGCGTCGTGATGATGACCAACGGGCCCAACGCGCGGGTCGGCAAGATTCTCGACATTCCGCTCGAACGCCCGCGCACCCGCCGCGAACTGCTCGCGCATCCCATGTACTACGAACTGCGCGAGAGCCTCATCACCTTCCTCGAAGAATGCGATCAGCATTGACCGCCGGCCGTTCAACGGACGAGCAGCAGAAAGATGAGCAAGGCGTTCAGCACCAGCGAGGCGACCGCCAGCAGCTTCAGGCCCAGCATCGGGTCGCGGCGCAGCAGCGGGGTGCGGCGCGCCACACGCAGCGGGCGCTGGGCGCCGCGTTCGAGCGCCAGCAGGAATTCCTCGGCGGTCTCGAAGCGGTCGGCCGGTTCGCGTGCGACGGCCTTGAGCATCACCGATTCGAGCCAGTCGGGAATGTCCGGCCGATAGCGTGTCGGCGGCAGCGGGTCGCCGAAGCGCGGGGTCTGGAAGGGTTCGATTTCGCCGTAGGGATATTTACGCGTCAGCAGCTGATACAGCGTGACGCCAACAGCATAGAGGTCGCTGGACTCGTTGGCTGGCTTGCCGGCAAAGAGTTCGGGGGCCATGTAGGAAGGAGTGCCCGGATTATTGATTTCGTTGAAAACCTCGGCCGCGTCCTGGCCGTCGGAGGCGGCGACGCCGAGATCGAGCAGGCGCAGGCGGCCGTCGGCGCCGAGATGCAGGTTGTCGGGCTTGATGTCGCGATGCACGATCGCCAGCCGGTGCAGTACCGCCAGGGCCTTCAGCGTGCGCGTGGTCAGGTCGGCGGCCTCGACCGCGGTAAAGCGGCGGCCCTGTTCGAGATGACGCGCCAGCGTGGCGCCTTCGTGCCAGCTCATCAGATAGTAGAGATAGCGGCGCGCGGGCCAGCTCACCACTTGCGGAAAGTCGGCGCTGGCGATACGGCGCGCCAGCCATTCCTCGTGCGCCAGCGCCGCCGTATCGGCCGCGTCGGCCCCCTCACCCAGCGGGCGCAGCGTCTTGAGTACGAAATCCTGGCCGCTGGCGACCGCGCGCACGCGGTAGAGCAGGGTGACGCGCGATTCGTGCAGCACCTCGGCGACTTCGAGGCCGTCGAGCACCTGCCCCGGTTTGAGGCGCGGCGGCGGCGGCAGGGCGCTGACCCGCGCCAAGGTGTCGCGCAGACCGTCGGGTGGCAGTTCGAGCACGCGCAGCACCAGCGCGGTGCAGTTGTCCTGGGCGCCGGCGTCGGTGGCGGCGTTGGCGATGCGCGCGGCGGCGACGTCGGCGCTCTCGTTCAAGTTCAGCAGCTTCGCCAGGCGGGGGGCGCCCAGCGTGCCCCAGACGCCGTCGCTGGCGAGCAGAAACACATCGTCCGGCGCCAGATCGCCATCGGCATAGTCGACGGCGAGGCCGGCGTCGAGTCCGACCGCGCGCGAGAGCACATTCTTGAGTTCCGGATGCTCCCAGACGTGATCGCTGGTGAGTTGCGTCAGCTCGCCGTCGCGCCAACGATAGACGCGCGTGTCGCCGACATGGCCGATGACGTAGCGGCGGCCGCGCAGCACCAGCGCCGAGAGCGTGGTGGCCATGCCGGCGGTGTCCGGCGCGCGCCGGCTGTGGGCGTAGAGCCAGCGGTTGAGGGCGACGATGACCTTGTCCAGCGCCTGCGGCACGCTCCAGGTGTCGGGCGTCGAATAGTAGTCGGCGAGCAGGCTGCGCACGCAGTATTCGGAGGCCTCGCGGCCGTCGGCGTGACCGCCGACGCCGTCGGCGACGGCGACCAGGATGCCCTTGTTTTCCAGCTCCAGACCTTCGGGCGTGGCGCCGGCGCAATAGTCCTCGTTGCGCGGGCGCGGGCCGCGCAACGAGGTATGACCGAGGTCGATGCGGAGCAGGGAAGGTTTGGGATTTTTCACCAAGGCAGCTTAGCGCGAAACGGGATGCAGATTTGGGGCGAGATGCTCCGTGGTTCTCTAGATTTTCGCGGCGGTCAGGTGCGAGGCGCCCCAGGTGGTGCGCCAGCGACGCTTGACTCCGGTGAGTCCGACCAGGGCCAGCACGGCCAGCGTGGCGAAGATCAGGAAGCCGGCCTGGTAGCTGCCCGTTACCTGTCTGGAATAGCCCAGGCTGGAGGCCAGGTAGAAGCCGCCGACGCCACCGGCCATGCCGACCAGGCCGGTCATGACGCCGATTTCCTTGCGGAAGCGCTGCGGCACCAACTGGAACACCGCGCCGTTGCCCATGCCGAGGCTCAGCATGGCGGCGACGAAGCCGGCCAGCGCGAGCCAGGCATTGGGCAGGCCGAAGCTGACCAGGGCGAGGAAGACCGCGGCACACAGGTACATCACGGACAGCGACTTGACACCGCCGATGCGGTCGGCGACGTTGCCGCCGATCGGGCGCACCAGCGAGCCGGCGAAAACGCAGGCGGCGGTGAAGAAGCCGGCCGTCTTGGCATCCAGTCCGTATTGCGTGTTGAAGTAGATGGTCAGCGAGGACGCCAGGCCGACGAAACCGCCGAAGGTCACCGAGTAGAAGAACATGAACCACCAGGCGTCCTTGTCCTTGAGTACCGCGAAGTACTCGGCGAGCGACTTCGGCGCCGGACATTCCGGGGCGTCCTTGGCCAGCGTCAGATAGACGATGAAGACGATGATCAGCGGGATCAGCGCGAGACCGAAAACGTTGGTCCAGCCGTAGGCCACCGCCAGGCTGGGAGCGATCAGGGCGGCCAGCGCGGTGCCCGAATTGCCGGCGCCGGCGATGCCCATCGCGGTGCCCTGATGTTCGGCCGGATACCAGCGCGAGGCCAGCGGCAGGGCGGCGGCGAACGAGGCGCCGGCGACGCCGAGGAACAGGCCGAGGATCAGCGTCTCCTCGTAGTTGTGGATGCCGTAGCGCCAGGCGACGAACAGCGCGGCGATGACAATGACCTGGCCGATGGCGCCGGCCAGCTTTGGCTTCAGGTGATCGACCAGCACGCCCATCACCAGGCGCAGCAGGGCGCCGGCCAGTACCGGGGTGGCCACCATGAGGCCTTTCTGCGCATGCGTCAGGTTGAGGTCGGCCGCGATCTGCACGCCGAGCGGGCCGAGGATGACCCACACCATGAAGGCGAGGTCGAAGTAGAGAAAGGCGGCGAACAGGGTCGGTGTGTGCCCGGCCTTGAGGAAATCGCTCTTCAGCATGGAATGCTCCATTTGTGGGAATGGCGGATGCTTTGCAATGCCTGTGCCACGTCATGGGGAATCCGTGCAAACGATTGCCAGGCGGGCATCGCTTGATGAATTGCACAGTTGCGGTGCCAGCCGAAAGTTATGCATACGCACACTCGCGGTGCGTTGCGCCGCATGAGTGAGTCGACCTGGTGCGCACGCACCAGGGTGGCGAACGGAATAGTGCCTGTTTGCACGGTTTTGGCGGTGGCACACGCCTTGCTGATAGTTTTTCGAAGCCCACTGATCTTCGCAAAGGATGGCAGATGATGAAGCGGAAACTGGTAGTCGTCGGCAACGGCATGGCGGGCATTCGCGCCGTGGAGGAGCTGCTCAAGCTCGCCCCGGAGCTCTACGACATCACCGTGTTCGGCGCCGAGCCGCACGGCAACTACAACCGGATCCTGCTCTCGCCGGTGCTGGCGGGCGAGATGACGCTGGCCGACATCGTGCTCAACGACCTCGGCTGGTATCAGGACAACGGCATTACCTTGCATGTCGGCAAAAAGGTAACCAAGATCGACCGCGTCAAGCGCAAGGTGATCGCCGATGATGGCAAGGGGAACCTGACTGAGGCGGCTTACGACCGTCTGCTGCTGGCCACCGGTTCGACGCCCTTCATCCTGCCCGTCGCCGGCAACGACCTGCCCGGCGTGATCGCCTACCGCGACATCGCCGACACCGAGGCGATGATCGCCGCTGCGGCGAACCACAAGCATGCGGTGGTGATCGGCGCCGGCCTGCTCGGCCTCGAAGCCGCCAACGGCTTGCGCCTGCGCGGCATGGACGTGACCGTGGTGCATGTGATGGACTGGATCATGGAGCGCCAACTGGATCAGGCCGGCGCCGACATGTTGCAGGCCTCGCTGGAGTCCAAGGGCCTGAAATTCCTGCTCGGCAAGCACACCGAAATGCTGAAGGCATCGCCCGAGGGCCGCGTCGGCGCGGTGCGCTTCAAGGATGGTTCGGAGATCCCGGCCGACCTGGTGGTGATGGCTGCCGGCATCCGTCCCAATACGGCGCTGGCCGAGTCGGCCGGCCTCCACTGCCATCGCGGCATCGTGGTCTCCGACACGCTGCAAACCTTCGATCCGAAAATTTACGCGGTCGGCGAATGCGCGGCGCACCGCGGCATCGCCTACGGCCTGGTCGCGCCGTTGTTCGAGCAGGCCAAGGTCTGCGCCAATCACCTGGCGCAGCACGGCATCGGCCGCTATCAGGGTTCGGTGACCTCGACCAAGCTCAAGGTCACCGGTGTCGACGTGTTTTCCGCCGGCAATTTCAGCGGCGGCGACGGCACCGAGGACATCGTGCTGCACGACAAGAGCGGCGGCGTGTACAAGCGCCTGGTGATCGAGAAGGACAAACTGATCGGCGCCGTGCTGTACGGCGACACCGCCGACGGCGGCTGGTATTTCCAGTTGCTCAAGGAAGGCCGCGACATCGGCGCGGTGCGCGATCGCCTGATGTTCGGCGATGCCTTCGCCAACAACCATGTCGGCGACGCCGGCCACGCCGGCGGCTCGAAGGCGGCGGCGATGGCCGACGAGGCCGAGGTCTGCGGCTGTAACGGGGTGTGCAAGGGCACCATCGTCAAGGCGATCCGCGAGCATGGTTTGTTCTCGCTCGAAGATGTCAGGAAACACACCAAGGCGTCGAGCTCCTGCGGTTCCTGTACTGGCCTGGTCGAGCAGATTCTCGCCTCCACCATCGGCGGCGCCTACCAGGCCGCCGATCGCAGCACCAAGCCGATGTGCGGCTGCACCGATTTCAATCACGGCGAAGTGCGCCAGGCGATCCGCTCGATGAAACTGCTGTCGATGGACGCCGCCTTCAAGGCGCTCGACTGGCGCACCCCGGACGGTTGCGCGAGCTGCCGCCCGGCGCTCAACTACTACCTGATCTCGACCTGGCCGCACGAGGCGCAGGACGATCCGCAGTCGCGCTTCATCAACGAGCGGGCGCACGCCAACATCCAGAAGGACGGCACCTACAGCGCCGTGCCGCGCATGTGGGGCGGGCTGACCACGCCCGACGAGCTGCGCCGCATCGCCGACGTGGCGGAGAAGTACCAGGTGCCGACACTCAAGGTCACCGGTGGCCAGCGTATCGACCTGCTCGGCATCAAGAAGGAAGACCTGCCCGGCGTCTGGAAGGATCTCGGCATGCCCTCGGGCCACGCCTACGGCAAGAGCATTCGCACGGTGAAGACCTGCGTCGGCGCCGAGCACTGCCGCTTCGGCACCCAGCGCTCGATGAGCATGGGCGTCGAGCTGGAGAAGATGCTGTTCGGCATGTGGTCGCCGCATAAAGTCAAACTCGCAGTGTCCGGCTGTCCGCGCAACTGCGCCGAGGCCGGCATCAAGGACGTCGGCGTGATCGGCGTGGATTCCGGCTGGGAGCTTTACGTCGCCGGCAATGGCGGGATCAAGACCGAGGTTGCCGAATTCTTCTGCAAGGTCGCCACGCGCGAGGAGGTGCTCGAATATTCGGCCGCCTTCCTCCAGCTCTACCGCGAGGAGGCCTGGTATCTCGAACGCACCGTGCACTGGGTGCAACGGGTCGGCCTCGACAGCATCAAGCAGCGCGTGGTCGACGACGCGGAGCAGCGCAAGGCGCTGCATCAGCGCCTGCTGTATGCCCTGCAGGGCATCGTCGATCCCTGGCTGGAGCGCACCGAGGGGGTCGAGGCGCACGAGTTCCAACCGGTGCGCGTGCCGGCCGACGCCGCCCACGCCTGAAGGAAAACATATGAGCGACTGGATCGAAATCCTCAAGCTCGACCACATTCCGCGCCAGGGTGCGCGGGTGGTCGAGCTTGGGCCAGCCGGCGAAGCCACGCGCGTCGCCATTTTCCGCACCGCCACCGACCAGGTCTATGCCGTGAAGGATCACTGCCCGCATCGCGGCGGCCCGCTGTCCCAGGGCATCGTGCACGGCGGCCAGGTGACCTGCCCGATGCACAACTGGAAGATCGACCTTGCCAGCGGCGCGGCGGTGCTGCCGGACAAGGGTTGCGCCCGCACCTATGACAGCAAGGTGGAAGACGGCCAGATCTTTCTGCGTCTGGCCTGAGGAGAACGAGTATGTTGTTTGGACGTGGCAGGAAGAACCCGATCAAGCTCGCCGACAAGGGCGTCGTCGAGTGGAAATACGCCGCCTGCGGCTACTGCTCCACCGGCTGTTCGATCGAGGTCGGGCTCAACGCCGAGGGCACGCCGGTGTCCTCGCGCGGCGTCGCCGATGCCGACGTGAACCGCGGCAAGCTGTGCCTGAAGGGCATCTTCGAGCATGAACTGTTCTCCTCCGCCGGGCGCGGCACGCGACCACTGCTGCGCGAGCGCTGGCACGAGGAATGGCGGCCGGCGAGCTGGGACACGGCGCTGGACAAGCTGCACGACGAAATCCGGCGCATCCAGGCCAGGCACGGCCCGGATTCCTTCGCCATCATCTCCACCGGCCAGTTGCTGACCGAGGAGTTCTACACCCTGGGCAAGCTCACGCGCGGCCTGATCGGCAGCAACAACTACGACGGCAACACCACGCTGTGCATGGCCTCCGCCGTGTCAGGCTACAAGCGTTCTTTCGGTTCCGACGGCCCGCCCGGCAGCTACGAGGACTTCGAGCACACCGGCTGCCTGATCGCCTGGGGTTCCAACCTGCCCGAGCAGCATCCGATCATCTACTGGCGCATGAAGGAGGCCCAGGAAAAGACCGGCTTCCCGCTGATCGTGGTGGACCCGCGGGTCACCATGCTGGCGCAGAACGCCAACATGCACCTGGCGATCACGCCGGGCACCGACGTGGTGTTGATGAACGCGCTGATGCACGTGATCTTCAAAGAGAACCTGCACGACCAGCGCTACATCGACGCCAATACCAACGGCATCGAGGCGCTGAGGGCCGAAGTCGAGAAGTACGATCCGGTCAGCGCCGCGAAGATCTGCGGCATCGACGAGGACACCATCCGCGTCGTCGCCCGCACCTTCGCACGCGCACCCGCCGCGATGCAGATCTGGACCATGGGCATCAACCAGTCCACCCACGGCTCCGACGGCGTGGTCGGCATCAACAACCTGGCGTTGATCACCGGCAACATCGGCAAGCCCGGCGGCACCTCGCTGTCGATCACCGGCCAGTGCAACGCCATGGGCACGCGCGAATGGTCGTCCTGTTCCGGCCTGCCCAACTACCGCTACCTGGAAGTGCCCGAGCACCGCGCGGAAATCGCCCAGGCCTGGAACGTCGATCCGGAGTTCTTCCCGAAGAAGCGCGGCATGACCCAGACCGACATCTACCAGGCCATGGAGGCCGGGCAGATCAAGGGCCTGTGGTTGATCGCCACCAACCCGATGTCATCCTTGCCGAATACCGCGCGCATCCGCCGCGCCATGGAGCAACTGGAATTCTGCTGCGTGCAGGACTGCTACCAGGACACCGAGAGCGCCCAGTATGCGCATGTCTTTCTGCCGGCCGGGACCTGGGCGGAGAAGGACGGCGTGATGACCAACACCGAGCGCCGCATCAGCCGTGTCAAGCCGGTGACCCTGCCGCCGGGCGAGGCCAAGCCCGACCTGTGGGTGTTCAACCGCGTCGCGGAGCGCTTCAACAAGGACGGCAAGGTGACGTTTCCCGAGACGGCCGGCGAGATCTTCCTCGAAATGGGCCGCCTCTCCAGGGGCCGCCTGGCCGACATCTCCGGCATGACCCACGAGCTGATCGAACAGAAGCGCGGCATCCAGTGGCCCTACACCGCCGCGCAGGCCGCGCGCGGCGAGGCGCCGCCCAGGGGCGGCAAGCGCCTCTACACGGCGGACACCACCTTCAGCCACGCCGACGGCCGCGCCAAGCTGATTCCGTTGCCCTTCATCGACAACAACGAAGTGCCGGACGAGAAGTTCCCGATCTGGCTCAACACCGGGCGGCTCATCGAGCATTGGCACGGGCGCACCAAGACCGGCAAGATCGGCAACAACAACAAGTTCAGTCCCATCCCCTTCATCGAGATCAACCCCGCGCTGGCGGCGGAACTGGGCATCCAGCGCGGCGAATACGTGCGCATGGTGTCGCGTCGCGGCGACGCGGTGGCGATGGCGCAGCCGACGCAGCGGGTGCCGAAGAACATGGTCTTCCTGCCCTTCCACTTCCACGATTGTGCCAACCGCCTGACCCTCGGCCTGCTCGATCCGCATTCGCGCCAGCCGGCCTACAAGCAGTCCGCCATCCGCATCGAAAAGATCGCCGACCAGAAGGCAGCGGCAATGCTGTCCATGGAAATGCGCAAGTTCTGACGAGGTCGCCATGTTCCCCATCCGCCCCAACGAACCCGATTACGCGCTACTCAACGATCCCGCCTGCCAGAGCCTCAACCGTTACGGCCTGTCGATCGAGACCGTGCCCGAAGGCAACCCGCTGCGCGGCGCGAGCCTCAACATCAACGGTGACGCCGCCATCGGCGCCAACCCCAACCGCTACAAGCAGCACGGCTTCTTCTTCAACGCCGACAACTGCATCGCCTGCCACGCCTGCGAGTCGGCCTGTTCGGAAAAGAACGACGTGCCGCCGCACCTGGCCTTCCGCTCGGTCGGTTTCGTCGAGGGCGGCAGCTACCCGAACACCCAGCGCCTCAACATCTCGATGGCCTGCAATCACTGCGACGACCCGGTCTGCCTCAAGGGCTGCCCGACGCGGGCCTACACCAAGTTCGCCGAATATGGCGCCGTGCTGCAAGACCCGGAGATCTGCTTCGGCTGCGGCTACTGCACCTGGGTCTGCCCCTACAACGCGCCGCAGCTCGACCCGGTCAAGGGCCAGGTATCCAAATGCAATATGTGCGTGGATCGCCTGGAAGTGGGCCTGAAACCGGCCTGCGTCTCGGCCTGCCTGGGCAAGGCGCTCGACTTTGGCGTCATCGAGAACATCCCCGAAGGCCGCAGCCAGGCCAAGACCGAGATCCCCGGCTTTCCGCGCACCGACATCACCCATCCCAACATCCGCTTCCAGCAGACCCGCGTCACCCAGCGCGAGATGCGGCGGCTGGACAGCACGCCGCTGAAGTATCACCGCGACGACAGCACCGGCCGCTTCGCGCCGGAGCTGGACCCCAAGCACGGCTTCCAGCGCCAGTGGAATCTCAGGAAGCTGCTCGGCTCGCACGAGAACGCGCACATCGCCTTCACCCTCAGCGTGCAGGCGGTAATGGGCGCCTTCCTGGTGCTGGTGCTGGGCGGCTGGCTGGGCCTGGCGGCGGTCGCCGAGTACGCCGCGAGCGGTGCCTGGCTGCCGACTCTGGGCACGATGCTGGCGCTGGCCAGCTTCGGCCTGTTCCGCCTCAACATGCACCTGGGCAAGCCGCTGCGCTTTTATCGCGGCTTCAACAACTGGCGGCTGTCGCCGGTGAGCCGCGAAATCGCCGGGGTCTCGCTGTTCTTCGGGGGCCTGGCCGGCTTTGGCTTCTGCAACCTGTTTCCGGGCTTCCCGTTCGCCGCGCTGCTCAAGCCGGCCAGCGCGGCGGCGGGGTTGCTCGGCCTGGGTTTCGGCAGCTATTACATGATCAAGCTCTACCGCATCGAGGCGCGGCCGTTCTGGAACCACTGGCATACCAACGCCGCCTTCGTCGGCACCGCCTTCAGCCTCGGCGGCTTGCTGCTGGCCCTGCTGGCGCTCGGCTTCGGCGTGCTCAGTGCGGAACTGGCGCGCCTCCTGGCGCTGTCGGTCAGCCTCGGCCTGGCGCTGGAGGGCATCGGCCTCGTGGCCCACGCCCGCGCCCTGACCGCCGCGCGCAGCGAAGGAGTGGCCTCGTTCTACGAGCAGACCACCACCTACGGCTACCCCTACTGGCTGCGCAACGGCTTGCTTGGCGCCGGCTTGCTGCTGGCGGTGACCATCGCGCTGGGCGGCAATCCCGCGCTCTTCGTCCCGCTGGCGCTCGCCGCCGTCGCCGCCGCGATCCTCGGCCGCGCGCTGTTCTACGTGCTGGTGATCCCCACCACCATGCCCGGCGCCTTCTTCTGGCGCAACAAGGGTTTCGTCGAGCATGCCCGCGAGACCGGCCTGGCTAACATGCCCCAGCTCGGCGTGGTACCGGATGGGCATTAGGCCGGCGAGCGACGGCGGGGGCGGGCGGCAAGGGTTTTGCCGCTCCCCGATACTTGCGTACAATCAGTCAGGTAGCCGCAGCGCCTGCGCGAGTGTCACAGCCCCTCCGGAGTAAGAGTCCATGTTGAGCCAGCAAGCCATCGAAGAAGTCGTCCGACGTACGGTTGCGGCGGCGCATGCGCCGTCGCGCGTCATCGTCTTTGGCTCCTACGCGCGCGGCGATGCGGATGAGGGGTCCGATCTCGACCTCATGGTCATCGAGCGCGACGTTCCGAGCAAGGGTGAGGAAATGTTGCGCCTGAATCGCGCCATCGGCTGGGTGGGCAAGGGCGTGGACGTGCTGGTCTATTCCGAGCAGGAGTTCGAACGGCGCAGCGCGGTACCGGGGACGACGCCCTACTGGGCGCGGCGGGAAGGCAAGGTGCTGTTTGACGCCGCGGCTTGAGGAAGCGCGGCGGTTGTTGAGTTTGGCGACAGCGGATCGCGATGCGTTTGCCTGGCTGTAGCAGGGACCGGGGCTGCGGCCGGCGGCGGCGTACTTTTTTGTCCAGCAGGCTGCGGAAAAGGCGCTGAAAGCCGTAATGACGGCGCGTGGCCTGGTGCCGGGCCGCACCCACAATCTGCTGGCTCTCGCCGCCGAACTCAACGCGGCGGGCGTGTCCACGTCTCACTCTCCGGACGAGTTGGCGGTGCTGAATCCCTACGCGGTAACGCTGCGTTACGATGACGAGGACTTGAGCCTGATTGGTCCGCAGCAGGCGCGGCAATTGATCGACTCCGTGCTCGACTGGGCCGGGCGGGAGATCTCTGCGTCATAGAGATGCGTCCGGCGTCGTGCCGGACTTGTCGCCAGCCCGACCTTGGCTGCGTGCCACCCTGCTTGCCGTGTCGCCAGCGCCGACTTCTGGTGCGACTCGCTGCTGGACGTGCGGAATGCAATTGCGACGTTTGACCGTCACCGAATGTGAGGGCAGTCACGGCTTACCCGCCGGAGGAAGTTCCATTTGAGGACTCAAGGCGATTTGTCCAGTAATCGGGCGACCGGCGGCGATGCGCGAGCGCGATGACATAGACGTGGTCGGATTCCACCGAATACAGCAATCAGAAACTGCCGAAGATATCTTCGGCAGGAATGCCCTTGACCTTGCCTGCTCGATAGGCGGCAAGTCGACGTTCCGCCTCCTCAAGCCAGAGTCGATCGATTTCCGGATCGGCTTGCTCTACGCTGCGCAACAGCTCTTCGGCCACCTCGAATCGCTCCGCGAGTTCCAGTTGCATTGCCAACTCTATGATCTCGCGACGTCCCATGGCCATCTCCATTAGCGACGACCAGTGCATTTCACACCAATGTCCGCAAAGGATATCACTGAGGCGATTGAACTTTGCCCGGGCACGGCGATCTGTTTAAGATGTAGCCGGCGACGCATTCGTGCCGCTGCCGGTATCGGCCGCTATCAAGGGAAAACCACATGTCCATCTGGGCCAAAGTCTGCCGCCTCGACGAGATCCCGCGACGCGGCAGTTGCGTGGTATCGCATCAGGACAGCCGCATAGCGGTATTCCGCGCCGCCGACGATCAGGTATTTGCGCTGCACGATGTTTGTCCGCACAAGGGCGGCCCGCTGTCGCAGGGCATCGTTCATGGCCATCGCGTGACTTGTCCGCTGCACGGCCGGATCCTCGATCTCGCCAGCGGCGAGGTCTGCGCGCCCGACCATGGCTGCGCCCGGCGCTACGAGACGCGGGTGGAGGACGGCGAGGTTTTCCTCGCCCTCTGATGAGTCCGGAAACGGCGGTTGACGCCGCCGATCCCCCGCGGCGCGAGACGCGCTCAACCTGCCCTTATTGCGGCACGGGCTGCGGCCCGCATATTGCGCGCGGGCCGCGTGCGGCAAGAATGGGCACCCCCCTTTCGTCCCCCCGCCGGGCGGGGGGTTCCGCCGTCGCTTGTTGCGAAGCACGGTATCCATCGTGAGCGCAACGCGGAGCACCTGTCCCTATTGCGGCACGGGCTGCGGTGTGATCATCGAAACAGTCGGCGCTGGCAAGACGGCGAAAATCGTCGATGTGCGCGGCGACCCGGACCATCCGGCCAATTTCGGCCGCCTGTGCAGCAAGGGCGCCAGCCTGCATCTGACCACCGGGCTTACGGGCCGTGCCCTGGTGCCCGAGTACCGCGCCGCACGCGGCGCGCCGCGTCAACGAGTGAGCTGGGATGCCGCGCTCGATGCGGCGGCCGGGCGCTTCGCCGCGATCATCCGCGAACATGGGCCGGATGCGGTCGCCTTCTACGTTTCCGGGCAGTTGCTGACCGAGGATTACTACGTCTTCAACAAGCTGGCGCGCGCCCTGGTCGGCACCAACAACATCGACTCGAATTCGCGGCTGTGCATGTCCTCGGCGGTGGCCGGCTACAAGGCGACCCTGGGCGCCGACGCGGTGCCCGGCTGCTATGAGGACATCGCCCTGGCCGATCTGTTCCTGCTGGCCGGCAGCAACACGGCCTGGGCGCATCCGGTGCTGTTTCGCCGCATCGAGGACGCCAAGGCGAAGAATCCCGAGCTGAAAATCATCGTCGTCGATCCGCGCCGCACCGACACCGCGGCGATGGCCGACCTGCACCTGGCGATCACGCCGGGCAGCGACACCATCCTCTACAGCGCGATGCTGCATGTGATGCTGTGGGAGGGCCTGGTCGACGATGCCTTCATCGCCGCGCACACCAGCGGCTTCGCGGCCTTGCGGGCGCAAGTGCGGGAACTCACTCCTGCCGCAGCGGCCGCCAGTTGCGGGATCTCCGCCGACGACATTGTCACCGCGGCGCGCTGGTTCGGCGCCGCCAAGGCGCCGCTGTCGATGTGGTGCCAGGGCCTCAACCAGTCCGCGCACGGCACGGCCAACAATGCCGCGCTGATCCATCTGCACCTGGCCACCGGCACCATCGGCCGGCCCGGCATGGGGCCGTTCTCGCTGACCGGCCAGCCCAATGCCATGGGCGGGCGCGAGGTGGGCGCGGCGGCCAATCTGCTGCCCGGACATCGCCGCCTCGACGATGCGGACGACCGCGCGGAACTGGCCCGCTTGTGGGGCGTGCCGTCGCTTCCGGCGGCACCCGGCAAGACCGCGATCGAACTGTTCGACGCCTTGCGCGAGGGCACGATCAAGGCGGTGTGGATCGTCTGCACCAACCCGGCGCATTCGCTGCCCGACCAGACCCGCGTGCGCGAGGCCTTGCGACAGGCCGAATTCGTCGTGGTGCAGGACGCCTACGCCGACATCGAAACAGCCGCCTACGCCGACCTCTTCCTGCCGGCCGCGAGCTGGGGCGAGAAGGAGGGCACGGTAACCAATTCCGAGCGCCGAATTTCACGGGTACGCGCGGCAGTGGCGGCGCCCGGCCAGGCCCGGCCGGACTGGGCAATTGCCGCGGATTTCGCGCGGCGGCTGGGTCCGAAAGTTATGCGTAGCGGTATCCACGCGGACGGCGCTGGCGACGCCCTGAAAGAAGTCCCCTTGGGGGATACGGCGCGGCTGTTCGAGTTCACCGATGCGGCCCAGGTATTCGCCGAACACGTCGCCACCACGCGCGGCCGCGACCTGGATATCGGCGGCTTGAGTCACGCCCTGCTGGAACGCGACGGCCCGCAGCAGTGGCCCTATCCGGCAGGCGCCACGGCGGGGCAGGCGCGCCTCTACGGCGATCGGCGCTTCGCCACCGCCGACGGCCGCGCCTGTTTCGTTCCGCTGACTTTCAATCTCACCGCCGAAGCGCCCGATGCGCGTTTTCCGCTGCGCCTGAGCACCGGCCGCCTGCGCGACCAGTGGCACGGCATGAGCCGCACCGGTCGTGCGGCGCGGCTGTGCGCCCACGAAGCGGCGCCGCGCCTGCTGTTGAATCCCGCCGATCTGGAGCGGCGCGGCTTCAAAGAGGGCGATCTGGCGCGCATCAGTAGCCGGCGCGGCGAAATCGTGCTGCCCGTCGCCGCCAGCGACGAACTGAAGCCGGGCCAGGCCTTCGCCGCGATGCACTGGGGCGGGCGTTCGCTGTCGCATGCCGGCGTCAATCAACTGACGCTGCCGCTCGCCGATCCGGTGTCGAAACAGCCGGAACTCAAGCACGCCGCGATACGCATCGAGCGCGCCGAACTGCCCTGGCGCCTGGTCGCGCTGCGCGCCGCCTCGTCCCCCAAGGGGACTTCTTTCAGGGCGTCGACGACGCCGGAAGAGGAAGTGCTGCTCTGGCGCGAGCGCCTGGCGCGGCTGCTGCCGGATTTCGACTATGCGGCACTGACCCTGGCCGGGCGCGACCATCCGCTGCTGGCGTTGAATGTCGCCTGCGCGCAGCCGGTGACTGAGGACCGGCTGGCGGCGATGGCCGCCCTGCTCGATCTGGGCGAGTGCACCGTGTATCGCGACCCGCGCCGCGGCATCGTCAAGATGGCCCGCATCGACGCCGCCGGCGACCAGTTGCAGGGCCTGCTGCTGGCCGGCGAGACGGCCGCTGCCGACTGGCTGCATGATCTGATGACGAGCGGCCGCCCGCTCGGCGAGCTGCGCCGCTGGCTGTTCGCCCCGGTGGCCAAGCCGCCCCTGGCCTTGCCGCCGGCCGGCCGCACGGTATGCAACTGCTTTGGCGTGACCGATACCGAAATCAAGGCGCTGCTCGCGCAAGGCCTCGATCTGGCGGCAGTTCAGGCGCAGCTCAAGTGCGGCAGTTCCTGCGGCTCCTGCCTGCCGGAATTGCGCCGCATGGCGGCAAAAGTGGACGTTTCGGCTGCACTCAGCGGCTGAAGCACGCGTGCGGCTAGCCTTGGGCGGGCCGCTGGGGCAAGATACGCCCGGTGCGCCCAGGCGCACTCCCATCGCTCACCACCATCCCGCACATCATGGATCAGGATATTCCCAACGGCACTCTTCGCAGCATCGACGGCTGCGAGCGCAGATATACCGACGGCTATTGGATCAAGACCTACCCGGTGCCGGAAGACACGCTGCGGGCCAAGCGTCGCCTGATCGAAGCGCTGACCCGGCGCCTGTTCAACCACACCGAGCACGGCCTCAACATTCCGGGCCATCGCCTGGCCGAAGCGAAGCAGGCCTATGAGGCGGAGAGCAACCCCGGCAAGAAGCGGATCAAGGGCGCGATGTATGCCGGCGCCATGTTCAACCGGGCGACCGACATCTTCACCCGGCTGGTGGAACTGCAATCGATGGGCGTGGAAATTTCCTCCAGCAACGACTTGATGCGGGAATGCGGCAGGTGTTTGCAAGATGCCCTTGCGCTGTGCCGCCTGGTGCTCCACCGCAGCGGCGAGGAAGGCATCGACGAATTGTGGGGCGAACCCTTCCGCGCCTTCTCGATTCCGCTCGAAGACTTCTACGAGGGCCGCTACGTGAAGATGGCGCAGGCCATGCGCGATATCGACAAGGTGGCCGAGGCCATGCTGCGCACCTTCGACACGCCGATGTTCCCCGGCATCGAGCCGGTGATCCGCGAGTTTGCCGGTGCGGCGCGGGACAAGGTGGAAACCCTGCGCACCGACCGGGAAATCTTCGACATCTGGGCCGAAATGGTCACTGCCGGCGAACGCCTCGCCAACTTTCGACCTCTGATGAGCAATCCGGACGACGAACACGAACAGCGGGTGGCGTCCTTCGGTACCCAGCTCATCTGCAACGGCCGCGACCTGATTTTCCACATCACCCGGGCGCGGGTGCCGATGCCCAAGAGCACGCAGGAATTCGCCGAACGCTGCGCTACCTATGCGGCGACCGGCATCGTCACCATGATGCCGATTCCGCTGCCCGGCTAGCGTAGGTCAGGGCGCGGCGCAGCGAATTCGGGGAATTCCACGGCGATCTAGCATGCTGGCTCGCCAATCACGATGCGCTTGAGGATCACGGCCTGTCAGGATTTTCGGTCGGCGAGAAAATCCGGCTGCGCCAGCCCTCGGTAAACACGGATCACCCGCCGCTCAGCGCCTGGACGATGAGCAGTTCGGCGTCCGCGTCGAGCGCCTGCGACAGGTCGCTGGCCTGCACGCCGCCGACGAAGAAGCGGATGTGGGGGCGGATGCGGTTCTGTTCGTCGATCATGCGGAAGCGGATACCCGGGTAGCGCCGGTCGAGATCGGCGAGCACGTCGGCCAGCGTCGCCCCGCTGGCCTCGGCCCAACCGCTTTCGGTGTAGGAGCGCAGCGCGCTGGGGATCAGCACTTTCATTCGGCGATTTCGCCCGCCTCGACCGCGTAGATTTCCGGCAGGTGGCGTGCGATGCAATGCCAGGTCCGGCCTTCGTCGCCGCTGGCCCACAGTTCGCCGCTGGTGGTGCCGAAGTAGAGCCCGACCGGGTCCTGCGCATCCGCCGTCATGGCCTGGCGCTTGACGGTCCACCAGGCCTCTTCGGGCGGCAGGCCGGCATCGAGCCGTTGCCAGCTGTCGCCGGCGTCGCGCGTGGCATACACCGCCGGCTTGCCGCCGGGGCTGGTGCGCGGCCAGACCGTGCTGCCGTCCATCGGGAACACCCAGGCGGTATCGGCATCGCGCGGATGCACCACCAGCGGAAAGCCGATGTCGCCGACCTCGGCCGGCATGCTGCGGCCGATGCGCTGCCAGGTGCTGGCCGGCCGGTCGAGGCGGTAGATGCCGCAGTGGTTCTGCTGGTAGAGGCGGTCCGGCCGGCTCGGCGCCAGGCGCAGGCAATGCGGGTCGTGGAAGGTCGCATCGTTGCGGTCGAAGCCCTCGACCACGTCGAGGCCGTCGATCAGCGGGCGGAAACTGCGGCCAGCGTCGGTCGACTCATGCACGCCGCCGCCCGACATCGCGATGTACAGGTGCGCCGGGTCGCGCGGATCGACGATGATCGAGTGCAGTTTCGGTCCGTCGGGCGTGCCGTCCTGTACGGTGCCCATCCACTTGCGGTAGAGCAGATCGTCGTTGAGGCAGGAGTAGGGCGCCCAGCTGATGCCGCCGTCGTCCGAGCGGAACAGGCCCTGCGGCGAGGTGCCGGCGTACCAGACGTCCGGCTCGGCGGCGGGGCCCGGCGTCAGCCAGAACGTGTGGTCGACGGCGCGGCCCACTTCACCCGTTGCGCCCGCAGCGGCCGCGGCGAAGGCCGGCGGCTTTGCGGCTTCCTTCCAGTGGCGGCCGAGATCGGTCGAGCGGAAGATGGTCGGCCCGAGGTGGCCGGTCTTCGCCGCCGCGAGCAAGGTCCGGCCGTCGCGCGGGTCGAGCCGCACATGACTGATGATGTGGCCGAGAAAATGCGGCCCGTCAACACGCCAGCTGCCGCGTGCCGGATCGCCGTGGTAGAGCCAGGCGCCCTTGCGGGTGGCCACCAGCAGGACCACGCGCCGCGCCGCGGCCAGTGTTGTCTGATCGGTATCGAGTCCCATGCGCTGCCTCCGTCGTGAACTGCGGCCCTTTATCCTACGCTTTCAGTCGGGTATGTTTCCAGTGCCTGGTTCGGCGGCTTGTCCCTGCTCTTGAAACAGCTTTGAGCGCCCCCATATCCGCCTCTCGATTGTCGTTCCAAGAGGATTCCCGATGACCACTGACACCCAGACCGCGCAAGCCTCGCGCGAAACGCTCGGCTTCCAGACCGAGGTCAAGCAGCTGCTGCAGCTGATGATCCACTCGCTGTACTCGAATCGCGAGATATTCCTGCGCGAGCTGATTTCCAACGCCGCCGACGCCTGCGACAAGCTGCGCTTCGAAGCGCTGCACAATGCCGGTCTGTTCGAAGGCGATTCCGACTTCAAGATCCGCATCGCCTTCGACCCGCAAGCCAAGACCCTGACCATCGCCGACAACGGCGTCGGCATGAGCCGCGAGGAAGTGATCGCTAACCTCGGCACCATCGCCAAGTCCGGCACGCGCGAGTTTTTCTCCCAGTTGTCGGGCGACCAGCAGAAGGACGCCAGCCTGATCGGCCAGTTCGGTGTCGGCTTCTATTCCTCCTTCATCGTCGCCGACCGCGTCACGGTGCTGACCCGCCGTGCCGGCGTCGAAGCCAGCCAGGGCGTGCGCTGGGAATCCGAGGGCGCCGGCGAATTCACCATCGAGATGGCGGAGCGGCCGACGCGCGGCACCGAAATCACCCTGCACCTGCGCGAAGGCCAGGACGACCTGCTCTCCGGCTGGAAGCTGCGTTCGATCATCCGCAAGTACTCCGACCACATCGTGCAGCCGATCGTGATGAAGAAAGAGGAGTGGGACAAGGACAAGAACCAGCAGGTCGCCACCGACGAGGACGAAACCGTCAATCAGGCCTCCGCGCTCTGGGCTCGTGCCAAGAACGACATCACCGACGAACAGTACAAGGAGTTCTACAAGCACGTCGGCCATGATTTCGAGGACCCGCTGACCTGGACCCATGCCCGCGTCGAGGGCAAGACCGAATACACCCAACTGCTGTATGTCCCCGCCCGCGCGCCTTTCGACCTGTGGGACCGCAACGCCCGCCACGGCGTCAAGCTCTACGTGCGCCGCGTCTTCATCATGGACGACGCCGAGCAGCTGATGCCGCTCTACCTGCGCTTCGTGCGCGGCATCGTCGATTCCGCCGACCTGCCGCTCAACGTTTCGCGCGAAATTTTGCAGGAATCGAAGGACATCGAATCGATCCGCAACGGCTGCACCAAGAAGGTCCTCGGCATGCTGGAAAGCCTCGCCAGCAGCGAGGACGCCGCAGAGAAGGAAAAATACGCCAAGTTCTGGGGCGAATTCGGCAAGGTGCTCAAGGAAGGCATGGGCGAGGACCACGCCAACAAGGACAAGATCGCCGCATTGCTGCGTTTCGCCACGACCCTGGCCGACACGCCCGACGAAACCGTTTCGCTGGCCGACTACATCGGCCGCATGAAGCCCGAGCAGGAAAAGATCTACTACGTCACCGCCGAGACCTTCAACGCGGCGAAGAACAGCCCGCACCTGGAAGTCTTCCGCAAGAAGGGCATCGAAGTCATCCTGCTCTCCGACCGGGTGGACGAGTGGGTGGTGTCGCACCTGACCGAGTTCGAAGGCAAGCAGCTGGTGTCAGTGGCGAAGGGCGGCCTCGACCTCGGCAAGCTCGAAGACGAAGCCGAGAAGAAGGAACAGGAATCGGCCGCCGGCGAGTTCAAGGAGCTCACCGAGAAGATCGCCAAGAGCCTCACTGATCGCGTCAAGGAAGTGCGCGTCACGCATCGCCTGACCGACAGCCCGGCCTGCCTGGTGGCCGACGAACACGACGTCTCCGGCAACTTGGCGCGCATCCTCAAGGCCGCCGGGCAGCAGGCACCGGCCTCGAAGCCCATTCTCGAAATCAACCCGCATCACCCGGTGGTGCTGCGCCTCAAATACGAGGACAAGCGTTTCGACGACTGGGCCGCCGTGCTGTTCGACCAGGCCCTGCTGGCCGAAGGCGGCCAGCTCGACGATCCGGCGACCTTCGTCAAGCGCATGAATCAGCTGATGCTGGAGATGAGCGGTTCCTGATGCTGCCCAACTGACGGGCCTCGCGCCCGTCATCGACGTACGAGCCCGGGTGCTGATCCTGGGCTCGTTTCCGTCTACGGCCTCGCTGGCCGCGCAGCAGTACTACGCCCATCCGCAAAACCAGTTCTGGCGCATCCTCGGCGCAGTCATCGGCCAGCCGCTGCAGGAACTGGACTACGCGGCGCGCATCGCCGCCGTGCAGGCCGCCGGCATCGCCATCTGGGACGTGTTCGCTTCCTGCCAGCGGGCCGGCAGCCTCGATACGGCGATTCGCGAGGCGCTGCCCAATCCCCTGGCCGCCCTGCAAGAGTCGGCGCCGGCGCTACGCCGAGTTTGCTTCAACGGCCGCACGGCCGCGCGTCGCGTCCGTGAAGTCGAAGCGCTGGGCTTCGAAGCCCTGGTGCTGCCCTCGACCAGCCCGGCCCACGCCGGCATGCGCTTCGAGGAAAAGCTCGCGCGCTGGCGCGCCGCGCTGCAGGTCGGCGCCTAGCCTCCGGCGGCATTGCGCGCGGCACTTGGCCGCGCCGCGAGTATCATGCGAGGCGTCTGCCGCAACGGAGCGCATCATGATAAAAAAGCCAGCCGCCCTGCCCGAGCTCGACCATCCCACGCTGGACGCCGAATCGATCCGGCGCTCGCTGTACAACCGCCTGATCTACACCATCGGCAAGGATCCCATCACCGCCACCGATCGCGACTGGTTCTACGCCGCCGCGGCCGTGGTGCGCGAGCGCCTGATCGAGCGCTGGATGGAGACCATGCGCAGCTACTACGTGGAAGACCGCAAGCGGGTCTACTACCTGTCGATGGAATTCCTCATGGGCCGCACCATGACCAACAGCATGCTCAACATCTGCGCCGAGAAGGAATTCCACGACGCCCTTGCGGCGCTGGCCGACATGGGGCTCAAGCCGGAGAACATCAGCGAGGTGGAGCCGGACGCCGCCCTCGGCAACGGCGGCCTCGGCCGGCTCGCCGCCTGCTTCCTCGATTCGATGGCGACCATGGGCGTTCCGGGCTACGGCTACGGCATCCGCTACGAATATGGCATGTTCCACCAGGGCATCGAGAACGGCCAGCAGGTGGAGCACCCGGACAACTGGCTGCGCTACGGCAATCCCTGGGAGTTCCCGCGCCCGGAAGTGCTCTACCAGGTCAAGTTCCACGGCCGCGTGGTGGATTACGCCGACGAGTACGGCCACAAGAACTACCAGTGGGTGGATACCGACGACGTGATGGCCATGGCCTACGACTACCCGATCCCCGGCTACGACACCGGCACCGTGAACAACATGCGGCTGTGGGCCGCCAAGTCGAGCCGCGACTTCGACCTCAAGTACTTCAACGAGGGCAACTACATCGCCGCGGTGGAGGACAAGAACGATTCCGAGAACCTGTCGAAGGTGCTCTACCCCGACGACACCACCGAGATGGGACGCGAGCTGCGCCTCAAGCAGCAGTTCTTCTTCGTCTCCGCCTCGCTGCAGGACATGCTGTACCGCTACTCCAAGTCGGGCACGGCGCTCGACGGGCTGCCCGACAAGGTGGCGATCCAGCTCAACGACACCCACCCCTCGATCGCCGTCGCCGAGCTGATGCGCATCCTGATCGACCAGCACCACTTCGAGTGGGGGCGCGCCTGGGACATCACCACGCGCACCTTCGCCTACACCAACCACACCCTGATGCCCGAGGCGCTGGAAACCTGGCCGGTGCCGCTGTTCGAGCGCGTGCTGCCGCGCCACCTGCAGATCATCTACGAGATCAACCACCGCTTCCTGAAGGACGTGATGCACCACTATCCCGGCGATCCGGAACTGTGGCAGCGCATGTCGCTGATCGACGAGGCCAAGGGCAAGCGCATCCGCATGGCGCACCTGGCCATCGTCGGCAGCCACAAGGTGAATGGCGTGGCCGCCATCCACACGCGGCTGATGAAGGAAACCATCTTTGCCGACTTCCACCGGCTGTGGCCGGACAAGATCGTCAACATGACCAACGGCGTGACGCCGCGGCGCTGGCTCAACCAGGCCAACCCGGCACTGTCGGCGCTGATCACACGCCACATCGGCCGCGGCTGGATCAAGGAGCTCGACCAACTGCGGCAATTGGCGCCGCTGGCCGCCGACGCCGCGTTTCGCGACGCCTTCGTGCGCGTCAAGCGCGACAACAAGGTCCGCCTGGCGCAAGTGATCCGCCAGCGGCTGGCGATCCGCGTCGATCCGGATTCGCTGTTCGACGTGCAGATCAAGCGCATCCATGAATACAAGCGGCAGCTGCTCAACGTGCTGCACGTCATCACGCTCTACAACCGCCTGCGCGCCGGCGCCGACGCGCCGCCACGCACGGTGATCTTCGGCGGCAAGGCGGCGCCCGGCTACCGCATGGCCAAGCTGGTGATCCGCCTGATCAACGACGTCGCCGACATCGTCAATAACGACCCGCTGGTGCGCGGCCTGCTCAAGGTGGTGTTCATTCCCAACTACGACGTCAGCAACGCCGAGATCATCATTCCCGCCGCCGACCTCTCGCAGCAGATCTCGACCGCCGGCACCGAAGCCTCCGGCACCGGCAACATGAAGCTGGCGCTGAACGGCGCGCTGACCATCGGCACGCTGGACGGCGCCAACGTCGAAATCCGCAACGAGGTAGGGCCGGAGAACATTTTCATCTTCGGCCTCACCGCCGACGAGGTGGCCCAGACCTACGCCGCCGGCTACAACCCGTGGCTGCACTACGACGGCAACGCGGAACTCAAGCAGACCCTCGACATGCTGCGCGACGGCTTCTTCTCGCCCGAGCAGCGCGACCGCTACAAGCCCGTGTTCGACGCCCTGACCTACCACGGCGACCACTACCTGCTGCTCGCCGACTACGCCTCCTACATCGCCTGCCAGGAGCAGGTCGGGCAGCTCTACCGCGACC
>MHZX01000034.1:27945-28486 GCA_001828935.1 Rhodocyclales bacterium RIFCSPLOWO2_02_FULL_63_24
GCGCTGCATCACAGAATGCCGCTTGCGAAAATGCCGGACAAATCGTTTAATCCAAAGCGGATAGGCTGGCAGGCGTCGAAAAAGCAAGGTTCAGCAGTCGCGGTCCGGGTCGTGCAGGATGCTCGCGAAGACGCCGCTTAGCCGTGACGGAAAGCAAGCCGGTTTACGCGCCACTATATTTGCTCAAGGTATTGATGAAAAACGATTTGATCCATTTCCATAGCGCTTTATCCATCCTAATTGACGGAATGTTATCCGTCATGACGGATAACGTCCCGTCGTTAGGTATCCGCACTTATCGTTAGACGTGACGCGCACCGACCCTTGGCAACGATGATGAGAATCCTATGAGCCAAAAGAAGGGCCGCAAAGGTGCTCGGGCGTCGCGTCAGCAAAATAGAGTGGTTGGCAAGGGTGACCAGCGACGACCATCTCCTGTAATGGTCCCGTCAAGCGTCGGATCGGCATCTCCGACATCACCTGAAAGCAACAAGCACATTACGGGTGGAGCGAGACGGTCAGCACGCAACTGGCTGTTGGT
>MHZX01000035.1 GCA_001828935.1 Rhodocyclales bacterium RIFCSPLOWO2_02_FULL_63_24
CACCCTTGCCGTTCGGCTAACTCTTCCCCTTGCCGGGCGAGTAGAGGACTTTCACCTCCAAGTAAGTGCGCCCTGCCGGGCGCACCATAAAAACAGGCGCCCGGATCGGGGCGCCTGTTCCATGAATGCCTGGCTGCCGAAGCCGGCCGAGGCTACTGGGTCAGATAATCGGTCACCGCCACCCAGCGGCCGTTCTGGATCTGGCCGACCTTCGATTTCTCGTTGCCCAGGTGCTGCTTCGGCGTGAACTTGTATTCCGGGCTGCCGAACATGTCGCGCGAGAAGGTGGTGCTCTCCAATACCTTGATGAAGTTGTCGGTGGTCAGGTTCGGCCCGGTCTTCTTCGCGGTCTGCACGAACATGTCCATCGCCACGTAACCGTAGGCGGAGAACAGGCCGGGATCTTCCTTGAACTTGGTCTTGTAGGAAGCGAACCAGTCGCGCACGTTCTTCGACGAGTCGTCGGCATAGGGCACGGAGACTTGATGGAAGGCATAGAGTCCGTCCATCGCCTTGCCGCCCAGCTTGTGGATCAGGTCGGTATAGGCCGCCGAGGAGCCGATGAAGTTCGGGTTCCAGCCCATCTTCCTCGCTGTGCCGATAGTGCCGATGGTCTCGCGGATGATGGTGCCGAGCACCACCGTGTCGCAATCCGCCGCCTTCATCTTCGACACCTGCGCCGAGAAATCCGTGGCGCCGCGTTTGAAGGATGTCTTCTCGGCGATGCTCATGTTGATGTCCTTGAGCCCGTCCTCGGCACCCTTCAGCACCTCGGTGCCGAAGTCGTCATCCTGGTAGATGATGCAGAATTTCTTCGCGCCGCGCTCCTTGACCATCCAAGGAATTCCCTTGCGCATCTGGTTGTAATACGGGGCGGCGAAGGAGAACTTCAGCTTGTGCAGCGGATCGTACATTTCGCGCGCCGCCGTCAGCGGAAAGAGGTTCATCACGCCCTTGTCGAACAGGGTCGGGAAGGTCGCCAGATTGACCGCGGTGCCGATGGTGCCGACCATGGCGAAGAGCTTGTCCTTCTGCACCATCTTCTGCGCCGCGAGCAGGCCCTTCTTGGGATCGTAGCCGGAATCCTCGGCGATGAACTTGAGCTTGCGGCCGTTGATGCCGCCCTGCTCATTGACTTCGTCGACGCGCATCTGCATGCCGAAGCGCAGGGCCTTGCCGAAGCCGGCCAGCGGACCGGACAAGTCCTGGATGGTGCCGATGACGATTTCGTTCTTGCTGACGCCCATCTGCTCGGCGGCCAGTGCCGTGCCGCCAGCGCCGACTGCCGTTGCCGCGAGCACTGCTGCGGCCAGTTTGGTGTAACCCTTCATTGCGCCCTCCTCCTTTTTCAGGTTAAGACAAGACCGTAACCGACCTAGTCGCGATACATCGACTCGATCAATTCGGCATATTTCTGGCTGACTAGCTTACGCTTCAATTTCATGGTCGGGGTCAATTCCTCGTCCTCGGCGCCGAGCTTCCTGTCGATCAGGCGAAACTTCTTGACCTGCTCGACGCGCGCGAACTGCTTGTTGACCCTCTCGATCTCGCCCTCGATCAGCTTCAGCACTTCCGCGGCGCGGGTCAGGCTGGCGTAATTCGAGAAAGGCACGTCGTGGTCCTGGGCGAATTTCTCGACGTTCTCCTGGTCGATCATGATCAGGCAGACCAGGTAGGGCCGCTTGTCGCCTATCACCACGGCGTCGGTGACATAGGGCGAGAACTTGATCTGGTTCTCCAGTTCGGAAGGCGTGATGTTCTTGCCGCCGGCGGTGATGATGATGTCCTTGAGGCGGTCGGAGATGCGGTAGAAGCCTTCCTCATCGACGGTGCCGACGTCGCCGGTATGCAGCCAGCCCTCGGCGTCGATGGTCTCCGCAGTCTTTTCCGGCTGGTTGAGGTAGCCCATGAAGACGTTCGGACCGCGCACCATGAGTTCGCCCTCGGCCGAGAGCTTCAGTTCGTTCATCGTGCCGGGCACGCCGATCGAGCCGGGCTTGATGCGGTCGATCGGCATCGCCGTCGAGCCGCCGCCGGTTTCGGTCATGCCCCAGACTTCCAGCATGGGCACGCCGAGCGCCAGGTACCAGCGCACCAGGTCGGGCGAAATCGGCGCGGCGCCGGTGATCAGCATGCGGCTGCGATGGATGCCGATCAGCTTGCGCACATTGTTCAGCACCAGCACCCGCGCCAGCCAGTGGGCAAAATCCAGCCAGCCGCCGGTCGGCTGCCGCGCCTCGTAGCGCTTGACCCTTTCCAGGCCGATGCCGATCGCCAGCCGGTAGGCCCACTGCTCGAAGGCATTGGATTCCTTGAGCGCGATGCTGACGCCCGAATAGAATTTTTCCCAGACGCGCGGCACCGCGACGAACACCGTCGGCGCGATCTCGCGCACGTTCTCGGGGATGGTCTCGGGGTTCTCGACGAAGTTCAGCCTGGTGCCGGTGTAGATCGCGAAATAGGCGCCGCCGTTGCGCTCGGCAACATGGCACAGCGGCAGGAAGCACATGCGCTCGTCGTCCTCGCCTTGCGCAATGACCATGTTGAAGCTCTTCACCGACTGCAGGATGTTGCGATGCGAAAGCATGGCGCCCTTGGGCTTGCCGGTGGTGCCCGAGGTGTAGATCAGGATCGCCAGGTCTTCGCTGCGGCGCGAACTCACGCGCGCACTCCACTCCGCGGCGGCAGCTTCGGGGCCGATCCTGGCCAGGCGCGCACGGCCCAGTTCGCGCAGGCGGTCGAAGCTGATCACCTGTTCGTCGTCGAGATCGCGCAGGCCCTCCATTTCCCAGACCACTATCTTGCGCAGAGCCGGCAGGCGTTCGCGCACTTCCAGCGCCTTGTCGAGCTGCTCGTCGTCCTCGACGAAAAGCACCACCGAAGTCGAATCCTGCATCAGGTATTCGACCTGGCTCGCCGCGTCGGTCGGGTAGATGCCTGAGCTGATGCCCCCGCAGGAAAGAACCGCGAGATCGGAAAACAGCCATTCCTGGCGCGTGTTGCCGAGGATCGAGGTCGTCTCGCCGACCTCGAAGCCGAGTTCGAGCAGGCCCATGCCGGCTTCGCGCACGATGGTTGCCACCTCGTTCCACGACAGGCTCTGCCACAGGCCGTACTTCTTCTGGCGGAACAGCGTCCGTTCGCCTCGCTGCGCCACGGCGTTCCAGAACATCTCGGCGATGTTGTCGCCGGGGACGACGATGCGTTCCTCGGCCCAGTAGCGTTTGCCGTCAAGCTGCCACATGGTCTATCTCCACTGCTTCTTCTTCTTCCAGCGCCGCCCTTCGCGCACGCCGGATTCCTTGACGCCGAGGTAGAACTCCTTGATGTCGTCCTTTTCGCGCAGTGCGGCGCAAGTGTCGTGCATGACGATGCGGCCGATCTCCAGCACATAGCCGTAATCGGCGTACTGCAGCGCGATGTGGGCATTCTGCTCGACCACCAGCAGCGTCACGCCGCGCTCGCGGTTGATGCGCACGATGATCTCGAAGATTTCCCGCGTCAGCTTGGGCGACAGGCCCAGGCTCGGCTCGTCGAGCAGCATCATGGTCGGTTTGGCCAGCAGCGCGCGGCTGATCGCCAGCATCTGCTGCTGGCCGCCCGAGAGTTGCCCGGCGGGTTGATTGGTGCGCTCTTTCAGGATCGGAAAGTAGCTGAAGACATCCTCGATGTCCTTCGCCACTTCGTCGCGCTGCGAAGACGGCCGCGTATAGGCGCCCATCAGCAGGTTCTCGCGCACCGTCAGCAGCGGAAAGATCTCGCGGCCTTCGGGCACATGCACCAGGCCCTGGCGCACGATCCAGGCCGGATCGCGGCCTTCCAGCTTGTCGTGACGGAAGACGATGCTGCCCTTCTGCGGATCGAGGATGCCGGAAATGGTCTTGAGGATCGTGGTCTTGCCGGCGCCGTTGGAGCCGAGCACGGTAACGATGGAGCCCGGCGCCACGTTCAGGGAAACGCCGCGGATGGCCTTGACCGCGCCGTAGGCGGCCTCGATGTTGTTGAGCTGGAGGATGGGGTCAGACACGGCGGGGAAACCCTTTCACCACGGCGACACGGCGACACGGCGAAAACCCTGGATTGAACCTATTTTCCGCAGATGACGCAGATTTACACAGATTACCTTCCATGAATTCATGGCGTTGTAGAGATATCCTGGGGCACCCGGTTGGTGATGGACTGCACATGCCCAATTCCCTGGATCTATCTGCGTAATCTGCGAAATCTGCGGATGCAATCGAGGTTTTTAGGTCGAATCTCGCCGTGTCGCCGTGTCGCCGTGGTGAAAAAATCATTGCTCGACTCCACCCAGATAAGCCTCGATCACGCCCGGATGCGCCTGGACTTCCTCGGGCGTGCCCAGGGTCAGCACCTCGCCCAGGTTCAGCGCCAGCACGCGGTCGGAAACGCGAGAGACCAGGCCCATGTCGTGCTCGACCATGATCACCGTGATGCCGAGGTCGGCTTTGATGTCCTCGATCCAGAAGCCCATGTCCTCGGTTTCCTCGGTGTTGAGGCCCGACGAGGGTTCATCCAGCAGCAGCAGGCGCGGGCGCATCGACAGGGCGCGCGCCAGCTCGACCACTTTGCGCACGCCGTAGGGCAGGCCCACCACCAGACTGTCGCGATAGTGCTGCAGGTCGAGAAATTCGATGACCTCCTCGACCTGGCGGCGGAATTCCAGCTCGGCGCGGCGTACCGATCCGGTGAACAGCAAGTCCTGCATCCAGCCGGTGTGGCGATAGCAATGGCGGCCGACCAGCAGGTTCTGCAGCACGGTGGCATGCTCGAACAACTCGATGTTCTGGAAGGTGCGGGCGATGCCGTGGCGCGCCACGACATGCGGCGGCATGCGCGAAATCACCTCGCCCTCGAAGCGCACCTCGCCCGAGGTCGGCCGGTAGAGCGCCGAGATCAGGTTGAAGATCGTGGTCTTGCCGGCGCCGTTGGGCCCGATCAGCGAAAACACCTCGTTGGGCCAGACGTCGAAGGAAACGTCGTTCACCGCCTTGAGGCCGCCGAAGTGCACCGAGAGATTGACTGCCTGCAGCATCGGCGCCGTCATGCGCCGCTCCCGAAAGTCGGCGCTGGCGGCACGGCGACAATATCGCCCTGAACCGCGCAGCGGCGAACCAAGGTCACCCGCTTCCCCGGGAAGGGGGCTGGGGGGAAGGCCCACCATCTGCCTCGGCGCGCCTGCGCGCCCGAGAGATGAAATGAGAAAGCGCGCTTTCTCATTTCATTCTCTCCGATTTCATGTAGCTCTTCTGCCGCTTGAACATGCCCTTGCGGTAGAAGGGAAATATTTCGAGGAAGGTGCGGAATTTCAGCCAGCGCCCGTACAGGCCCAGCGGCTCGAACAGCACGATGGCGACCAGGATGATGCCGAAGATGGTCGGCTGCAATCCCGTCTGCTGGCCCAGTTCCGGCGGCAGCCAATCCTTGCCGGTAACGATCAGTTGCTGCACCAGGAACCAGAAGGCGGGGCCGAAGATCGCGCCCTGGATCGAGCCGAGGCCGCCGATTACCACCATCATCAGCAACTCGATCGACTGCAGGAAGCCGAACTGGTCCGGCGTGATGATGCGAATCTTGTGCGCGTAGAGCGCCCCGGCGATGCCGGCCAGCGCCGCCGACAGCGCGAAGGCCGTGGTCTTGTAGTGCGCCAGGTTGATGCCCATGCTCTGCGCCGACACTTCGGAATCGCGGATCGCGACGAAGGCGCGGCCGGTCGGGCTGCGCAGCAGATTGAGCACGCCGAGCACGCAGAGCACGGCAATGAAGGTGACCAGATAGTAGAAGTTGGTGCCGTCGTCGAAATCGACGCCGGCGATGACCAGCTTGTCCAGCTGGAGCCCGGCATTACCGCCGGTGATGCCCTCGGCGCTGACCACCGCCTGTTCGAGGATGAAGCCGAAGGCCAGGGTGGCGATCGACAGGTAGAGCCCCTTCACGCGCAGCGCCGGCAGGCCGATCATGATGCCGGTGATGCCGGCCACCAGCGCCGCCAGCGGCAAGGAAATCACGAAAGGCCAGCCGTGGGCCTGCAGATAGGCTTCGGTGTAGGCGCCCATGGCGAGGAAGCCGGCGTGACCCAGCGAGACCTGGCCGGTGAAGCCGGCCAGCAACATCAGGCCGAGACAGACGATGGCGTAGATGCCGATGAAGGTGATCTGCGACAGTGTGTATTCCGACAGCAGCCAGGGCGCGGCAAGCAGCGCCACGGCCAGGGCGGCATACCAGAAGCGCTGGCCACCATGCTTGAACAGCGCGATGTCCTGCTCGTAACGGGTCTTGAAGAGGAAATGCATACGCGGTATCTAGACTTTCTTGGTCAGGTTTTCGCCGAACAGGCCGTTCGGCTTGACCACCAGCATGACCAGCACCACCACGTAGGCCGCAATGTCCTTGAAACCCTCCGGCAGGTAGAAGCCGGCCAGCGATTCGACGATGCCGATCACCAAGCCGCCGACCAGCGCGCCGGGAATGCTGCCGAAGCCGCCAACCACCGCCGCCGGAAAGGCCTTGAGGCCGACGAAACCCATGTTGGCATGGACGAAGGTGATCGGCGCCAGCAGCAGGCCGGCGACGCCGCAGATGGCCGAAGACAGGCCCCAGATCAACATATTCACGCGGCGCACCGGGATGCCCATGTAGAAGGCCGCGAGCTGGTTCTGCGAGGTCGCCTGCATCGCGATGCCGAGCCGCGTGTAGCGGAAGAAGACATACAGCAGCGCGACCAGGGCGATCGTGGCGAGGATGATCACCAGGTGCTCGACCGAAACCACCAGCCCGCTGCCCTCGCCGCCGATCCAGATCACCTCGTCCTTCCAGGGCACCGGCAGCGTGTGGGTTTCAGTGCCCCAGTAGGGAATCATGGTCACCACGCCGCGCGCCAGGTAGCCCAGGCCGATGGTGATCATCACCACGGTGAAGGCCGGCTGGCCGAGCAGGGGGCGCAGCACCAGGCGCTCGGTGCCCATGCCGACCAGCGCCATGGCGGCGATGGTGACGACGAAGGCCAGGGCGAAGGGCATGCCGATCACCGTCATGGCGGACAGGCCGATGAAGCCGCCGATCATCATCAGGTCGCCCTGGGCGAAATTGACGGTTTCGGTGGCCTTGTAGATCAGCACGAAGCCGAGCGCGATCAGCGCATAGATGCAACCGATCGCTGCCCCGCTGACGATCAATTGCAGGAGCTGCAACACCCGATATCTCCTCCGGGGAATTTATTATTTACCGCCCTTTACGGGTCTGCGGACGATTATGCCTCAGGGAAAAAGAAAGTGCGCGTATTGCGCGACAGCGTTCTGCCAGGCGAGCCGAATGGCTATGGATAAGTCGAGGAGCAGCGGCAAACGGGACTCGCTGCGACGTGTCTGCGGCTGCTCCATGAAGGGCGCAAATAACCGGAGCTGTCTGCTGCCATTGCGATAGTCAATGGCCGCTATCGCCACAAGAGTCGTCCCATGCCTTCCGGAAATTCGACTGATCAAGCTGATCTTTCGCAACCGCGCAATGTTGCCGGCATGCCATATCGTCATGCCGGGGTATAGTGGCCAGATGAGATTTTCGCCGGCCAAGACGGGCGTCGAAAGGGAAAGAGTACGCGTCGGCTATTCGGTCCTTGAGCCCGTTATTGCTCATGTTGCCCCCGCCATAGCAACAGCGGAAGCGTGGAGAGATGCAATGAAGAAGGCGAAGCTGCTGTTGGCTATTTTTTGGGCCGTATTTTTTTCCAGATACGCCTCTGCCTCGGAAAACCCAGATATTTTTGTGCAGTTGGGACATACGAACTGGGTCAACACGGTTGCTTTCTCCCCCGATGGACGCACCCTGGTCTCAGGCAGCAGGGACAACACCGTCAAGCTTTGGGATGCTGCCAGTGGGCGCGAGTTGCGCACCTTGATCGGGCATCGCAATCCGGTTTCTGCCGTAGCCATCTCCCCTGACGGACGTACGCTGGTCTCGGGAAGCGCCGACACCTCGCTCAAGATCTGGGAAGCGGCCTCAGGGCGCGAGCTGCGAACTTTGAGCGGGCATAGCCACCCGATCTCTTCGGTAGCCTTCTCTCCCGATGGGCGCACGCTGGCCTCGGCCGGCTTCGACGCCACCCTAAAGCTCTGGGATGCCGCCAGCGGGCGCGAGCTGCGAACCTTGAGCGGGCATGGCGCCCCGGTCTTCGCGGTTGCCTTCTCTCCCGACGGGCGCACCCTGGTCTCTGGCAGTGCGGATAAAACCGTCAAGCTCTGGGACACGGCCTCGGGGCGCGAGCTGCGAACCCTGAGTGGAAACGACTCGGCGGTCGAGGCCCTCGCCTTCGCCCCCGACGGGCGCACGCTGGTGTCGGTAAGCCACAACACCCTCAGGCTTTGGGATGCCGCCAGCGGGCGCGAGTTGCGAACCCTGAGCGGGCATAGCGCCGGGATCAAAGCCGTCGCCTTCTCTCCTGACGGGCGAACGCTGGCCTCGGGCGGCTTCGACAAAACCCTCAGGCTCTGGGACGTCGCCAGCGGCCGCGCGCTTCTCAGCTTAAGCGGGCACGACAGCCTGATCACTGCCCTCGCTTTCGCCCCCAACGGGCGGACGCTGATTTCGGGCAGCTGGGACAAAACTCTCAAGCTCTGGGATGTTGCCAGCGGACGCACACTTCGAACTTTGCGCGGGCATGGCGACGAGGTCCACGCCGTCGCCGTCTCTCCCAATGGCCGCACGCTGGTTTCGGGCAATAGTGACAATACACTCAGACTGTGGGACGCCGCCAGCGGGCGCAAGCTTCTCACCTTGAGCGGGACCCGCAGCGAAGTCGAGGCCGTCGCCTTCTCCCCCGACGGCCAGACGATAGTCTCGGGCGCCAAGGACAACACCCTCAAGCTCTGGCATGCCGCCAGCGGGCGCGAGCTGCACACCCTAACCGGGCACCGCAATTCGGCAACCGCCGTCGCCTTCGCTCCCGATGGACGCACGCTGGTTTCGGGCAGTTGGGATAACACCATCAAGCTCTGGGATGTTGCCAGCGGGCGCGAGTTGCGAACCTATAGCGGACATCCCAGTGGTGTCCACGCCGTCGCCGTCTCCCATGATGGACGTACGCTAGCTTCTGGCAGTTCCGGCATTCTCAAGCTCTGGGATGTCGAGACCGGGCGCGAGTTGCGAACGCTTACAGGGCCTGGCCACGTTGAGGTCCGCACCGTCGCCTTCTCGCCTGACGGGCGCACGCTGGTCTCGGGCGGCGACGACCAGACCGTCAGGCTCTGGGATGTCGCGAGCGGGCGCGAGCTGCGATCCCTGAAGGGACATGGCGGCCTTGTCTTGTCGGTCGTCTTCTCCCCCGATGGGCGCACCATCGTCTCGGGCAGCAAGGACAATACCCTCAGGCTCTGGGATGCGGCCAGCGGTCGCGAGCTTCGACGCTTGGCTGGGCATGGCAACGCGGTCTCTGCCGTCGCCTTCTCCCCCGATGGGCGCACCATCGTCTCGGGCAGTTGGGACAGCAGCTTGCGACTGTGGGATGCCGCTAGCGGAAGCGAACGGCTGGCGCTGGTGAGCTTCAAGGACGGTGAGTGGATCGCGATCACACCGGAAGGCTATTACACCGCTTCCGAGATGGCTGACCGGTATGTGAACGTGCGCATCGGCAACAGTGTCTATGGCGTGGATCAGTACCGCGAGAAGTTTTTCCGCCCGGAAGTGGTGATGGCGGCGTTAGCCGGCAAGCCGATTACCGGCCTTGCCTCGCTGGCTTCAGTGAAGCCCGCACCTTCCGTTTCCATTGTCGAAACGCCGGCTTCAACCGGAAGCGACGAAGCCACCGTAAGCGTAAAGGTCGCGGATGCTGGCGGTGGTATCGGAGATGTGCGCCTGTATCTGAACGGCTCGGCGGTGGTCCTGGACCGCACCCGTAACTTGGCTGTGGCGGAGGCTCAAGGCAAAGCCCGCGTGTTGTCCTACAAGGTGCGCCTGGTTTCAGGCAAGAACAGTCTGCGCGCTATCGCCTTCAACGCCGGAAACTCGATGCAGAGCACAGATGCCTTGCACGAGATCGAGGCCAGCATCGCCGCCAAGAGACCTTCGCTGCATGCCCTGATCATTGGCATCCAGGAGTACGACAACCCCAAACTCACACTCACGTACCCGGTCGCCGATGCCAAACTCATCGCCGCGACATTGCGAGGGCGCGCGCCGGGATTGTTCGAGGCGGTAAATATCGTCGAACTGACCACCAGGGTTCAGACCACCAAGGATGCCATTACCAAGACCTTAAAGGATATGTCGGAGAAAGTTCGACCCGACGATCTGTTCGTGTTCTTCGTTGCCTCGCACGGAACCGTGGACGATGGGGAATACTTTCTGATTACTTCCAACGTCGGGGCCACCTCCACCCACATCCTCAAACAGACGGCCTTGAGTCAGGATGACTTGAAGGCGCTCATCGCCAACGTGCCGGCGACCAAAAAGCTCGTCTTCATAGATACCTGCAATGCCGGCAAATTGGGCGAAGCCATTCAGATGGCCATGCTTACCCGCGGCATGAATGAGGACACGGCGCTCAAGATTCTCTCGCGGGCCGTGGGTTCGACCATCCTTTCGGCCTCGACCTCGATGCAGGAAGCCCTGGAGGGATATAAGAATCACGGGCTTTTCACCTGGGTCGTCGCCGAAGGCCTGAACGGCGCGGCCGACAGCGACAGGGATGGCTACGTAAAAACCCATGAACTGGTGAATTACGTCGATGACAAAGTCCCTGCGCTCGCCGAGCAAGTGTTCAAGCACAAGCAATACCCGACTACCTCCCTGAGCGGGCAGGGGTTCCCGGTGGTGCAGGTGAAATAGGGGCTCAACAATGGGATCCGCCTCCGGGTTTATTCAAGGGACTACTTTTCGGTTGCGCCCGAATGTCCCCCAAATGGTCGGACCTGCCCGTCAAGACCTCGTGCCTTCGTCAATGACCGTTTCCCCTGCACTGCCATTTGAATACATCTGCAGTCATTGATTGCGCCCGCGGTATGGAGCAGCACTTGTAATAGCGAACGGGCTGTGCCGCTCGCAGAATTGATTTAGACCAAGTTTCTATAGACCCGGACTGGGATACCATGCCGGATGGGACAGACTAACGGCATACCGAGGGAGGCAACATGTTCAAGCGACTCAACAATCTGAGATTCCGCTTTATCCTGTTGGCAAGTTTGGGCGCGCCGGCATTGTTGGTCTGGATCGCCGGATACTATGCTTGGGACAACTGGCGAAATTACACTATGGTGCGCACCACCATCGAGGCCAACACGATGGCGGACAACATCATCGCTGCCGCCGGCTTGCAGGCACTTGAACGTGGTGTGACCTCCAGCCTGCTGTCGGGTAGCGGCCCGGCGCCCGAGACAGGTCGCCAGCGTTTGGCCGGCCTGCGCGTCAAGAGCGACACGCTATGGCAAAACGCGCTCGCCATCGCCGGCCTGTTCGAGGAACAGGGCGTGGTACTTGAAGCCGCCGTACTGGCCCGCAAGCAGGCCGCCGAAGCCTATCGGGAACTCGTTGCCGCGCGCGTACGGGTGGACAGCAGTCTGGTAAAGACGGAACGCGACATTCAGGCGGCGGAATGGATTCCGATTATGACGCGCTTCATCGCCGCCGCCGCGCGTTTGCGTCTTGCTTCTTTCGGTGGCGATGCTTTTCCGCCTCGCATCACCTACCCCAACCTGACAGTCAAACACAGCGTCTGGCTGGCTTCAGAATATGCAGGAATCGAGCGTGCGACTATTGCTGCGCTCCTCAATAGTAACGCTCCGGCTACCCCGGACGTGCTGCAACGCCTGCACGCTTTTCGCCAGAATGTCGAAACGAGTCTTGCTGACATTCGATTCCTCAAGGAAGTCGGCAATACGGCGCCGGAGGTGCGCGTCGTTATCGAGGCTATGGAGAAGAACTTTCTCGGCTCTTTCGAGGCGGTGCGCAGGCAGATTTATCAGGAAGCAGTTTTACCAACCCCTTCTGGTAACCGCCACTACACACTGAGCAGCGCGCAATGGATCGAGCAGTCGACTGCCGCCATCGACACCATCCTCGCGATATCCGATGCCTACTCTCATGTAAGCAATAGAGAGGCCGAAGTGACTGCCCGGTTACGCTTTATACAGATGTGGGGCTATATCGGCCTGTTCATCGCCATCATCGTGGTCTCCTTTTTGATGGTTACGCTGCTTTTCAACAAACTCGCACATCTGGACAACTTGCGCGATTCGATGACTGAACTCGCTGGAGGTCAGGGAGACCTGACTTTTCGCCTGCACGCGGACTCCACCGACGAGATCGGCCAAACCTCGTCGGCCTTCAACCAGTTTGCCGCCAAGCTGAGAGACATCATCGCGGAGTCGCGCAGCGTGGTTGAACAACTTGGCGCGACGGCCGGCAAGCTGACTGCAGCCAGTGATAAAGTAAACAAGGGCTCTCATGATCAAGGCGAGATGCTGGTCGCTACGGCGGCAGCGGTAGAAAAGATCACCACCAGCATCGGCCATGTGGCTGCGCGGGCGCGTGAAACCTCGGCCGAGTCCAACCAGGCCGGCGTGCTGGCAGAGGATGGCGCTCACGTGGTGCGTGACGTTTCCAACCAGATACATGTGCTGGCCGGCGGAGTAACCGAGAATTCCAGGCGTATCGAGGAACTGGGCGCGCGATCACGCGAAATCGGAGGCATCGTCGGCGTCATCCGCGAGATCGCCGACCAGACCAACCTGCTGGCACTCAATGCCGCCATCGAAGCGGCACGCGCCGGCGACCAGGGACGCGGCTTTGCCGTGGTGGCCGATGAGGTCCGGAAGCTTGCCGAACGCACCGGCGGCGCCACCGTCGATATTTCGGCCAAGATCGAGTCAATCCAGCGCGACACTGATGGCGCCGTGGATGGCATGCATGTAAGCAGCCGGCGGCTCGAAGAAATCGTCTCGCTGTCCGCCGCTGCAGCCGAATCGCTCGGCAAGATCAGCGCCAGTACCGCGGCGGCGTCGTTGCGCATCGAGGAGATTGTGCAGTCCACTGACGAGGAAAGTCGGGCCGGCGATGCCATCGCACGTAATGTCGAGCAAGTTGCGGCAATGGCTGAGGCGAACAGGCAAGCTATTGGTGAAACTTCGTCCGATGCCCGGCAATTGACCGAACTGGCCGAGCGTCTGAATAATTTGGTGGGCAGGTTTAAGGTCTGAGCGGTCCGGGCTAGTATCGCGAACCATTAATTACGAAACATAATGCCGCGCCATTTTCTGATCCGCATCCTGCCGAGTGAACGACCACGCGAT
>MHZX01000036.1:0-437 GCA_001828935.1 Rhodocyclales bacterium RIFCSPLOWO2_02_FULL_63_24
GGCTCGCTGGTGACGGTGATCATGGGCGCGATCTTCGTCATCTGCGTGCTGGCCTTCCGCCGCGGCATCGTCGGCGAATCGCTGGCGCTGTGTCGCCGGATCGCGGGCCGCCGCACCGACTGAAACGCCGTGCCGCCGGCGCCGACTCCTGCTGAAGCTGGAGGAAAGTCTTAGCCCGTTTCCTGGTGTATCTTGGAAACGCGATGATCTATCTCGTTCATGCCCATCCCTATCCCTCGCAGTCGCGCGTCAACCGCGCGCTGCTGGACGCGGTGCGTGAACTGCCAGGCCTTGAAGTCTGTTCGCTCTACGACCGCTATCCGGATTTCGACATCGACGTCGCCGCCGAGCAGGCCGCGCTGAGCCGCGCGCAACTGGTGGTGTGGATGCATCCAGTGTTCTGGTACAGCGTGCCCGGCCTGCTCAAGCACTGGTTC
>MHZX01000036.1:521-27940 GCA_001828935.1 Rhodocyclales bacterium RIFCSPLOWO2_02_FULL_63_24
GGCGGCACGCCGCAAGCCTATTCGGCGGCGGGGATCCATCAACGCCCCTTCGCCGACTTCACGCCGCCGCTCGAAGAGACCGCGCTGTTCTGCGGCATGAACTGGCTTGCGCCCTGCATCCTGCACGGCGCAAACGAAATTGAAGCACCGCAACTCGCGGCCCATGCCCGGCTGGTGCGCGATCGGCTGGAGCAATGGCGTGCGCTTCAGGCGGACGCCGCAGGCAAGGCGGGGCAGGTGCCATGATGCGCGACGCCCTGATCTACCTCGCCGCTGCGGTGATCTGCGTACCGCTGGCGAAGCGCTTCGGGCTCGGCTCGGTGCTCGGCTACCTGATCGCCGGCACGCTGATCGGGCCGTGGGGCTTGAGTTTCGTCAGCGATGTCGAATCGATCAGGCACTTTTCGGAATTCGGCGTGGTGCTGATGCTGTTCCTGATCGGCCTCGAACTCGACTCCAAGCGACTGTGGGCCATGCGCCGCGAAGTCTTCGTCAACGGCAGCCTGCAGATGACGGCCTGCGCCGTGCTGCTGGCCGTGGCCGGCGCCGCCTTCGGCTTCGACTGGAAGCTGGCGATCATCGCCGGGCTGGCGCTGTCCCTGTCCTCGACCGCCATCGCGGTGCAGACCATGGGCGAACGCAATCTGTTGCCGGCGCCGACCGGGCGCAGCGCCTTCGCCATCCTGCTGTTCCAGGACATCGCGGCGATTCCGCTGCTGGCCGCCATCCCGCTGCTCGCCACGCATGCGGCGGCGACGGCCACACCGGGGCTCGATGCGCTGAAGGCGGTTGCGGCGATTGGCGGCATCATCGTGGTCGGCCGTTACCTGACGCGGCCGGCGCTGCGGCTGATCGCGGCGGCCGACACGCGCGAGGTGTTCACCGCCTTCGCCCTGCTGCTGGTGCTGGGCATATCGCAACTGATGTCGCTGGTCGGCCTTTCGATGGCGCTCGGCGCCTTCCTCGCCGGCGTGCTGCTGGCGAGTTCGGAATACCGCCACGCGCTGGAAACCGACATCGAGCCGTTCAAGGGCTTGCTGCTCGGCCTGTTCTTCATTTCGGTCGGCATGGCGATCGACTTCGGCCTGTTGCTGGCGCGCCCCGGCAGCGTCGCGCTACTGCTGGCCGGCTTCCTCACGATCAAGACCGCAATGCTGTGGCTGCTGGCGCGACTGATCGGCATCACACCGCGCCAGCGCGGCCTGTTCGCCCTGCTGCTCTCGCAAGGCGGCGAGTTCGCCTTTGTGGTGTTTGCCGCCGCGCAGAACGCCAGCCTGCTCGACCGCGAAACCGGCGGCCTGCTGACCATGGCCGTGGCGCTGTCGATGGCCTGCACGCCGCTGCTGCTGATGATCCACGATCGCCTCGTCGACCGCTTCGCCGCCAGCCAGAAGCGCGAAGCCGACACCATCGACGAAGCCGCCGACGGCGCCGTGCTGATCGCCGGCTTCGGCCGCTTCGGCCAGATCGTCGGCCGCCTGCTGTTTGCCAACGGCATGCGCGCGGTGGTGCTCGACCACGATCCCGACCAGATCGAGATGCTGCGCAAGTTCGGCTACAAGGTCTTCTACGGCGACGCGACGCGGCTCGACCTGCTGCACGCCGCCGATGCCGGCAAGGCCCGGCTGCTGGTAAATGCGATCGACGACGTGGATGACAGCCTGGCCCTGGTCGACCTGGTGCGCGCGCATTTTCCGCAACTCAGGATCGTCGCCCGCGCCCGCAACGTGCGCCATTACGTCGAGCTGCGCGCGCGCCAGGTCGAGGTGATCGAGCGCGAGACCTTCGAAGCCGCGCTCAAGACCGGCCGTCATGTACTCGAAGCGCTGGGCGTCGATCCCTACCGGGCGCGCGAAATGGCCGACGCCTTCCGCCGCCACAACGTCGTCACCATGGAAAGCCTGATCCCGCATTTCCACGACGAGAACCGCATGCTGAGCGTGGCCAAGGCCGGCCGCGAAGAGCTGGAGGAACTGTTCAGCCGCGACCGCGAGAAGTTCGAGGAAAATGGCAAGGGTGGATGGAACTAGCGGTTATTGCTTACTATTGACATTAGATTGCTTATTACATAGGCTAATGCAATTAGGTCAAGAGTAAGCAATATGAGACGCAAAGAAGAGAAGTTTGCCTCCGCGCAGGTCAAGTCCGCTGCGAGCCGCATGGCACCGATCATTCGGACGGCGCGCCTGACTCGAAACATGACTCAGGAGGCGGCCGCCGCAAGAGCCAAGATGAGCCCGTATACCTGGATGAAAATCGAGCGCGGTGACGTCTCGATAAGCCTCGGGTCCTGGCTGTCTGCGCTGGAGTGCCTGGGGCTGCTCGACACCCTCAGCCTGGTGACAGAGCCGACTCGATTGGGGGCGGCGGCAGCCACCACGCGGCAACGTGCCAGGCCGAGCGTCGCCACGGCGGACAAGTACGATTTCTAGGGATTTCACATGAGCTGGAACGGCTGGGTTTTCATTTATCTGCCGGGCAAGGCCGTCGCGGTGCCCGCGGGCTCCCTCGAACTGGTGGAGCAGGGTGTGGAATCGACGACCAGCATTTTCGGTTACGGTCGCCGCTACCTCGAACGACCTGACGCGGTACCCGTCGCCCCCCTCAGCTTGCCGCTTACCTGCCGGCCTGGTGACGAACTCACCTATACGCCGGTCCTTCCGCCCTTGTTCGGCGCCGTGCGGGATGCCGCACCGGACTTCTGGGGTCGCCGGGTCCTGGAAGCCAGGCTCAAGGTGCCGCCGGACTCCATGCCGGAATCGGTCTATCTGCTCCAGGCCGGGCCGCATCGCTTCGGCGCTCTGGATTTCCGCTCCGACCTGGCAAGTCCCGAGGCCCCCGGTCTGCTGCCGCCACTCACGCAACTGGAATACCTGCTGGAGGCGGCCGACCGCATCCAGGCCGGCGCGCCCATTCCGGCACAACTGGAGCAGATTTTTCTTGCGGGGTCCATGGGCGGTGCGCGCCCCAAGGCGCTGGTGATCCATAACGGCGAGCAATACCTGGCGAAGTTTCCGGCCATCAAGGACGGCTTCAACGTGCCCGCCGTGGAGCGTGCCTGCCTGGAACTGGCCCGGAAAGCCGGTCTGGATGTGCCCCCGACCGACATCAAGACACTGGCAGACGGTCGGCAGGTCATGCTCATCGAGCGCTTCGACAGACGGGCAACCGGTGATGCCTTTCATCGACGACATTGCGTGAGCGCGCTGACGCTGTTGGCCAAGCATGAAGCCGAGTCGCTCGGCGCGCCCTATGAAGACATCGCCGCAAAAATTGGAGAGCTTGGCGTCGATGCCGGCGTCAAGGCGGACCGCGGCGAGCTGTATGGCCGCATCGCCTTCAACATACTGGTCTCCAACGACGACGACCATTTGCGCAATCATGCATTCGTATGGGATGGGGGCGGCAAAGGTTGGCGGCTTTCGCCAATGTACGACGTGGTGCCGCGGCCGCAGCTAGCCCATGAGCGGTATCTGCATCTGTCGGTGGGACCCCAGGGAAGGCTGGCCACCCTGGACAACCTGCTTGAGGCGCATGGCAGCTTCGGATTATTGCGCAAGGATGCTGCGGCGATCATCGACCGCATTGCCCGCGTCACACGCGAGTGGCGAATATTTTTTGAAGATCTCGGGGTGTCGGCTGTCGACTGCGACAAGGTGGCCTCGGCCTTCCGCCGGCCAGGGGAGATCGGACTGGAAGCCGTGGAATCGGCCTTGCGCCGGCGCCCCGCGCCGTCAGAATAAGAGTGATCTGATCGCTGAAAGGCGAGAGAATCACCCTGTACCCATGGCTTCTGCGGCAACACAAATCGCCGTGGTGCCAGCGCCGACTCTTGCTGAAGGTCGAGGAGTTACCAGGGCCGGTCCGATTCTCTTGCTGCATATCCCCTAATAGGGTAATCTAAGCCCATGGAAAAGCGCTCTCCCCACTACCGTCTTTCCGGGATTCTGGCGCAGATGACGAGTGTCGAGATGATGAATCTGACTCTGTCGGCGCAAGACGGAATCCGGGCGGCGGGGATGGTGAAAGCGGAGGCGCTGGAAGTGGTGCGGGGTCTTTCCCGTTCCGACTTCTACAAGAGCATGACCACGCACAAGGATCATCGGGTCTGGCAGGACGTATATCAAGCCGCGTGGCGCGGCAAGGGCCTCTACGTGAAGTTCCAGCAGGCCGGCGAATACTTCGTGGTTTCCTTCAAGGAGTTGTGACATGGCATCGAAATGGAACGGCAAGAAGTGCCCCCTGTGCTTCGAGGGAACATTGCACGACGGAAAGCGCAAGCAGCAGCTTGAGTACCGCGGTCGCGCCTATCAATACGCGGCCAAGGGCGCCTTTTGCAATCATTGCAGCGATGGATTCCCGGAGCATGACGCGCGGGAAGAGGCCGCATGGGCGGCCTTCCGCGACCGCGTGGATGCCGAGGAAGTGGCCGAGCTGGCGCGTATTCGCAAGAAGCTGGGCCTGACCCAGCAGGAAGCCGCCATTCTGGCGGGAGGGGGCAAGAACGCGTTTTCCCGTTATGAGCGCGGGCAGGCAAAGCCGGTGGCGGCGGTGATCAATCTGTTCCGCTTGCTGGACCGGCATCCGGATTTGCTAAGGGAGTTGAAGGCAGGGTGATCCTGTGACGGTGCCCGTGTTTTCAAATCGTTCCCGTCGTGGCACCGTATTGCCAGCGCCGACTCTTGCACACACCTGATTAGCCACAATGTTCAGCCGAGCATTGAGTTGCGCACACGTCGCTCACTTTTCCTCGTCACACCGGCGAAAGCCGGTGTCCAGTGCGGCGCCCCACTGGATTCCGGCTTTCGCCGGAATGACGAGCTGAACTTGGTGGCTAATCATGAAACCCAAAATCAACCCCGGCTTGCCCTGCTCGCTACCAAGACAATTCGTCGCCGCCAGATTTCTACGGAAATCCGACACCGTTAACACCTCACCGCAGAAGTCCCCGATCCCCGGACAAGAACGCCAAAGACGATCCTTCTCCCCGAGGCGGAAGTTGCCATTCATCAAGTTGTCGGGATCATTTTCGATCACTCCTTGACGGTTCCGCAGGGCCGGGATGAAGCGGCGCCGGTCGATGTAGGCGACGTTTTGAAACGCATCGAGATTGCCTTCCGCGTGGTCGACGACAGCGCGGTTCCTCTCGCTTTGGAAAAGCAGGTGGTGCTTGGCGCTGGCCGCATTGAACTCGATGAACTCGGACAATACAAGGATGCGCTTGTCGCGCTGACGCTTGATGATGGGTCAAGCATTTTCAAACGTGTAGGTGCCGCGCTTCCAAGCGAGTTAGCTCACTTGCGGCAGTTCGAAAGCATTGGAGGTCTCGGTTCCTCCCAAGTTCTTTCCGTCGGCAAACCGCACAAGGGATTCCGAAGCGTGACAAGCGCGCGCGCCATTATCGGCGTGCTTTATCACGGCTGACCCTTGCTACGGCGCCGTACCACCAGCGCCGACTCTTGCCTTACCGCCCGATCAGATCTATTTTGTAGCGGACATCGCCCGCCGCACCTGCGGCAGCAGGCCATCGGTCGCGGTAATCAGATCGGCCAGCAAGGCCTCGTCCACGTCCATATAGCCTTCGTACTCGGCCATGTTCCTGGTTTATGGCAGAGCGCGAACAGGCGGACCTGCGCCTTGCCTGCATCGAGGGTATGCACCAGGCACTGAAACACCAGGTAGCGCTTGTCCGAGCGGTAACCCTGCAAGCGCAAGGCCGTCGGCGCCAGCGCGTGGGCGGCGTTGTAGGCCAGATCGAAGCGGCTGGCGAAAGACAGCGCCGGGTTGTGGGCATCGTTCAAGCGGTCAATGGCGGAACGCAGCAAGCCTGTGCATTCCTTGCGGTCGGGCGGCTCCGCCTTGAGGCCGCCGCTGCGCACCAGGTTTTCCAGGTTGTCCTTACTGCTCATGCGCTGGCTCTTCCGGCGGCGGGCCGCCGATCAGGTTGATCTTGTCCTGTTCCGACACCCGCAGGACAAAGCTGTTGCCGGCGGCCGTCTTCGCCAGCCAGTCGGCTGGGGTATAAATCGTCGGGTTGATGCGGCGGCCCAGGCGCTCTTCCACGGGCAACAGGCGCTCCACCACGTCGCCGTAGCCAAGGTTCTCGCCGATCAGCATCAGGTCGATATCGCTGCCGGCGTGATCCGAGCCCTTGGCCATGGAACCGTAGACAAAGGCCCATACCAGCCGATCCGCCACGGGCGCCAGGGCGGCTTGCAGTTGCTCGCCGATGCCCCTTCGGATTTTTCCCGTCGCCGTCCCGTCAGCGCCGACTCTTGAATCCTGGATTATCGCCGCGTGCTACCATGCCGCGCCCGCCATGTCCGATCTTGACCGCATCTTTGCCCCCGAGGGGCCGCTCGCCGCCGCCGTTCCCGGCTTTCGTCCGCGCCCGCAGCAGCTTGAGATGGCACAGCGCATCGCCGCCGCCATCGCCGGCAACCTGGCGCTGGTGGCCGAGGCCGGCACGGGCACCGGCAAGACCTTCGCCTACCTGGTGCCGGCGCTGCTCTCGGGCGGCAAGGTGATTGTTTCGACCGGCACCAAGACCCTGCAGGACCAGCTTTTCAACCGCGACCTGCCGACAGTACGCGATGCGCTCAAGGTCGGCGCCTCGATCGCGCTGCTCAAGGGGCGCGCCAACTATGTCTGCCCCTATCACCTGGAACGCGCGATGAGCGCCGGCCGCCTGGCGTCGCGCGAGGAGGCGGCGCACCTGCGCAAGATCGCGCGCTTCGCCGAACGCACGCGGAGCGGCGACAAGGCCGAATGCATCGACGTGCCGGAGGATTCCGGGGCCTGGGCGCAGGCGACCTCGACGCGCGAGAACTGCCTCGGCCAGGAATGCCCGGACGTGAAGGACTGCTTCGTCCTCGCGGCGCGGCAGAGTGCGCTGGCGGCGGACGTGGTGGTAGTCAATCACCACCTGTTCTTCGCCGACGTGATGCTCAAGGACGAGGGCATGGGCGAGCTGCTGCCGGCCTGCAACACCATCATCTTCGACGAGGCGCACCAGTTGCCCGAGGTGGCCGGGCTGTTCTTCGGCGAGAGCGTGTCCACCAGCCAGATCATCGAGCTGGCGCGCGACACGCGCAACGAGGCCATCGTTGCGGCGAAGGACTATCCGCCGCTGCAGGAGGCGGCGCTGGCGCTGGACAAGGCGGCGCGCGATCTGCGCCTGGCGGTCAAGGGCGAGAACCTGCGCCTGCCGGCGGCGAAGCTGGAGAGCGAAGCGGAGTTCGCCGCGGCCTTGCAAGGCCTGGCGGCTGCGGTCGCGGAACTCGGGCGCCACCTCGACACCCAGGCCGAGCGCGGCGAAGGCCTGGCCAACTGCCTGCGGCGCACGCAGGAACTGGCGCAGGGCCTGAAGCGCTGGCGCGGCGGCAGTGCCGATCTGGAAGTCTCCGGCGGCGCGGGTTTGGAAAATGAGGTCGTGAAATGGGTCGAGGTCTATTCGCAGGCGATGTCGCTCAATCTGACGCCGCTGGACATCGCGCCGATCTTCCAGCGCCAGATGGAAGGCCATCCGCGCGCCTGGATCTTCGCTTCGGCGACGCTCGCCGTGGGCAGCAACTTTTCCCATTACTGCGGCGAGCTGGGGCTGGCGGCGGCCGATACCGCGGTCTGGGGCAGTCCCTTCGACTATGCGAAGAATGCGCTGCTCTACGCGCCGCCGGGCATGCCCGATCCGAACAGCGCCATGTATCAGGAGGCGGTGGCGGAGGCTGCCTGGCCGGCGATTCGCGCCTCGGGCGGGCGGGCTTTCGTGCTCTGTACTTCATTGCGGGCGATGCGCCGCATTCGCGAACTGCTGCAGGAAAAACTGCAAGGCGAAGGGTTCGATCTGCCGCTGCTGATGCAGGGCGAGGGTTCGCGCACCGAACTGCTGGAGCGCTTCCGCTTTCTCGGCAACGCGATCCTGGTCGCCAGCCAGAGTTTCTGGGAAGGCGTCGACGTTCGCGGCGAGGCCTTGTCGCTGGTGGTGATCGACAAACTGCCTTTCGCCCCGCCCGACGACCCGGTGCTGTCGGCGCGCATCGACCGCCTGCGTGCGGCGGGACGCAACCCCTTCATGGAGTATCAGTTGCCGCGCGCGGTGATCAACATGAAGCAGGGTTCCGGACGGCTGATCCGCGACGAGGACGACCGCGGCGTGCTGATGATCTGCGATCCGCGCCTGACCGGGAAGCCCTACGGCAAGGCGATCTGGCGCTCGCTGCCGCCGATGCGCCGGACGCGCGACGTGACGGATGTCGAAAGCTTCTTTGCCGAATCGGTAGAATCGGCGGATGGATAAGCAATCCGGCATCGAACTGGCCGACCGGCTGAACGCCGGCTGCCAATGCATCTCGCTCGATAGCGAGGGACTGGGCGTGGAACTGGAGCGCGTCAGCCCGGGCTTTCACGAGGAAGTGATGGCGGGGCGGCCGCATTTGTTTTCGTCGTCAGTCGCCTTTGTCGGCGCCGAAGACGTGCAGCGCATGGCGCGCCTGGTCGCTGCGGTGGAACGCGTCGTCGCGCTGCCGGCCTATCGCGACCATGTGCTGGCCTATGCGCCGGAGATCGCCCGGCACTCGACCGCGGCGCGCGGCGTGTTCCTCGGCTACGACTTCCACCTTGGAAATACCGGCCCGCAACTGATCGAGATCAACACCAATGCCGGCGGCGGATTGCTCAACGCCGTGCTGGCGCGCGCGCAGAAGGCCTGCTGCGCGGACGTCGAGGCCTTGCTGCCCGGCGACCTCGGCGGCGATACGCCGGAGCACCTGTTTCTAGAAATGTTCCGCGCCGAGTGGCGCGCGTTTGGCACCAGAGTCGGCGCCGGCGACACGCCGCGCCAGGTGGCCATCGTCGACGAGGCGCCGCAGACGCAATACCTCTACCCCGAGTTCGTCTTGTTCCGGCGCCTGTTCGAGCATGCCGGCATCCAGGCTGTGATCTGCGACCCGCGGGAGCTGGAGTTTCGCGATGGCGCTTTGTGGCATGGCGCGATGCGCATCGACCTGGTCTATAACCGGCTTACCGATTTCGCGCTCGAAACCCCGGCCAGCAGCGCCCTGCGCGCCGCCTATCTGGCCGACGCGGCGGTGGTCACGCCGCATCCCCAGGCCCATGCCCTGTATGCCGACAAGCGCAACCTGGTGGCGCTGTCCGATCCCGCCCTGCTGGCGAGTTGGGGCCTCGATGCGGAGACACGCAGCACGCTGACGAACAAGATTCCGCGTACCGAACTGGCGCTGCCCGCGCATGCCGATGATTTGTGGGCGCGGCGCAAGGCATTGTTCTTCAAGCCGGCGGCCGGGTACGGCTCCAAGGCCGCGTATCGCGGCGACAAGATCACCAAGCGCGTCTTCGACGAAGTGCTGGCCGGCAACTACATCGCCCAGGCGCTGGTGCCGCCGTCCTCGCGCACGCTGCAGGTGGGCGAAGCGCCGGTTGAACTCAAGCTCGATCTGCGCAACTACGTCTATGCCGGGCATGTGCAGTTGATCGCTGCGCGCCTGTGGCAGGGGCAGACCACCAACTTCCGCACGCCCGGCGGCGGCTTCGCGCCGGTGCTGACGGTGCCCTCGCTAGCGCTAGAGACATGAAGATATTTGGACTGGCCGGCTATTCCGGCGCGGGCAAAACCACCTTGCTGGAATCCCTGATCCCGCGGCTGACGACGGCCGGACTGCGCGTCTCGCTGATCAAGCACGCCCACCACCGCTTCGACATCGACCAGCCGGGCAAGGACTCCTACCGCCTGCGCGAGGCCGGCTGCTCCGAGGTGCTGCTGGTGTCCGACCATCGCTGGGTGCTGATGCACGAACTGCGCGGCGCGCCGGAGCCTTCGTTCGACGAACAGATCGCGCGTTTTTCCGAATGCGACCTGGTGCTGGTCGAGGGCTTCAAGCAGACGCCGATTCCGAAGCTGGAAGTGCATCGACCGTCCGTCGGCAAGCCCTTGATCGCCGGCAGCGGGGTCGAGACCATCGTCGCCGTGGCGACCGATGAGCCGGACATCGTGGCACGGCTGAGCGGCCTGCCGACCGGGTTGCCAATACTCAATCTCAACGATCGCGATGCCATCGCCGATTTCATTCTTCGTCACCTGGGATTCAGAGATGCTTGATTTCGACGCCGCCGGCGCGCAAGGCGATGCCCACCATGCTTACCTTTGAAGAAGCCCTGGCACGCCTGCTGGCCGGCGCCAGCCCGGTGCACGAAACCGAGACCGTGGCGACCCAGGCGGCGGCCGGACGGATTCTGGCGCAAGGCGTGCGCTCGACGATCGACGTGCCGCCGCTGGACAACACCTCGATGGACGGCTATGCGCTGCGTTGCGCCGATGTGCCGCTTGCCGGCACGCCGTTGCAGGTGGCGCAACGCATCGCCGCCGGCAGCGTCGGGCATCTGTTGGCGCCCGGCACGGCGGCGCGGATCTTCACCGGGGCGCCGCTGCCGGCCGGGGCCGACGCCGTGGTGATGCAGGAACTGTGCGCCGTCGCCGGCGATACCGTGACAGTGAATCATGTCCCGCATAGCGGCGAGTGGATCCGCCGCCGCGGCGAGGACATCGCCGCCGGGGCCGAAGTGCTGGCGGCCGGGACGCGCTTGTCCGCCGCGCATGTCGGCGTCGCCGCCTCGGTCGGCGCGGCAAGCCTGACGGTTTTCCGGCGCCTGCGCGTGGCCCTGTTTTCGACCGGCGACGAACTGGCGATGCCGGGCGAGGCGCTGAAGCCGGGGGGCATCTACAACTCGAACCGCTACACCTTGCGTGCCCTGCTCGAAGGAGCGGGCTGCGTCGTCGAGGATTGCGGCATCGTGCCCGACCGGCGCGATGCGACGCGCGAGGCGCTGCGTCGGGCGGCGGCCGGCAACGACCTGATCCTGACCAGCGGCGGTGTTTCGGTCGGCGAGGAGGACCACGTCAAACCCGCGGTCGAGGCGGAAGGCTCGCTCGACCTGTGGAAGATCGCGATCAAGCCGGGCAAGCCGCTGGCGTTCGGCACAGTTCGCCGCGGAGCCGGCTCCGCGGCGGCCTTCATCGGCCTGCCGGGCAACCCGGTTTCCAGCTTCGTGACTTTCCTCATGCTGGTGCGGCCCTTCATCCTCAAGGCGCAGGGTGCGTCGGCCGTGACGCCCCGTGCGCAGGCGTTGCGCGCCGATTTCGCCTGCAAGGGAGATCCGCGCCGCGAGTTTCTGCGTGCCCGTATCAACGACGCGGGCGGGTTGGAGCTGTTCGCCAATCAGAGTTCGGGCGTGCTGACCTCCTGTACCTGGGCCGACGGGCTGATCGACAATCCGCCGGGGCAGGCCGTCGCACGCGGCGACATGGTGCGTTTCCTGCCGTTTTCCGAACTGCTATAGTCAAGCCATGAACGTGAGAATCCTATTTTTTGCCGGTCTGCGCGAGGCGCTGGGCACCGGCTCCGAGTCGCTGGCGCTGCCGGCTGGCATCGCCACGGTGGGCGCCTTGCGCGATCATCTCGCGGCGCGCGGCGAGCCGTGGACGGCTTTGGCGACGACGAAGAATCTGCGTGCCGCAGTGAATCAGCAAATGCTCGGTCTTGATGCCGCGGTCAAAGCCGGCGACGAAGTGGCCTTCTTCCCGCCGGTAACCGGAGGCTGAAATGAGCGTCAGCGTGCAGCAAGCCGACTTCGATGCCGGCGCCGAGATTGCCGCACTGGCGGCCGGGCGCGACGAGGTCGGCGCCGTGGCCAGCTTCGTCGGCCTGGTGCGGGCGGATAAGTCCGCCGCAGGAGTCGGCGCTGGCGATTCGGCGGTGCAGGCGATGACCCTGGAGCATTACCCCGGCATGACCGAGAAGGCGCTGACCGCCATCGTCGACGAGGCGCGCGGACGCTGGGACATCTACGGTGTGCGCGTGATCCATCGTATTGGCAGGCTGTTGCCGGGCGACCGCATCGTCTTCGTCGCGGTTGCGTCGGCCCATCGCGGCGAAGCCTTTGCCGCCTGCGAATTCATCATGGATTACCTGAAGACGCGGGCGCCGTTCTGGAAGAAGGAAGAAACCCCGGCAGGCGGGCGCTGGGTCGACGCCCGCGAGGGCGACGACCACGCGGCCGGGCGCTGGGCTACCGACGGCGATTGAGCGTCGGCCGCAAGCTACTGGATGCTGACGGCTTTTGCGATGGTTTCGATGCGGGACTGGTGCCGCGGGAAGAAAGTCAGGCGCGGAGCCTGGTAAACGAGGGCGAAAAGTTCTTCCTTGTCCACCGCGCCGAAGCCGACGCCGCGCATTTGCACATTGTCGATCTTGCGAATTCGCTCGTATTCGAAACGAAAGCCTTTCTTGCCGCCGAAGGCAAAGGGTTCGAGCTTCAGCAGCTTGAACGTGGAGCCGTCACGACTCAGGACGCCCTCCAGCATCGACACGATTTCCTCGGTTTGCATGGTTTTGCGGAACGCGAAGTCCTTCTGCCTGCTCCCGGCAGAGGATTCCTGATGCATGACCTGGCCGTCACGGATGCCGGAATAGACCAGGAGCTCGTCGATCGTGATGCCTTCCATGGTCCACACCTGTGCCGGCTTGCTGCCGGGGAAGTCAAAGTGATTCCAGTTGCCGTCGACGTTGATCGACATGCGCTCACCGACCAGATTCGCTCCGGATTCGACTTTCTTTACGGATGCGCATGCCGTGAGCAGCAATGCGATGGCAAGGACGAGCAGGTTTTTCATGAGTCGAGTTCCGCAAGATAGGATTTGATCAGTGCCGAATCCGGCGCGTCCGGCGCGAGGTCGAGGTAGCGCGCAAACGCTTGCCGGGCGTCTTGTTTCTGGCCCCGCTGGCGGGCGACCAGACCGATGCCACGGAATGCCGGCGGCGGCGGTTGGTCGCCGGCGACCGCGGCCTGGTAATCGTCCAGCGCACGGTCGTGGTCGCCGGTCTGGCCGCGCAGGCGATGGACTTCGCCCCGGTAATACTGCATCAGCTTGGGGTTGCTGCCCGTCTTGATCCGGCGCGAAAGCAGGACGAGGCTCTCCGCATACTGTCCGCGCTTGATTTCGTCCTGCAGCCATTCGTCGATCAGGTGCGCGGTATGCGCGGCGAACGGGTCCTTCCCGGCTGTGCCGCCGGGCAGCAGTTCAGCCAGTCGCGCCAGGTTGTCCCGCCGTTCCGGCGGTGCCGGATGGGTGGCGAACAGCGGGCTGGTCTCGCTGGTTTCGTTGCCTTCCCTGGCCCGGGTTTCGTCCAGCAGGTTGTTCCAGACGACAGCCGATTCCGCGACCTGGTATCCGGCACGGTGCATCAGGTAGGCACCGATGCGATCTGCCTCGTGCTCGTGGTCGCGGCCATAGGCGAAGGTGCTGGCCATTACGGCGAACTGCCCGATCGCGCCGGCCAGGCCGAACAGCGCCAGCACCTGGCTGGCCGCAGCCTTGGCTTTGATGTCGCGCAGGCGATCGACGGAGTGGCGCTGGAGATAGTGGCCGATTTCATGACCGATCACCGCCGCGAGTTGCGCCTCGTTCTCCATGCGCAACAACAGACCGGTCCATATCTGCATCATGCCGTTGGGCGCCATGCTGGCGTTGAACAGCGGCGTGCGCACCAGGAATATCCGGATATCCGGACAATGCCCGTCACCCAGACGGCAGGCAAGATCCTGCACGTAGCCGGTAAGCCGGGCGTCGCGCAACACCAAAGGACTGCGCCGCAGCGCCTTTTCCTCCCTGTCCATCATGGCCCACAAGCCGCCTTCGTCAGAGGCAATGTCGGGTCTTTGAAAGCGCTGCGGCGCGCTGTAGTCCGGCGTCGTTTGCGCCCAGGTACGGGGGGCGATCATGCTCGCGCAGCAGGCGCAGCCGGCAGCGAGTACCTGCCGCCGCTTCATTTCGAGTCCGGGAAGCGCTCGAGCAGGGCTTTTACCGTTTCGACCGCCGGTTCGGCCTCGCGCAGGTCGCCCTCGGCGCGCATCAGCCGGTTGAACCAGACTACCTGACCGGTATGCAGGTCGACCAGGGAGGCGTATCCGGTCTGAACGCCGCCGGGAACGCCGACCCCGAACAAGGCCAGTGCAATCATCGCTGCCTTCCGTTCCGAGCTGGCATAGCTGTCGCGCAGCCAGATGAACAGCGCATAGTCGGCTGCCGATTTTTCGAGCACCGGCTTGACCGCATCGCCCATCGACCAGTCCAGTTTCCCGTTCTTGGTCGGCAGCGCGAAGTTGCCGACCCCCAGGTGGTGGAAGGCAATCGATCGCGCCACCGCGGCGTGCAAGGTGCTGATTTCCGCCAGTTCGTCGGCATCCTTTTCCGGGAATTCCTGCGTCTGCAGGGCAAGTTCGGCGGTCCTGCCGTTCAAGGCGGCGTGCAGGTGGGTATGGGCTGCCGCGGTCCAGTCCGCCTTGGGTTCCGCAACGCCGCCTCCCGAAATTGAAAACAGTTCCACGTCGAACGGCATGATCACGACCTTGGCGCTCTTGGGGAGGTTCGTGAAGCCGGGGGCCAGGTTGCGTGCGTCCGGGTATGCGGGGGTGGAAACGATCAGCGCGAGGCAGGGCAGGAGTATCGCGCGACAAATCTTGGCGGCGTAGCGGAAGTAGCGTTGCATGTGTTCTCCTGAGGCATCAAACCGGGGTACGGCGCCATGCCGCGTTGCGGAAGCCGTTCTTCGATCGGGCGCGCAATAATAACCCAGGCATAAAACGAAGGTGTCGCGAAATCATTCGCGTGGCTCGGGGATTCGGGATTCGACAGCGAAAAAAACGGCTGATCGCTCGCGCGATCAGCCGTGCCGAGGTGCCGCGCTTACTTGCGCTTGGCGCCGCCGGCGGCCTTCTTGACCGTCTCGCCGACACTGCCCATGGCGGTGGTGGAGGCTTTCGCAATCTGCTCGAAGGCCGAGTTGGCGGTGGCGATCGCCTGCTGGAACGATTCCATCATGTTGGGCGTCTGGCCGGGCAGGCTTTTCATGAACGCCTGCATGGATTCCGTCATGTCCTGGCTGCCGGAGGCCAGCTGCTCGGTGACGAGCTTGGCAAACTCGGCCCGCGCGGCGTTGCTGATCTCGGCGATCTGTTGCGCTACCGCCACCATGCGCCGGGTGGTTTCCTGCGCGTACTGGGTGCGCAATTGCAGCATCTCCTGCGGATCCTGCACTCCGGTTTGCGCCTTGGCGCTTTCCACGCCGCTTTGAAACATTTCCTTGGCCAATTCGGATTGCAGCGCCATGATGCGCTGGGAATTCTCGATGGAAAGTTGTGCCATGCGCATGGCGGCTTCCATGTTCTTGCGGTGCAGTTCGCTGAAGTGTTCGATCTTGCCTGCCATGATTATCTCCTGTGAGTTGTCTGACAAAAAGCAATTTACCACCAATGGCTTACCAGACTCTGACGCAAATCAATCGGCATTGCGTGGGCTCCGGCTGTTGTTCCACGACTGCGCGTGCACCATACTGGACCCGGTTTGCCCTGACAAGAACGGAGGAATCATGAAGATGCTGAGTACGGTTCTGGTGCTGCTGGTAGCGCTGGAGCATGCGTATTTTCTTTATCTGGAGATGTTTCTGTGGACCAAGCCCAAGGGCCTCAAAATCTTCGGCAACACGGCGGAACGTGCCGCGGCATCGAAGGTGTTGGCGGCCAACCAGGGCTTGTACAACGGCTTTCTCGCCGCCGGATTGGTGTGGGGCTTGCTCTATCCGGGCGCGGTCGCAGGCGTCCATATCCAGGCGTTCTTTCTTGCCTGCGTGATGGTGGCGGGAATTTATGGCGGCCTGACGGTGAAGAAGACCATACTTTATGTGCAAGGCGGTCCGGCGCTGCTGGCACTGGCAGTCCTGCTGGCAGGCTGACTCTTGCCGAGGCGGCAAGACAGGCGCTTCCGCCCGTTTTGCCGCTACAATATATTGCACACAATATAATAGGATAACGCATATAATGGTCGGCGTTGCTCGTGCCGTCGCCAATGACTTGGCGGTCAGCAAGCCGGCGCGGGTCTTTGCGGCAATTTGAATTCAGGAGAGACGAAATGGCGGCCCCCAGTACCCAATGGCAAGAACGCATTGCTCCCGACGAAGCCGAGCGCCACGCCGGCTATGCGCGCGACTTCGAACAGATCCAGGCGATCAAGTCGGCGAAATACGGCAACGGCCGGGCGCTGCACCGCAAGCAGCAGTTGGGCCTGTATGGCAGTTTCGAGGTTCTATCCGATCTGCCCGAGCATGCGCGGCACGGGCTGTTCGCCGCGCCCGGCGTGTATGAAACCTGGGTTCGGCTGTCGAACGGCGGCACCGATCGCCAGGCCGATCGCAAGCCGGATATACGCGGCTTCGCCATCAAGGTGCGCGGCGTAAGCGGTCCCGGCGCGCTGGGCGCGGGACCTGCCGCGAGCCAGGACTTCCTGCTGATCAATCATCCGGCCTTCGCTTTTGCGGGAGCCGACGAATTTGTCGGCCTGGTGAAGCACATGGTCCGGGGTCCGGGGGCGCTGTTCGGCTACCTGGTATCCCGCTATGGTCTGCTCGGCGCCCTGGGCTTGATGAAGCGCTTCGTCAAGACCTTCAAAACGCCCTTCACCGGATTCGCTACGCAGTCGTTCTATTCCGCAGTGCCGATTGCCTGCGGCCCGTATGCCGCGCGGGTGCGCATGCTGGCCGCGAGCGACCAGGTGAAACCGGGGGCCGATGGCGATTGGGCGGGAAACTTCCGCTCCCATCTGGACCACGGTCCGCTGCGCTTCGCGCTGCAATTGCAGTTCTTCGTGGACGAAACCCTGACGCCGATCGAGGACGCCTCGCAGGACTGGGCGGAAGACGTCGCGCCCTATGTCACCGTCGGCGTGCTTACCTTGCCGGTGCAGGATGCGCTGAGCGGGGAAGGCCAGGCGCTGGCGGCGGCCATCGAGTCGGCCGCTTTCGATCCTTGGAATGCGCTGATGGCGAACCGCCCGCTGGGCGAAGTCATGCGCGCGCGTAAAGTGGTGTACTACCAAAGCCAGAGCGGACGCCGCCCGCAGTCGCCAAATGCCTGACGATCAGGCGTTGCGGCTCGACCGCCAGATCTGCTTTCCGCTGTATGCGGCGGCCAACGCGATGATCCGCCTGTATCGTCCGCTGCTGGACGAACTGGGGCTGACCTATCCGCAGTACCTGGTGATGCTGGTTTTGTGGGAGCGCGACCGGCGCAGCGTCGGAGAGCTCGGCGCGGCCTTGTTCCTCGACTCCGGCACGCTCACGCCCTTGCTCAAGCGGCTGCAGGCGGCCGGTCTGGTGACGCGGGAGCGCGACGTGGAGGACGAGCGGCGCGTGTTCGTCGCGCTGACCGCCGCTGGCCGGCGTTTGAGAGTCCGCGCCAAGTGCGTGCCGGAAACCCTGCTGGGAAGAATCGGAATTCCCGCGTCAGACCTGATCGCGCTGCGCGAGCAGTTGCAGGGGCTGATCGTGGCGATCGATGCGGCCTGAACCAGGGGCTCAGGCGCAGACGCGATTGCGGCCGGCCTTCTTGGCCTCGTAAAGCTTCCTGTCCGCCGTGTCGATCAGCTCCCTGGGCGTATGGGATTCAGTCGGCAGCATCGCGGCGCAGCCGACGCTGATGGTGACCGACGCCCAGGGCTGTGCCGGCGCATGCGGTATCTGCTTGGCGGCGATCCGCTCGCGCAGGCGTTCGCCGAGCAGGGCCGCGGTGGCGCGATTCGTTTCCGGCAGGAGTACCGAAAACTCTTCTCCGCCGTAGCGCGCGACGCTGTCCGCCGGCCGCAGCAGGCCGGTCGCCAGCGTGTTGGCTATCGTGGTCAGGCAAAGATCGCCCTTGCCGTGGCCATAGTGGTCGTTGTAGGCCTTGAAAGCGTCCACGTCGATCAACAGCAAGGCCAACGGTACGCCAGCACGCTGGCAGCGGCGCCATTCGAGTTGCAGCATGTGGTCGAAGCGACGCCGGTTGGCGATGTTGGTCAGGGAGTCGACATGGGCCAGCGATTCCAGGAGGTCGGCCTTGCGTTTGAGGATGGCGTGGTTGCGCACGCGGGCGCGCACGATCGGTGCGCTGAGCGGTTTGGCGATGTAGTCGATGGCGCCGAGATTGAGCCCGCGTTCCTCATCGGCTTCCGAACTCAGCGCGGTGATGAAAATGACCGGAAGGTTTTGCGTTGCGGAGTTTTCCTTGAGTCTGCGGCAGACCTCGTAACCGTCCATGTCCGGCATCACGATGTCGAGCAGGATCAGGTCGGGTTGCGGCTGGCTTTCGGCCATTTTCAGCGCATCGGGGCCGTTGGTGGCAACACGAATGCGGTAGTCGTCGCCCAGGATCGCCGCCAGCAATTTGATATTGCTGGTCTGGTCGTCCACGATCAGGATGATCGGTGCGCCGAGAGTACTTTCCGCTTCCGCCGTGGGTGTATCCCCGAAATTCATTGAATCTCCCGTTCGATCGTCGCCAGCGCCTGTTGCGCAGTGGAAAAATCATAGCGCGAAAGGCTTGCTTCCAGTGTTTCCATGGTGGCCTCGGCGCGTCCGCCCAGCGCCGATTTCAACGCAGCCAGTGGCGCCGGCGCGATGAGTTCCTGGGCGTCGATGGCGGCTGACAGCCGGGCGCACAGCGCCCGTGCTGCCGGCTGATCCAGTGTCTGTGGTGGCGGATTCTCGGGGCCAGCCAGCAGGACAAAGTCTGTCGCCGCGTCGAGGGCAGCATCCAACTCATGGCGCAAGCGGTCGATGGCGGGCCGCAGCCCGGCGGCGTCGGCCCCTGCGCGGAGCGGGGATTCGAGCGCCTGGGCCGCCTGCGAGAGTCGCATGGCGCCGAGATTGGCGGAGGAGCCCTTGAGGCAGTGGGCCATTTGCAGTGCTTCGTTGCGGCATCCTTTTGCCAGGTGGTCTTCGATCGCGTCGACCGCGCCGGCATGATCGTCGTGGAATGCTTGCAGCAGGCTGCGCAGCAAGTCCGGATCGTCGCCGGTAATTTCCTGCAGACGGAACGCGTCGAACCCCTCGATTCGAGCTATCGAGGACAATGCGGATGATTCCGGCGCCGCAGGTCCGTGCCGGTTTGGTGCAGCCTGACATCGATTTGGCAGCCAGCGCAAAAGCGTAGCAAAAAGTTGCTCGGCATCGACTGGCTTGGCCACGAAGTCGTCCATTCCTGCCTCCATGCAGGCCGCCTTCTCTTCGGCCATGGCGGCCGCCGTCAGCGCGATGACCGGAAGCTTGGCGTAACGTTGATCGAGGCGCAGGCGGCGGGTCGCTTCGAGGCCGTCCATGAGCGGCATATGCACATCCATCAGCAAGGCATCGACGCGCTCGACGTCGAGCAGGCGCAAGGCGGCAGCGCCATTCTCCGCGGTGCTGACCCGAATTCCCTTGCGCTGCAGGAATTCGGTGGTCACCTGGCGATTGATCAGGTTGTCCTCGGCGACCAGGACGTGGGCGCCGGCCAACGCCATTTCATGTGCGGCGGCGGGCGTTTCCTGCGTCGCCGGGGTCGGCAGCGCGAGGCCGAAGGCGATTTCCACCGTGAAAGTGCTGCCGCCGCCTTCCGTGCTCTTGACGCGCATTTCGCCGCGCATCAGGTCCACCAGCCGGCGGGTGATGGTCAGGCCCAGGCCGGTGCCGCCGTAACGCCGTGTTATCGAGCTGTCGCCCTGAACGAAGGGTTGGAACAAGCGGGCCAGCGTTTCCGGCCCGATGCCGATCCCGTTGTCCTTGACCGTGAAGCGCAGTCGGGCAATGCCGTCCGTCCGGCCGCTGCTGCTGACCTCGACGGTCACCGCTCCGCGCTCGGTGAACTTGATGGCGTTGCTGACCAGGTTGCAGAGCACCTGGGTCAGCCGCAACGGGTCCCCGATCAGTTGCCGGGGCACATCGGGCGCCACCGTCATCGCCAGTGCGAGGCCCTTTTCCTCGGCACTCAGCGAAAACAGCGTCGAAATGTTGTCCAGCACCTGGTCGAGGGGAAACGCTATGGATTCGACGTGCAGGCGGCCGGCCTCGATCTTTGAATAGTCGAGGATGTCGTTGAGGATGCCGAGCAGCGCGCGGGCCGAGCCATGGATCTTTTTCAGATAGTCTTCCAGCGTCGGATCGAGCGATTCGGCAAGCGCCAGTTGCGACAGTCCGATGATGGCGTTCATCGGCGTGCGGATCTCGTGACTCATGTTGGCCAGGAACTCGCCTTTGGCACGGTTGGCACTTTCCGCCATTTCGCTGGCGGCGCGCAGGTCCTGCTCGATGTGACGGTGTTCGGTGAGATCGATGAACACCACCAGACTGCGTTCGTCGATGGTGGTCAAACGGATATCGAAGGTGCGTTGCTCGCCGTTCTTGCAGGTGACGGACACTTCCGCCGGCGTTATGGCGGCGACGTTTTGCCTGGCTTCCTCGACGCGTCGCGCCCAGTTGGCGGCCACTTGCCGACGGTAGTCCGGGTCAGGATAGGCCAGCGGCCACCAGTGGTCCGCATCGGGTATGTCCTCCAGGGTGTAACCCAGGGTTTGCGTAAAGCGGCGGTTTACGAATTCGATCCGCTGCATGTCGCCAAACAGCACCAACATCGGCAGTGGCGATTCGTCCATCAGCTGCCTCAGGTATTTCTCGCCCTGGCGAATCTTGTCCTCTGCGGCTTTCCGCTCCGTGATGTCCTGTGCGGTGCCGATGCCGCCGGCCAGTGCACCGTTCTTGTCGAAGATCAGGTCGGCTTTCTCGTTGATCCATTTGACCTGCCCCTGCACCAGGCTGCGATACTCGATGTCGTAGGGTTTGCCTGCCAACGCGTCGTTCCATGCCGCGATCACGAAATCCCGATCGTCGGGATGGACTGCCGCGACGAAATCTTCGGCTGTCAGGGGCTTGCCGCGGCTCATGCCGAAAATACGGTAGGTTTCATCCGACCATTCGAGACGGTTGGCATTGATATCGAGCTGCCAGCTGCCGACGTGTGCGACTTTCTGCGCCCGGTGCAAGGTGGCCTCGGATCGCGCCAGCGCCTCCTCCGAATGCTTGCGTTCGGTGATATCGATGCCGAAGGAGACGGTCGCCGAAGGTGTGTTGGGATCCGTTACGACGTTGTTCTGCCAGGCGATGATGCGCTCCCGTCCGTCCTTGGTCAGGATCGGGTTTTCAAAGGTGCGTGGCAGCTCGCCTTCCGCCTGCAGCTTGCTGAAGATCTCCCATACCTGAGGGTAGCGTGCCTTCGGTACCACCAGTTCGAACCAGTTGCGGCCAAGCACTTCGTCGCGGCGGTAGCCGGAAATCTGCTCGGCGGCCTCGTTGAAAATGCTCACGTTGCCCTCGATGTCGAGGCCGACCACCATCACGTTGGCGGTCTCGATCAGGCGTTCCGAAAAGCCCGTGGCGGTGAATGCCTCGCGCTGGCGCCGGTGGGCCAGCCAGGCCAGGAGCAGGGTGATGCCGGCAACCACGACGAACATGCCCAGGCGTAGCAGCGCGTTGCGGCGCCAGAGGCTGAACACGGCATCGGTATCGCGCGACACGATGACCAGCAGCGCCGGATGCTCCAGTCGGCGCAAGACGCTGACGCGCTCGGTCCCGGTCAGCGCGGTGAGATTCATGTGGCGCGTGACGCGTTGCGCGGCCTGCATATGCGCATTGAACGCCGGTCCTTTGGCAATGCTCTGGCCGACAAATGCCGGATCGGGCAGGGCATAGAGAATGTCGCCGTCGGTATTCACCAGCAGTGCCTGCCCGGCATCGCTCGGCAGAATGGGTTCGAGTACGGCATGGAAGTACTTCGGCGCCAGCGTCGCCACGGCAACTCCTTCGAAGCGGCCGTTCGCGCCCCGAATCGCCCGCGACATGACGATGGTCGTAATTCCGGTGACCGCGGTGGTAATCGGGCGGGACACCGCATATCGGTCGCGTTGCTCTCCCGTGGCGTCGCGATGCGTGGCGAAATATTCACGGCGGGAGACGTCGATGCCGCGAATCCGGTTGGCGATGGCCGGGTCGATGTTGCCGCTCGCGGTGATGACGCGGCCCTTGCTGTCGGTGGTGAGCAGGAACCGGATCTCGGGGAAGGGCTTCATCCTTTCCTGGTGCAAGCCTTCGAGTTCGGCGACCTTCGCGGGCGACGGGTGGCGCCGATCCTCGACCACGCGCTGCAGCAGCAGGTCAATGCCGCGAATCGCTCCGGCAATTTTGGCATCCGCCGCATGGGCTTGCGCCTCAAGCAGGCGGTACTCCTGCGCCAGGGTGTTCTGGTAGTCCTGATAGGTAGTCCAGCCCAGCTGGAGGCCGATCACGCCGATCAGCAGGGCGGGCAAGGTCCAGATCGCCGGCGCGTGCTTGCCGAGCAGGAAAGGCAGGACGGACTGCGGGTTTGGAGACGGGGTCACGAGGGCTGCGATGGGCAGGGCGAAGCCGTAACCATATCATTTCACGCATGTATTGAAATTCCCATGGCAATCCCCATGTTTTGGCCAGTGACAATTTCCTGGGGCAACTCTGATGCGCTTCGACAAATTTACGACCAAGTTCCAGCAGGCGGTTTCCGACGCCCAGAGTCTGGCTGTCGGCAACGACCAGCAATTCATCGAGCCGGCGCACTTGCTGCTGGCCCTGCTCAATCAGGATGACGGCGGCACCACGTCGCTGCTGGCGCGCGCCGGCGTCAATGTCGGCGGGCTGAAAGCCGCGCTGGGCAAGGCCATGGAGCGCCTGCCCAAGGTCGAGGGCCACGGCGGCGAGGTCAGCATCGGCCGCGACCTGGCCAATCTGCTCAACGTCACCGACAAGGAGGCGCAGAAGGCCGGCGACCAGTTCATCGCCTCCGAAATGTTCCTGCTGGCGCTGACCCAGGACAAGGGCGAGGCCGGGCGTCTGCTCAAGGATGCGGGTTTGAACCGCAAGGCGCTGGAAGATGCGGTCAAGGCGGTGCGAGGCGGCGAGAACGTCGGTTCGCAGGATGCCGAGGGCCAGCGCGAGGCGCTCAACAAGTACTGTCTCGACCTCACCGAGCGCGCCCGTCAGGGCAAGCTCGACCCGGTGATCGGCCGCGACGACGAGATTCGGCGCGCGATCCAGATCCTGCAAAGGCGCACGAAAAACAATCCGGTGCTGATCGGCGAGCCCGGCGTCGGCAAGACCGCGATCGTCGAGGGCCTGGCGCAGCGCATCGTCAATGGCGAGGTGCCGGAGACGCTGAAGAACAAGCGCGTGCTGGTGCTCGACATGGCGGGCCTGCTGGCCGGCGCCAAGTACCGCGGCGAGTTCGAGGAGCGGCTCAAGGCGGTGCTCAAGGAAGTGGCGCAGGACGAAGGCCGCATCATCCTCTTCATCGACGAGCTGCACACGATGGTCGGCGCCGGCAAGGCGGAGGGCGCGATCGATGCCGGCAACATGCTGAAGCCGGCGCTGGCGCGCGGCGAGCTGCATTGCATCGGCGCCACCACGCTCGACGAATACCGCAAGTACATCGAGAAGGACGCGGCGCTGGAGCGGCGCTTCCAGAAGGTGCAGGTGGATGAGCCGAGCGTGGAGGCGACCATCGCCATCCTGCGCGGCCTGCAGGAGAAATACGAACTGCATCACGGCGTGGATATTACCGACCCGGCCATCGTCGCCGCGGCCGAGTTGAGCCATCGCTACATCACGGACCGCTTCCTGCCGGACAAGGCGATCGACCTGATCGATGAGGCGGCGGCGCGCATCAAGATGGAAATCGATTCCAAGCCGGAAGTCATGGACAAGCTCGACCGCCGCCTGATCCAGCTCAAGATCGAGAGCGAGGCGGTGAAGAAGGAAAAGGACGAGGCCTCGCAGAAGCGCCTGGTCCTGATCAAGGACGAGATCGCCAAGCTGGAGCGTGAGTACGCCAACCTCGACGAGATCTGGCGCGCCGAGAAAGCCCAGGTACAGGGCTCGGCGCACATCAAGGAAGAGATCGACAAGATCCGCGGGCAGATGGCCGAATTGCAGCGCAAGGGCGCTTTCGACAAGCTCGCCGAGCTGCAATACGGCACCCTGCCCAAGCTCGAAGCGCAGTTGAAGGCGGCCGACTCCGCAGCCACGGGAGTTTCCGCAGGAACGCAGAGCGCTGGCGCTGGCCAAGGTGAACATGGGGCGAAGAACAGGCTGCTGCGCACCCAGGTCGGCACCGAGGAGATCGCCGAGGTGGTTTCGCGCGCCACCGGCATTCCGGTGAGCAAGATGATGCAGGGCGAGCGCGACAAGCTGCTGAAGATGGAAGACAAGCTGCATGGCCGCGTGGTCGGCCAGGACGAAGCCGTGCGCCTGGTGTCCGATGCCATCCGCCGTTCGCGCGCCGGGCTGTCGGAAGAAAGCCGGCCGTATGGGTCGTTCCTGTTCCTCGGCCCCACCGGCGTCGGCAAGACCGAACTGTGCAAGGCCCTGGCCGAATTCCTCTTCGATGCCGAAGACCACCTGATCCGCATCGACATGAGCGAGTTCATGGAGAAGCACTCCGTGGCACGCCTGATCGGCGCGCCGCCGGGCTATGTCGGCTACGAGGAGGGCGGCCACCTGACCGAACAGGTGCGGCGCAAGCCCTATTCGGTGATCCTCTTCGACGAGGTCGAAAAGGCCCACCCCGACGTCTTCAACGTGCTGCTGCAAGTGCTCGACGACGGCCGCATGACCGACGGCCAGGGCCGCACCGTCGACTTCAAGAACACCGTCATCGTGATGACCTCCAACCTCGGCAGCCAGATGATCCAGCAGATGTCGGGCGAGGATTACCAGATCATCAAGCTGGCGGTGATGGGCGAGGTGAAAACGCATTTCCGCCCCGAGTTCGTCAATCGCATCGACGAGATCGTGGTGTTCCACGCGCTGGACGAGAAGAACATCGCCGGCATCGCCCGCATCCAGCTCAAGTATCTGGAAAAGCGCCTGGCGCGGCTGGAGATGACGCTCGACGTGTCCGATGCGGCCTTGGCGCTGATCGCCGAAGCCGGCTTCGATCCGGTGTTCGGCGCGCGACCCTTGAAGCGGGCGATCCAGGAACGCATCGAGAACCCGCTGTCGCGGCTGATTCTCGACGGCACGGTCGGCGCCAAGGATCGCATCAAGGTGGGTGCCAGCAAGGGGGTCTTGAGCTTCAACAAGGCTTGAAACCGGCAGGGCTCAGGCGCGGTGTAAGAACGCTTATGCCCGCGCCGGAATCGCCGGCCCGGCCTCGAACTCACCCGGCTCGGCGATGCCGTCGGCGTCGTCCTGCCCTGCGGGTTGCCGCGGCCCAATTGCCGGTCCAAAGACGGCCGCTGCCCGGCTGCGAACCGCCGGTCTGGGCTGCCGCCTGCTGCCCCGGCGCCCTTTCCCGATGCGGCGGGGACCAGGAAGTCACGTCTGAGGGGAGGCCTGGAAGCTCAGGAAACGAGGCGGCGGGCCGAGCCCGCCGAGGAAACCACGAGAGTTGCGAGTAATGCGACGGCCCGCCGTATCGGTGTCGATACGGCGGGCGAGGCGATCAACTCGGGCTCGCCGGCGCCGGCGGCGGGACGTAGATGTCGATCACCGTTCCCGTCGGCGCTGGCGCAGCTTCAGTCGTCGGCGCCGCTTCCTGGATCGTCGAGGTGGACGTCACCGGCAGGCCCAGCGTGGTCTGCGTCGTCTGCAGGGTGGTCGTTTGCGTCACAACGCTGGTCTCCAGCACCGCAGCCTGCTGAATAACCTGCGCCGTGGTGAGGCTGGGCACGACCGCAGTCAGTGGCGTCGCAGCCGGTGTCGGCGGCGGTGCCGTGGGCAGCGAAGCGCCAGCGGACACGGCGGCATTCAAGGCCTGGACCGCCGCCTGCTGGGCTGTGGCGATCGCCGCCGTGGCCAGCGCGGTCGCCTTCGCGGCCGCGGCGTCGGCGTTCCGCTTGGCCGTTGCGGCCGCTGCCTTCTCGGCATCCGTCTTCGCCGCGGCGAGGTTGTTGGTGGCCGCCGCTGCCAGGGCCTGCGCCACACGCGCCGTGGCGACAACCTGCGCCGCCTGCGCTGCCGCTGCCACTACCACCGGCGTGTTGATGGGAATGGTCACGTTGTTGATCTGCGATTGGACCGTGGATCGGACCTGGGCCAAATTCGCGAGAGACCTCCCAATTGAGGTGCCCTGCGCTCTCAGCGTCTGGGCCAATTGCGCCGATGGTGCCACAAATGTTGTCGTCATCCCTGCGCTCGTGACCGCCGAGGACATCACGGGGATCGTTTGCGTGCCCTGCGGCGTGGTGAAGCTAAGCGCGCCCTGATTCACCGCGGCGAGAATCACGCCCTCGACGTAGCTCGCCCAGCCGTCGGTGCCGCGCACGCCGATCGTGGCGGTGCCCACGGCCAGCTTGAACTTGTTGTTATTGGTCGCGCCGATCACCCCGGTAACGAAGCGCAGGCCGCCCTGCAGCAGCGCAAAGACCATGTTGCTGTCTTTCACGGACTTCTTGTTGTAGTTGTATTCCTGCACGGCGAAGCGCGTATCCGACGACAGCGTCACGACCTGGCCGTCCTCGAACTTGACCACGGCGATGCTGTCCTTGCTGGTGGCCAGCGTGACGCCGGCATCGAAGGTGTCGCCCATCTTGAGCGGCCGGGCCGGTCCGTTGCCGACCGACGCGGTGAGCGTGCCCTTGAGGTCGTGCACGTAGGCCGAGGCGGCGATCGCGCTGGAAAGCGGCAACGCGAACAGCACCATCAGCGAGAGAAAAAATTTAAGCAGGCCGCGCATGAGATTGCCCCTTTATCCAATTTTGTCGGTGCCAAGACGAGGTCGCCCGGCCTTGAACCTTCACCCACCGCGCCGCCTTCGGCGGCATCCCTGCTCGGCGAGAAAGGGAATTCGCAATGGCGCTCTGCGGCGGATTCTAGCTTATTTTTCAGGGCGTCAAGTGACGTTTCGCATAAGAGCGGCCGTGGGCGAACTCGAAGAACCCGAGTTCGCCGCTTGGCTGCGCGAGCATCTGGTGCCACGCTCGCTTTGAGGGCTGCTAGCTGCGGTGAGGGTTGCCGCGCCCCTGCTGCCAGCCGATGTGGCGACCGTTATTCCGCTGCGCATTGCTGGCCGCCGGGCTTGCTTGCGCTTGGCTGCGCGCCTGCCAATTCACGGCTTGCGCCGGCATCCCCTGGGTGCGCTCCTGGCGGTATTCATGGCGGGCTTCGCGTTGGTCGTGGCGCAGCTCGGCCTGGTCGCCGCGGATCTCCCGTTTGTCCTGGCGGATTTCCATGCGTTCGCGGCGCATGCCGGCGACGTCGCCTTCGGCCTTTTCGCGCCGGTAATCGGCGACGTCCGCGGCCAGCTCGCGGTAGTCGCCGCGCAGTTCGCGCCGGTCCTGGCGAATTTCGCGGCTGTCCTCGCGCCATGCGCTGCGCTCGTCGTCGGCGCGCGCCGGGGACGTCATGCCGGCCAAGGCCAGCAGCGTGGTGGCGATCATGCTGATGCATCGTGTTCTTGGGTTCATGACAATCTCCTCGGATTGGCGGACGGCGCACCTGCGCCGTCCATGGCCGCAAGATAGGCGGGCCTCTGGCGCA
>MHZX01000037.1 GCA_001828935.1 Rhodocyclales bacterium RIFCSPLOWO2_02_FULL_63_24
GGAGGAGAGACCATGAACAGCATTGCGGGCATGACGCCGGTCCGTGGCGGCTATCGCCTCGAAGACGCGTTGCAGGCGAGCAAAGGCCAGGTGTTCCTCACCGGCACCCAGGCCCTGGTGCGCCTGCCGCTGATGCAGCGCCGATTGGACATCGCGGCCGGACTCGACACGGCGGGTTTCATCAGCGGTTATCGCGGCTCGCCGCTGGGCGCCTACGATCTGGCGCTGTGGCGCGCCGGCGCACAACTGGCGGCCGCCAACATCCGCTTCCTGCCGGCGATCAACGAAGAGGCCGGCGCCACCGCCGTGCTCGGCAGCCAGCAGGTGGAAAGCGATCCGCAGCGCACGGTGACCGGCGTTTTCGCGCTCTGGTACGGCAAGGGGCCGGGCGTCGATCGCGCCGCCGACGCGCTGCATCACGGCAATGCCTACGGCTCCTCGCCGACCGGCGGCGTGCTGGTGGTGGCCGGCGACGACCACGGCTGCGTCTCGTCCTCGATGCCGCACCAAAGCGACTTCGTCATGCAGGCCTGGAGCATGCCCGTGGTGAATCCGGCCAACGTCGCCGAGATGCTGGAGTTCGGCCTCTACGGCTGGGCCTTGTCGCGCTATTCGGGGGCCTGGGTCGGCTTCAAGGCAATTTCCGAGACCGTCGAAAGCGCGATGACGGTGGATCTCGATGCCGTCCGGTCGCGATTCACCGCGCCCGATGCCTTTGCCGCCCAACCTGGCGGCCTGCATTACCGTCCCAACGACACGCCCAGCCTGGCCATCGAGTTGCGCCTCGCCGCCAAGCTCGACGCCGTACGCCATTTCGCCCGGACCAACACGATCGACAAAATGGTCTGCCCCAGTCCCGCCGCCGACATCGGTATCGTCACCTGCGGCAAGGCGCATTTCGACCTGCTGGAAACCTTCCGCCGCCTGGGCCTGGCGCTGTCCGAACTGGATGCCCAGGGCCTGCGCATCTACAAGGTCGGCCTCAGCTTTCCGCTGGAAACTGGCCGCATCGACGAATTCTGCGCGGGCCTCAAGGAAGTCCTGGTGATCGAGGAAAAGGGCGCCGTGGTGGAGCAGCAGTTGCGCACCCTGTTGTACAACCGGCCCGAGGCTCAGCGTCCGCGCCTCATCGGCAAGACCGATGTGCACGGCGCGGCGCTGCTCGCCGCCAGCGGCGAGTTGCGGCCGTCGCGGATCATGCCGGTGGTGGCAAACTGGCTTGCCGGCCACAAGCCGGCGCTCGACCGGCGCCAACTCGTCGTCGATTTCACTGCGCCGGCAGTGCTGTCCAACGCGGCCGACGCGGTCAGGCGAGTGCCGTATTTCTGTTCCGGCTGCCCGCACAACACCTCCACCCGCGTCCCCGCAGGTTCCGTGGCCGCGCCCGGCATCGGCTGCCACTACATGGCCTCGTGGATGGAGCGCGACACCGCCGGTGCCATCCAGATGGGCGGCGAAGGCGTGGACTGGGCCGCGCACAGCCTGTTCAGCAAACGCCGGCACATGTTCCAGAACCTCGGCGACGGCACCTATTTCCACTCCGGCATTCTCGCCATCCGTCAGGCCATCGCCGCCAAGGCCAACATCACTTACAAGATCCTCTACAACGACGCGGTGGCGATGACCGGCGGCCAGCCGCCGGACGGCGCCATCAGCGTGGCGCAAATGGCGCGCCAGGTGGAAGCTGAAGGTGCGCAGCGCGTCGTCATCGTCAGCGATGCGCCGGAAAAGTATCGTGGCCAGGAAGGCGACTTTCCCAGGGGAACGAGCTTCCATCACCGCGCCGAACTCGACGCCGTGCAACGCCAACTGCGCGAAGTACCCGGCGTCACGGTGCTGATCTACGAACAGGTCTGCGCCGCCGAAAAGCGTCGCCGACGCAAGAAGGGACTGTTGCCGCAGGGACGCACCGCGCTGGCGCCGGGGCTTTGCATACCGGGGATTCCGCTTCGCGGGCCGGTAACACGGCGAATTTTCATCAACAGCGAGGTCTGCGAGGGCTGCGGCGACTGCGGCAAGAAATCGAACTGCCTCTCGGTGCTGCCGCTGGAAACGCCGCTCGGCCGCAAACGCATGATCGACCAGGCCGCGTGCAACCAGGACTACTCCTGCGTCGACGGCTTCTGTCCGAGCTTCGTCTCGGTCATCGGCGGCAAGCCGCGCCGCGCCGCGATGGCCAATCTGGAGCAGTTGCAGCGCGCCGCCGCCGTTCTTCCCTTGCCGGAAATCCATCTGTGCGACGCGCCCTATGACATTCTGGTCACCGGCGTCGGCGGCACCGGCATCGTCACCGTCGGCGCCCTGATCAGCATGGCCGCCCATCTCGACGGCCACAGCGCATCGGTGCTCGACTTCATGGGTTTCGCCCAGAAAGGCGGCGCCGTGCTGTCTTTCGTGCGCCTGGCGGCAGGCCCCGACCTGCTGAACCAGGCACGCATCGATACGCAGCAGGCCGACATGATGCTGGCCTGCGACATGGTAGTCGGCGCCAGCGATGCGGCGCTGCAGACCCTGAGCCGGGGCCGCACCCGGCTGGTGGTGAATAGCCACGAAATCCCCACCGACGTCTTCGTCAGGGACCCCGATGCGACCCTGCATGCCGCCGAGCTTCTCGAAAAAATGCGCTTTGCCGCAGGCGCACAACAGATCAGCATCTGCGATGCCAACGCGCTGGCTGCGCGCCTGCTGGGCGACAGCGTGGGCGCCAATATCCTGCTCATGGGCCACGCCTGGCAGCAGGGCCTGATCCCCGTTTCGCTGGCGGCCATCGAACGTGCCATCGAACTCAATGGCGTCGCCGTGGACATGAACCGCCTGGCCTTCCATCTCGGCCGGCTCGCCGCCGCCGATCCCTCGGCCCTGGCGCAGTTCATGACCGATGGCGGCAAGACTTCCTCCGATGACAGCCTGGCTGCAGTGATGGCGGCGCGCAGCGACCATCTCACGGCCTATCAGGATGCCGCCTATGCGCTGTCCTATCGGCAACTGGTCGAGCGCGTGATGCAGGCCGAACGAGCCCTGACCGGCGATGACCGGACGCTGCCGCTGAGTCTCGCCGTGGCGCAGAACTACGCCAAGCTGCTGGCCAGCAAGGACGAGTACGAAGTGGCTCGCCTGTACACCGACGGCAGCTTCGACAAGGCCCTGGCCGCCGCCTTCGAAGGCGATTACCGCCTCCGGTTCCATCTCGCCCCGCCGCTGCTGGCCCGGCTCGATGCCGACGGCGTGGCGCGCAAACGCAGTTACGGCCCCTGGCTGCTGCCCGTGCTGAGGCTGCTGGCCCGCGCCAGGCGCTGGCGCGGCACCTGGCTCGATATCTTCGGCTACAGCAACGAACGCCGCGGCGAACGCCAGCTTGCGGCGGACTACGCGCGAATGATCGACGCGGTCCTGCCTCGGCTCGACGTCAGGACGCTCCCTGTCCTCCTGGAACTCGCGACGCTGCCGCAACGGATACGCGGCTACGGCCACGTCAAGCGGGCCGACATCGAAACGGCCAGGGCGCGTGAGACGGAGTTGCGCAAGGCGCTGGAATTGGGCGCCTGAAACACCGGATCGGCCGCGACCCGCTCGCACGGCGGCCGGCCAGGCGGTCCGCCGCGGCGAAGCGCTGGAGATCGCAACGCCCGTCGATCGAAGCCGAAGCGTCTCAATAGTGTCTGATCACATTGAGAATCTGGTACTCCAACCCATCCAGGACAAGGGTATGCCGATAAGGCGAAAGCTCGTGGGCGCGAAGGTGCAGGGTCACCCGCGTGGTCAGGTCGCGCACGTCGACGCAATCTTCTGCGTCGTAAGTCTGTTGCAGCGTGGCGCCGGGACTGTCGCGTCCTCGCAGCAATAGCCGATATTTTCTGTCCATGATTTAGCTCCTGGTGGGTGGCGGTGATCGCCGGGCGGTGCCGTGATTTGCTTGCGCGCGCGCCGGACCCGCGCCAGACGCTTGAAGCGGCCGGTGTGTGCTGTCCGCCCGCGGCGACAGCGGGCCGGACGCGGTTCCCAACGGGGGTCGCGCCCGCGGATCAGTCGTCGTCATGGTGGCGCCACTGTCCATGCCGATGATGCCGAGTACGCCAGCCGCCGTAGCGCTCCACCACGTACGTGTTCATTTCATACGGTCGCTCGGTACCGAGAACGATCGACACCCCGGGAACGCTCGCCAGCACCATGCCGCCGGGCAGGCTGGTGCCTACCCTCCAGCGCCCGCCGTCGAGCCAGAACCAGTTGCAGATGGTGGGACTCGCCGCCGGCTTCGACCTCGCTTCGCTGCTCGCCTGACCCCTGTTTGACCGCCTACCTGGCCGGCGGGCGCGGCGCGTTCTGCATGCGCTCCTTCATCACCTCGTGCCGCTCCTCGCGCTTTTCGCGGCGTTCTTCGAGCTTCTCCCTGATCTGCGCCTTCTTTTCTTCGCAGGCCTTGGGATCGGCGTCACACCTTTTCTTGAACTCTTCGCGCCGGGCCTGGTTCCCTTCCCGCCGTTTCTCGGCCCTCTCCTTGATCTGCGCACATTTCTCGGGATTGGCCTGGCAACGCTGTTCCTTTTCTTCGGCGCTGAGCCCGGAGCCGGGGGGCTGGGCAAACGCGACGCAGGCGCCAAGCGACAACAGCGAGGCGGCAATCAGTTGACGGATCTTCATTTCCATTTTCCTTTCCGGTGGTAAAAAAACGATTTTGAATGTTTCAGGTCAGATGATGGGTCAGGCGTGTAAGCAAATTCCCTGGGGAATCCATCGATGTGCAAGACCATGTTGCCGCACTGGCCGGATCGCCCCCCCCCAACAGCTATTGTCTCGCCAGCGCGGCCGGCTTATAGTCCGAAATCCCATGAAAGCACGCATCATCCCCATCGTCAGAACCGTCAGAGCCACGCTGCCGCCAGGCCGCGACCTCGTCGCCCCGCCCGAAGGCGCCCTGGTGGACCTGCGCGGCCGGCGCGTGCGCGACCTGCGCATTTCGGTCACCGACCGCTGCAATTTCCGCTGCGTGTATTGCATGCCCAAGGAGGTGTTCGGCGACGACTACGCCTTCCTGCCGCGCAGCAAGCTGCTGTCCTTCGAAGAGATCGTTCGCGTCGCGCGCGTCTTCGTCGACCAGGGCGTTGAAAAAATCCGCATCACCGGTGGCGAACCGCTGTTGCGCAAGCACATCGAAAACCTGATCGAGCAGTTGGCGAAGCTGCCGGTCGAGCTGACCCTGACCACCAACGGCTCGCTGCTGAGGAAAAAGGCGCGGGCGCTCAAGGATGCCGGATTGCATCGCGTCACGGTCAGCCTCGACGGCATCGACGACGCAGCATTCAAGCGCATGAACGACGTCGATTACGCGGTCGGCGATGTGCTTGACGGCATCGAAGCGGCGGCGGAAGTCGGCCTGGCGCCGATCAAGATCAATTGCGTGGTCAAGCGCGGCAGCAACGACGACCAGATCCTGCCGCTGGCACGTCACTTCCGCCACAGCCGTCACATCCTGCGCTTCATCGAGTACATGGACGTCGGCAGCTCGAACGGCTGGTGCATGGACGAGGTACTGCCTTCGGCCGACGTGGTGGCCCGCATCGGCCAGGAATTTCCGCTCGAAGCGATCGATGCCAACTACCCCGGCGAAGTCGCCGAGCGCTGGCGCTACACGGATGGCGGCGGCGAGGTCGGCGTGATTTCCTCCGTGACCCAGGCTTTCTGTTCCAGCTGCACGCGCATCCGGCTATCCACCGAAGGCCAGCTCTACACCTGCCTGTTCGCCCAGTCCGGCCACGATCTGCGTGCGCTGCTGCGTCATGGCAACGGCGACGAGGCCCTGCGCCGCGAAATCGCCGCGGTCTGGCGCGGGCGCGACGACCGCTATTCCGAGATCCGCACCGCCGCCACCTCCCTTCCCGGCGGCAAGATAGAAATGTCCTACATCGGCGGCTGATCCCGCCCCTTCAAGCGTTCGCTGTTCGCTTCCACACCATGACTTCGATACTCCAGACCCTGTCCTGCGCCGACAACTACGACCCGAATTCGCTGCACGTCGATCGCGCCCGCGAACTGATCCTCGATTTGTTGAGCCCCGTCGGCGGCCATGAACGCATCTTCGTGCGCCAGGCGCTGGATCGCGTCCTGGCCGACGACGTCATCTCCCCGATCGACGTGCCGAGTCATGACAACTCGGCGATGGACGGCTGGGCGTTGCGCTCCTGCGATCTCGCCGCCAGCGGCGAAACCCGGCTGAAGAACATCGGCACCGCCTTCGCCGGCCGCGCCTTCGCCGGCATAGTCGGCGCTGGCGAGACGGTGCGGATCATGACCGGCGCGGTGCTGCCGCCAGGCGTCGACTGCGTGGCGATCCAGGAAGTGGTGCGGGTCGAGGGCGATGCCGTGATCATTCCGCCCGGTCAGCGTCGCGAGCAGAATCCCCGCCGCGCCGGCGAAGACCTGCAGGCCGGCCGGCCGGCCATCCCGGCCGGCAAGAAGCTGCGCCCGGCCGAGATCGGCATCATCGCCTCGCTCGGCATCGGCGAGGTTTCGGTGCGCCGTCGGGTGCGCGTCGCGCTGTTCTCCACCGGCGACGAGCTGTGTTCGATCGGCACGCCGCTGGCTGAAGGCGCGGTATACGACAGCAACCGCTACACGCTGTGGGGCATGCTCACGCGCCTCGGCTGCGAAGTCATCGACATGGGCGTGGTCAGGGACGATCCCGCCGCGCTCGAAGCGGCCTTCCGCGAAGCCGCCGGCTGCGCCGATGCGATCATCACCAGCGGCGGCGTCTCGGTCGGCGAAGCCGACTTCATCAAGCGCTTGATGGCCCAGCTGGGCGAAGTCGCCTTCTGGAAAATCGCCATGAAGCCCGGTCGGCCGATGGCCTTCGGCCGCATTCAACCCGACGGTCCCGAGCGTCCCGGCGCCTGGCTGTTCGGCCTGCCCGGCAACCCGGTGGCGGTGATGGTGACCTTCTACCAGTTCGTCCTGCCGGCCATCCTCAAACTGGCCGGGGTCGCTCCGGTCAAGCCCGTCCCCGCCTTTCCCGCGCGCTGCACCGAGCCGATGAAAAAAGGCCCCGGCCGCACCGAATTCCAGCGCGGCATCCTGTTCCAGGACAACGGCGAGTGGTGCGTGCGCCCCACAGGCGCCCAAGGCTCGGGCGTGCTGCGCTCGATGGCGGAAGCCGACTGCTTCATCGTGCTGGAACACGAACGCGGAACAGTCGGCGCCGGCGACACGGTGACGGTGCAGTTGATGACCGGGCTGGTCTAGCGCGGGTGCCTCATTCGGCGATATCCGCGCTGCGTACCTGGCCGCTGACCCGGCCCAGGCCGCCGCTGAAGTCCGCCAGATTGACGC
>MHZX01000038.1 GCA_001828935.1 Rhodocyclales bacterium RIFCSPLOWO2_02_FULL_63_24
ACGACGACAGCACGCCAAGAATTTCGCCTATCAAAAACAAGCCTCTATCCTTTCAGCATTAGCTTGCAATGAAATCTGACAAAGTAGAACTAAAACTGCGAAAAAGGATAACCCGGAGGCTAGACTTGACGGTCGCAGCATTCTGATTTCTTGAGTTCTTCCTGAGAGTCCTACTTAACGTCGGAACTTCATTCGGTGTTACTCATAAACGGGCCAAGCGGAATGAGCGGCCCGCGCTGTCGTCCTGGCGCGATAGGCTTTCGTGCCAGAATCTCGGGATGGCGCGGCTGGCAAAGATAGAAATAGTCCAGCGACCTTGGTATCGTGCTTGTCTCCCGCATTATTGGGCCTAGAAAATTGGCATCTTTCTTTACCATGTAATGCGGTTCCGGGCTTCCGTGCAGGACGTCTACCAGGTTCTGGCTTTCGACAATGTCCCATTGAGGACGGGTGCTGGCTCGGTAAAACTCGAAAAAGGCTGTCACCGAGCCCAGAGCAAGCACCAGATACACAGTCCAAAGGCGTATGCCGCTGCCGGAGATATCTGGAGACTGTACGAACCTGACTGTCGCTATGCAAAGCAGCGTCAGAGCAGGAATCGAGGCACGCATCGCGAGGTCGTTGTAGGGGCCGATCGATATCGAGGGAAGAAGCGCCAGTATTGCAATGCTTGCATAGAACAAAACCTTGGCCATGGCCCCGCGAACCAGCATTGCCAGGACCACAAACTCGACAACGAGAAAGAACGAATAGCTTACAAAGTACCAGACAATCTTGCCGGTAGTTGATAACGCGGCAAACTGGCCATTTCTCGTGGCGTCATCAAATGTTGCCCCGAACTCTATGTTCGTTGCGTTTAGAGTCAGGTACAGAATTATGATTATCGCTCCCGGAATCAAGGCGAGGATTCCAATCCTTTCCTTCAGAGAGAACAGTCTGTATTCCCGGCGAATAAATGTCAGCGCAAGTAGTGGGATGGCGCCCAGCCACGTGAGCGGGGACCAGAGCGGGATCGCGAATGCCAAAATAATGGCGATTCGTGTAGCTCGTGCGGATCCAAAATGCCGGTAAAGCAAGGCTGCAGCCAGCCAGCCCGGAATAACATGATGTGGAGACCAGAAAAGCTGTGTCGTATTGGCAAAGTAGGCGACTCTTGGGGGCGCCAGGAGCCACCAATCAAGTTTGGCATGGAAAAATGGGAAGGCGCCCCAGTGATAGTCCGGAAACATGAAACCTACAATGTCCATACCACTAAAAACTACTGGAATGACCATCGCCGCAGCAAGTCTCAACGACAGTTTGCTCTCGAAGGGGAGCAGGGCAAGAAACAGAAAGGTACCTGTCGCTGTCCATGCCCACAGTAGTTTGTCTGCGAAGTACAGGCCAACGATCCTGCCGGCGGCGGCGGCAGGTAGATCGTAGGCTAGAGGAGCGCGAAGAATGTATGTTTCGTCACCTCCGAACCTGTAAGCGGGAAGCCCTTCGGCAAGGATCAGATCGTGCAGCAGGGCGTCTCGCACCATCCAATCTATGGAATTTGCGTAGAAGAAGTGCCCGGCCCCGCCAAAGGCTGTCCAAATTATCGCGATTGATCCGAGACCCATAACAACCGGTCGCGAAATGGAGGTCGGAGAAGATAACGGCCACCCGACCAGGTGCCACAAGCCGAACAATGTTGCAAATGTCAGCAATATTCCGTATGCCGGCTCAAAGAACCATAGAAAAAACCCAATAATTGGGAGAATCAAATAGGCGATTGCACAGCCGGAAAGACTGTCGATGGGTTTGTCGCTCGAAACGCTTGTCATACTTGTATGTTTGCAGTGTTTGATATGATGGGCTTGTCTCTGCTTTGTGGACATGCTTAAACGGTTGCCAAGCATGCAACTCGGCCGCAAATATGGTAGCGATACGTTTTCGATGTGGCTTTTTTGTTGTCCTTGCAGACTGCCGGCAAGACCTGGATCAGGCATTGGAGCGCCCAAGTATATATTTTCTGCGAATGAGACTATGTGCAAGAACGAAGACCGCATCCTTGTATTTATTCCTGCCTATCGTTGCGCAGCGCAGATTGCACGTGTCATGGACCAGTTTACTGACACAGTTCAGGAAACAGTCGAGGCGGTATTGGTTGTGGACAATCGCTCGCCTGATGGCACGTTACAGCGAGCAGTTGCTTGTGGCAAGGATCGGTTCAGGAAAACCAGATTGATTGCCTGGGTTAATGATGACAACTACGGGTTGGGTGGTTCGCACAAGGTAGCATTCCGATATGCCGCGGACCAGGGTTTCGACTACCTTGTGGTTCTTCATGGCGACGATCAGGCCGATATCCGCGACCTTGTTCCATTGCTCGATAGCGGTGTTCATCGAAACGTCGACTGCCTGCTCGGCGCACGTTTTATGAAGGGGAGTCGCCTTTTCGGCTACTCGATCCTGCGGACTTTCGGCAATCGCCTCTACAACAGATTGTTTTCGCTGGTTGTTTCTTTTCGCATTCACGATCTCGGATCGGGATTGAATGTTTATCGGCTAAGCAGTTTTCGCGATTTCAACTACAAGCGCTTCCCGGACGATCTGACCTTTAACTATGTCATGCTGCTCGCCAGTCTTCATGGGGGCCAGAAGGTCAGGTTCTTTCCCATCAGTTGGCGTGAGGAGGATCAGGTTTCAAACGTCAAGTTGTTTCGACAGGCGTTCAGGGTGCTGGGATTGTTGGTGGCATTCATCTTTCGGCGCGATGCCTTTCTCCGCAGCGAAATGCGGACTCGACCTATCGAAACATATAGTGGAAGCATCCAGTTCGCCAGCAGACCGGATTGAGCCATGCGAATCATGACCCGCGGCATACGGCTCTACCTCTACTTGCTGACGGCTCTCGTGCTTGGATGGCTGGTGTTGCGAGCCGAGACAGTGCTGGGCATCGCTAAAAGCACCGAGTGGCCGGATCTGCTTGGCATTTGCGGCCTCTATTTTCTGTCCCACGCTTTCCGCATGCTTCGCCTGGCGCTACTTTCGCTCGACCAGCGAAGACTGATTGTGTCGTTGATCGCGGCCCATTCGCTGACAGCTTTTCCGAGCAGTTTTATGCCGTTCAAGATCGGAGAGATCCTTCGCTTGGCGGGGTTCTTCAGTGTGTTTACTTCCCGTCGCAGAGCCTTCGCACTGTGGCTGGTGGAACGGTTCGGCGATGTGGTCGTGATCGCCGTCTTCATTCTGGGGTTATATGCGTTTAACATAATCGTGCCGGCGTCGATACGCACTGTCCTCATTCTGTTCATAATTGCAAGTTCGGTGGGCATTCTTGGCATGTTTGCCACAGCGAGCGTACTGGTTTTCCTGAATCGGCACCTGGTGCTATCGAGCTTGAGCGCGCGTGGACTGCTGCTACTCAGGATCAGCTATGTCTTGCGGCAGCTTGAGCTTGACATTCGCAGCGCAGTCGAGGGGCGCTTTGTCGGGCTCATGCTCCTGTCAGGAATCATTTGGAGCTTTGAAATCCTTGCCCTTTCGCTGTTTATCAGGCGCATGTCGGTCGGCGGCGCAGACTTTTCCTCTATGTTCGCTGCGGCTTTGCTGGCCAGCCTTCCTGGCACGGATTTCAGCAATTCGAACTTATTTGGCTACTATCAGTCGCTGGTTCTGGTTATCCTGACCTTGATGTTTCTGTGGATGGCCTGGATCGTCCATAATCGCAACTCTTCCAGGCAATGACATGTCAATCGATTGTTCGAAAGTCGTTCTGATACTTGATGACCGGGAGTTTCCCAGCGGCGAGGTGAGGTCGCTGATCGGCGCTCGGCGCTTCGGCGACATCATCTTGAAGCGACGCTCCCTGGTTGATAGATTTCGTGACAGTCTGCCTGATTGGGCGCGCGATGGATGGGTCCACTTGCGAACGGAGGATGATTTAAGGAGCTTGCGCGTCAGGCTGGAGGAAAGTCCCGAGGACTGTGCGATATTTGTCGTTGCCGCGTCGGCGGGTTTCGGCGAGATCGACCAGTTGCGCCAACTGCTCGAACGGCTGCCATTTGCCGAGGAGGATTTTACCGATCGCATGTACCGGCCGCTGATCGTGTTCTTGCGCAATGCCCATCGCCTTGTCGGCGAATGGCCTGCCTTCAGGGCGGCTCCTTTTCATTGCTGGGAGCGCGGCTGGCAGGACTGCCGAAGACTGCAATCCCTGCGGCCACTGGACTTGGATGATATCCGCGATTTCTTGACATTTGCTTGCGGCGCCACATCGCCACGCCATTTCAACAATGCGCATATCGATGATTTCTTCTTCACCAAGCGTTCGAAGGACAAGCACAAGATGTTGCAGGAGTACTCGTATTACGGACTGGTACCAGAGCGAATGCGACCTTGGCTAGTCGAATCCTTCGACTACGCGGACGAAGGCGACACCGCGTCCTACAAGATGCTCCGCTACTACCTCGCTGACGCAGGTCTGCAATGGGTACATGGAGCCTTCGACGCCGACACTTTTGCAGTATTCGTGGATCGTCTGCTGCATTTTGTTGTCCAGCGTCCGCGTCAGGAAAGTCACGAGCAAAAGGTCGCCGAGATGGCACGCGATCTTTTTGTCGACAAGTTGAAACGCCGCGCCAGCGAGTTTCTCGCTCTTGAGGAAGGCGTGAGGATTGATGCGCTGGCGGCAAGCTCGACGCCTGAACTTGCGCTGGCTTGCCAGATGGACAGATTCCTGCGCTTGTATGCCCGGCATGGGGCGAGCTTTGCCGGGAATCATCTGGTTGTTGGACACGGTGATCCCTGCTTCTCGAACATCTTGTACGACCAGCGGCGCTACCTGCTCAAGCTGGTCGATCCGCGAGGCGCAATCAGCGCGAACGAACTCTGGACGCATCCGCTTTACGATCTCTGCAAGATTTCTCATAGCATCCTTGGTGATTACGACTTCATCAACGGCGGTCTTTATCGGGTGGGTTTTGCCGACAGCAACGAGTTGGTATTACATCTCGACTATGCCAATCAGGGCGAGCTGAAACTCATATTTCGTCAGCGGCTCGCCCGGCTCGGCTACGACATAAATGCGGTACGCTTGGGAGAGGCGTCGCTTTTCCTGTCGATGCTGCCGTTGCATATTGATTTTCCGAACAAGGTACTTGCCTTCATGCTTCAGGCGAGGCGAATCCTCGACGAGGTGGAGAGTGGAAGGAACTGACCTGTCTGCTGGCGATCAAGGCGAGCAGAGCACATGAGCTTGAATGTGGTGATTACTATGGCCGGCAAAGGCTCGCGCTTTCTCGATGCGGGGTTTACGCAACCCAAGTATGAAATCGCCGCCAGGGGACGGAGCCTTTTTGACTGGGCGATTGCGTCGTTGCACAACTTTCTTTCCTGTGAAGTCCGGCTTGTTTTCGTCTGCCTTGCGGAGAACCGGTCTGTGGATTACGTGAAAGCACGGTGCGATGCTTTGGGTTTGACTGGCGCGAATTTAGTCGAACTTGAGCAACTGACCGATGGGCAAGCCACCAGCGCCTATCTTTCGCGGCAGTTGTGGAAACGCGATGCGCCATTGCTGATCTACAACATCGATACCTATGTCGATCCGGCTTTCCTTAGGCCGCAGGATATCCGACCTGGATCAGACGGCTGGATTCCATGCGTTAAGGTTCCCGGCAATCACTGGAGTTTCGTCAAGCCAGACGAGACCGACTGGGTGGTGGAGGTGGCCGAAAAGAACCGGATTTCAGACTACGCGTCTATCGGCCTGTACTGGTTCGCCCACGCCTGGGAATACGTCGGCGCTTATGAGGAATTTTTTTCCGATCCGGCGAACCTGGTGCGAGGCGAACGCTATATCGCGCCACTCTATATGCATCTTGTTCGTGCCGGGCGTAGGGTTTCCTATTCGAGTCTGCCACCGGAGTCCTTGCACGCCCTTGGCACTCCAGAGGAATTGCAGATATTCGTCGCGCGACAGACAACGGATTGATTCGCGGAAGTCTCCACAACGTTTCTTTGCTCGAATGAAAATCGCCCGATATTTTGTCGTTGGTGGAGTTTGTGCACTCGTTGATCTTGCGGTATTTTCAATGCTTATCTACGGGGCAAAGTGGCACTATTTGCTCGCAGCGCCGACAAGCTTTACCGTTGCCACTTATATCAATTACCATTTGGGCATTCGCCACGTCTTTGAAAGCGGCGTGCGCTTTGTCAAGCATCAAGAAATCGGTTTGGTGTTTTTTGTGAGCGCCGTAGGGTTGGCCATAAACCAGCTGTCGCTATACATATTGGTAGAGTTTTTTCAAATCAATCCCGTTGTCGGCAAGATAGTAGCGACGGGCTTTATATTTTTCTGGAACTACGGCGCGCGTCGGTACTATATTTTCGCCAAGAGGTGATCCAAAAAACTGTCGGCCGGCGCCCCCGGGGCAATGCATCTCTCTTACAGGACTTGTTTATCGTGCCAATGGCGGCCCAGTTTCCGTGTTTGCTTATGAATATTCTGAATGATTCTTTGCTCGAACACGGAATTTGACCTTCGATAACTCAAAATGTTGGAAAAGAATCCAAGCAGCTTTGCTGGTCGCAACAGATAGTACAAGGTGTAAAACCCTGTCATTCCTATAATCCGATATAGCATCAGTTCAAGCGGCCCGACGCGCCGACAATAGCGACGCCTGTTGCGTACTTGAATGTTCATTCCGAGAGATTCAAAGTAGCCATCCTTCAAATCCGGGATGATTCCCTCGTTAAGGAGGCGCTCAAACAGTTCGGACCCGGGGTAAGGCGTAAAGTCAAAGATAGGTACATCTACAACCCCCAGATACGCCAATCGCAGTTGGAAGACTAGCGACCGGTAGATTTCGTACCTGCTATCGTCCGGGAATCCAATGACGATGTTGCATCGGGTGTCAACCCCATGCTTTTGCGCAAGTCGGATCAGCTCAAGCAGATGAGGAAGCTTGATTCGCTTTTTGATTCTGTCCAGCACTTCCTGCACTCCGCTCTCGGGTGCAAAACCAAGGTAACCGCAACCCGCCTGCTTGGACCTGATAATCACTTCCTCATCAATCGCTTCGCACCGAGTACCTCCAGATATTTGCCACTTGATCCCGGCGTCGCGACGGATCAGTTCATCACAGAACTCGATAATCCAGGACTTCTTGATTATCGGGGTGAGGTCATAGAACTCCACTGCGTCGATGCCATACTTTGCCTTGTAGAAAAGGATTTCGTCGACTACATCTGCCGGAGATCGTGTCAGATACCTTCGCCCCCACATGCTTGGGCTCGAACAGAACGTGCACTCATACGGACAGCCCCGACTACCGACAATCGGCATGGTGAGTCCGACGTATCTGCCAAACGTCATTTTACGGTCAAGATAGGCCTGAATTGGTGTTAGATCCCAGGCTGCCCAAGGCAATTCATCCAGATCCCTGAATCGGATTCCAGAAGCCCCATCGATGCGGCTTGAAGGGCTTGCTCGGCCGTATCCGCTTCCATGCTCCCCCGCCAATCTTGAGCGGCTGAGAATTCCTGGTATGCCATTGGTACTTTTCCCTTCATGGAGCGCCTCCACCAAATGATTGAGGATTAACTCACCTTCTCCCAGCACTATGAAATCGATCGCCCGACATTCCTTCAGGCAGAACTCTGGAAGAGCGGTCGCATGCTCGCCGCCGACAACGATCGGTATCCTTGGAAAGTGGGTTCTGACCTGCAGAATCAAATCGCGGGTTGCTGGCCATTCAAGCGAAAACATGCAGGAAACACCAATGAGGTCGGTCTCCTCTGGGATACGCAGCAATATCTCGCCAACTGAAAGCCCCTGTGCTTCCATATTTGGATTTCGTTGAAGGGAATGAATTTCGTCGATTCCTTCTCCTATGGAATCTATGTTGGTGACCGAATACCCGGCCTTTCTCAGAAAGCCCGACAAATAGGCCAATGCCAGCGGGGGCGTCAACGACGAGATGTTTACCGCGTCCGCCGCACAGACCGCGGGAGGCCTGATCAGGGTGATGTAAAAACTCTTCGCTCCATAATGAGTGTACGGACGCCTTTTTACCGTTACCCTTTCCAATTCCACGATACTGCTCTCACTCATAGTGTTACCAGAAAACTGGCTTTCTTGAAATTTGAGTGGGTAGGTTTCATGTCGCCATCGATCCGATTTGACCGCCACCCCCGAAGAAGATCTGCGCCTCGCCACTGCGCTGCCGGCACTCCTGAGTCGCTCTGGTCGTCATGGCCGTCACAGCGAAATGCTACAGCCACGGCTATTTCGAAGCGTATGCGCATCGTGGCAGCGTTAAGGATGCGCTTCGCCGGTCTGCAAAAAGACGCCGCCCGCCCTTGACGCCACCCCGCTGCGCGAATGCCCAATCCGGCACGCCGAAAGCCGATATCACCCACTCGAAATACAAGAGAGCCAGTCATGTCAAACGTACCGGCACCGCGCTGCGGTCATTGCAAAAGGGAGAAAAGCTCCCCGACAAAATAGAGGAGCAGGTTGCTGTACTCCAGAAATTGCCGCTCCTTGCTCGCTCATTCTTCAAAGCTCCTTCTGTCGCCTATATTGGCGACTGCTGAGTAACCATCGCCCCGGAAAATGCCTTGGCTATAAGACGTTTTACGAGAGGTGTTCACGAAGCAGCTACACTCTCCCCATATCGTCGATGCACCTCAAACCTGAACCCGCCGTATCTGACAGTGCAAACTTCTACCTATGGAGGCTCATATGCGTCGCGACGTGGACCGCAAATCAGCGTCAATGCCCCAACACGCCCAAACTTGACTGGTCACTATCATTGCAGCGCACTGGACAGATAAGACAGATTTCGAAGAAACACTTGATGAAGAGCTGTCTCTGCAAAAAACGGATATGCCAAGACTTGCCATGCCAGAAACGTGAGTATCAAGATCTTCAGCCTTGCCCCGGCCCGCAGCCACACGATTGACAGGGAAAACGCCAAGGCAGCGTAGGCCCATGGCTCCACAAAGCGTGACTTCAACCAGACAGGTAGCCAGCGCACCAAGTTTTCCGGACTCGTGTCGATCGCCCCGTTGGTGAAATCCCAGAGAAAAAATCCGGATACCAGGAAATACAAAACAACCAGCATGATCTTGGCATGCTTAAGCGACCATGCGAGCCTTACGCTGTCATCATACGCCGCCGTAGTACATGACATACCGGACGCGCTCTTCTCTCCGTTGCCGCGGAGTTGCCGGTACAACAGCAAAAAAATCGAAAACCATGGCAGAAGCAGTACCAAGCCGTATTTGGTCATGAACAAACCAAGATCACCGCAGTGATCCGAATATGACCCGCCGCAAAATGGGTTGGTGCCGATGGCAAAGGGCGGAATCGGATTGGCCAACGAAATCAGCGTGCGAATCTCGCCGACTCCCAGTGCATTAAGTATTCCTTGAGAGGCAAAGTTCCCAAGAAACATCAAACCTGTGCCATAGCCGACAAAATACGCGGCGGTTGCTTTCAATATTCCATTCTGGGCCAATCCTGAGGAAAGCCGTGGAAACGACTGGACAAGGTCCGGCACCAAGACAATTGCGGCGAAAACGATTCCGGCCAGGAAGAACCATCCGATCGCACTGGAGTCTATCTGCGCGTAGGCATTGATCAATGATGCAAGCAACACTGTCGCCGAAAATAGGATCGTTTCCGGCTTCAATGGCAGGCTCACGATCGCCAGACCGACGCAGATGGAAACTGACAAAAGCGCCAGCGACAAGGATAGTGCGGAAGCACCCATACCAATCAAGGCGCATAGCACCAGTATCGAAACGCCGCGCGGTTGTAACCGAAATCTGCCCGAAGCACCAAGTCCGAGAATCACCAGAGGCAAGATCGCCAGTATGATGCGCCCCATATGCAGGTTGAATCGAAGCGGGTTGCCGGCATCGAACATCAGCAGGTAATTGCCAACATACAAATAGCCACAGCCAAATAGAAGGTAGGCTGCAGCAAGCGCGGACGCCATTGCGTTGCGACAGAAGACGAAGATTGTCAGCATGGCTACGGTGAATGCTGACGCTTTCCCGAGTGAATAGAGCAGCCAAAACGACTCGACGAATCGCGCGTCTCTGCCGTCTTGGCCGAGGAGGGGAAACAGGAACATCATCTCATCATAGTGCTGCAGGAATATCGGGAAGTGTTCCCCAGGTGAAAGACCAAAGCCATGGACAAGCATGGGAAACGATCGCTCCACAGCGTCGCCTATCACATGTCCGCTGTTGTCCAACTGAATTTGGAGTATCAGGAACACAAAAAACAAACCGACTGAAAGAACTATGCACGCAAACAGTTCACGGATGCTTGGACGAGTCACGCTCAAACGACCCAATCTGCCCAAAACACTGGCCGTGGCAACATAGACCAAGGGCAGGATGATTTTGGCCGTGTCGTTGGTGATGAATAAGGTCACCATTCGATTCAGGCAAATCAGAATCAGGTATCCGGGAATGAATCCGGCGAGTGGCAACAGCAGTCGCGGAAGCGCCGAGTTATCGACATCGACTACCGCGAAGCAGACCACCATGGCAAGCGAACCGATCACGCAAGCAGTCGCAAGATAGAGCAAGAACAGAACGGACTGCATGTCGGGACGGTGATGCAGATACAAGCCGATGCCTTTGGGAATCGGCCAATAACTTGATCCGACCGGCGCCAGCGTGCCCTTGTCCGCACCGGATGCAATTGCAAGAATGACTATGACCAGAACAATCGGAATGAGCGCAAGGGTACTCGAGCCGCGAAACGCGGAACTCGATGTTTCAGGCATTGTGAATGACGAATTCGTCTGCGGCATCGCTGGTCCGATGTTAAGGTCAACACGGTTGTCAGTAGTTCCGCCGATGTGTGTATTCTCACCCGTGGCACGGTTGGTTCGCATTGTCTCTCTCGCCAGCTTCTGGTCAATCAGCCCAACATCAATGTGGCTAAGATGCGCTCGGCGATTGAAGGTGAGGTCGTAACCGTAAGCCTCGAAGTGGAACCCGACCTCTGGATTATCTGCCGACGGGCATTCGCTGCCGACAAATCAGCCGAGAGCGACAAGACCACAAGCCCAATACTCCGCAGCCTGACCAAAGTGGGCTCTGCGGTTGAAAGTCAGGTTGTAGCCGTAGGCTTCAAAGTGATAGCCGATACTTTCGCGTTCGCCTGACAGGCCGGCGAGCCAGAGCAGCGGAGGATACTCGTCGGTTCTCAGCAGCAGGTCGGGACATGCAATAAATGTGGCGCAGGTATCGAATCCTCCAGCAAGTATCAAGCTGTCGGGAAGGCTTTGCATCTGCTCGAGAGCGGCGGGAACCGAGTACTCGAGCAGACAGGGGAAGTAATAGCCGACGACGGGCGATTTCCCCATGCGTTCCAACAGCCGTTCGTGGCGTGATCCCGGCGCGACCTGGAGTTTTCCCTCAAGACTTCTTGCATGGTAGTTGACGAACGCGTAGTCTGGAAACAGTTCCAGAAATGCGTTTCGAACCGCCTTAAGGTAGGTATTCTCGATTGCCAGTCCAATGTCTGTGGTGGCGGACTTTGGAAGAAAAAATGGTACACCGACGCCATTCACAATGCCTCTGGTTGCGGCATCGCTCCGCAGAGTATCGAGAATTCCCTCGGCGCGGCATTCAAACTCGGTGACTGAAAGCGTGTCATCGCAACCGAGGTGTCTCGCGATTCGTCGGTGAATGGCCGCGTATTCGATTGTCGGCTGGACGCAAACAAACCTTCTCCTGATGTTGAGGTGGACCGCTGACGTGAGTTTGGGAGGAATTAGCCTGCCATAGTGGTCGAAAAGGTCTTGTCCGTTTGCTGCGTGCCGACTTTCGGGCAGTCTCGTTTCATTATTTGCCATGCCGCCAAGGTATTCCTGTGTGAGGTGCCACGTGTAGTTTACGAAATCTTAGGCAGTCAGGGAATCGGTATCCGAGAATCCCTGCCCCCAAGGTATCGGCAGATGGTTGGCGCCGCGGGTCTTCTCCATATGGATCTTGATGAATTTGGAATCCTCGCCGATAAGACAATCGGGTCGATGAGGTCCAAGCCAAGGATTCCTCATGCCGCGGGCCAGAATCTCTTTCAGCGAGGTCTCGCGCAGATTGCCGAGCGAAAAGTCAATGTAGGGGCAGGGGGTAACCTCGAAAGTTGAAGTTACCGTGACAATTCCCTTTACGGTGATGCAACCTTTGAACGAACCATATGAGGGAGTCATGTGAGAGAAAACGTTGTAATGTTTCTCCAGCTCGCGGAGGATATCAGCATCCTCCTTATCGATGACGAACTCCGGATGATCGGTACACGAGCCGGTGGGCTTTGCATACGAAACGTACAAGCTGATTCCCTTGTCGGTCGCGAACTTGCAAATATCCCGAAATTCCTGCGTCTTGACCCGACCCTTTAAAAGGACCGTCGACAGCAGAAGATTGAGGCCGGCGTTTAACGTGGCGTCGATCGCCCGCATTACCCTCTTGTACGAACCGGGTTTGTTGCGAAACGCGTCGTGATCCCGCTCGATAAAGCTGTCCAACGACAACTGGACCTTTTCGACGCCGACGGCCTTCAGGTGCTTTGCCCTCTTGTCGTCCAGAAACCAGCCATTTGTATCGGTAATCACATAGTGCTTTTCAGGATCGATGGCGGCTACGACGTCATCGAAATCCTTCATCACCAAGGGCTCGCCTCCAGTAATTACGAAGCGCGCCAAGCCCATTTCATCTGCCTGGTGGGAAAGATTGCGTATGTCTTCCAGGTCAATCTTGCGTCGGGCGTCTACTACCTTCAGCACTTTCTTCATGTGCCGGTCCATGTAGTATTCGGCTGAGCAGTGTGTGCACTGAAAGTTGCACAGGTAGCTCTTTTCGATTCGGATGATGGGGCTGATTTCCCCGCGCTCCTCCATGGCGGATATCCGCGCCAACTTCTCGGCGATATACGGCTTCCTGGCCTTCAAGCCATTCCGTTTTTCCCTTTCTGCTTCCGTGAGCCCACAATCGGGGACTTCCAGTACTGGCGTCATGGTAAGAATCTTCAAATAGTGTGGACTTGCTCCACGGGTGTACTGGTGAATTGGGCCTGCCGATAAGCCATAGAGTCAAATGTATGGACTTTCGTGCTAACGCCTGAATGAATAGTACCGGTGTGCCACATAACTGACCACAACAGAAACTATAACCGCAACAGCTTGTCCGCCGGACGGCGACAGTCTAGCAAATTCGACCATTGCGTACAGCGTCAGCAATCCGATGATGAAGGAGAAAAGCAGGCTGACATTGTAGCGGATGAACTCTTCAAGCCAAGGTCGCGTTGAACGAAACACCAATATCCTATGGCCTGTGAACGCCACGAAGACGCTCACGACGTGCGCGATGGAACTGACTATCAGGTAATGAACCTGGGTGCCGAATGCGAGATACAGGAAAACAAAGGCTAGATAGCCAAACGCCGTATTGAAGATACCTACCGCAAGGAAGCGAACTTCCGCGCTTTTCCATGCATCGCGTGTAGAAATCACCATACAGATCTAGTGCTTCAGGAAGGGAGTGATGCTGGACCGCAAGCCAATGCTAGCTCTTCGGAATCGCCGGCTGGTTGAAGTTCACCCGTTCTTTCTCGATGACTAGCGGACGTTTCATGACCTGAGTGTGAATCGCACCAATGTATTCTCCCAGGATACCGATGAAGAACAATTGAACCGACGCAAAGAAGAACAGACCAATGATTATTGGCGCGGTACCAAACGAGAAGCTGTCCCAATAGAGCAGCTTGGCCGCCAGATAGCCGAGAGAAACCAGGAGACTGATCGCCGACAGGGAAAAGCCGGCCATGGTTGCGACTCGTAGCGGCAGTTTTGAGTGACTGGTAATGCCGAGCATCCCCATGTCGTAGAGGGTGTAAAAATTGTTGTGCGTGATGCCCCGGATTCGCCTCGGCTGCTCATAGGGAATGGTGGTGTAGCGGAATCCCAACTCGGATATGAGCCCGCGAAAATAAGGATACGGATCATCGAGTTTGCGGATGGCCTCGATTACTTCGCGGTCGTAGAGTCCGAAGCCTGTGAAGTTGGGAATCAACGGAACCTCAGAAATGCGGCCAATGACTTGGTAGTAAAGGCGGCGAATGAACGCCATTGCCAGAGTTTCTCGGCTGGAGGGCTTGATGCCGACAACGACCTTGAAGCCTTCTTCCCAGTGTGATATCAGTTCCGGGATCATCTCCGGAGGATCCTGGAGGTCAGCGGCCATCGCTATCACGGCGTCGCCCTTCGCCTGAAGATAGGCGTGCATGGGCGAACGTATATGTCCGAAATTTCTTGTGTTGACAATCAATTTCACATGGGGATCCCTGGCTGCTATCTGGCGCAGCCTGTCCACCGTTCCATCGGACGATGCGTTGTCGATGAATATGTGCTCGTGATCGTACTGCTTCAATCCCGCCAACTGTTCCTTGACTCGGGCGTAAAGCAGATCGACGTTGTCTTCCTCGTTGTAGCAGGGAGTGACGATACTGATGAGTGGCATCTTCTTGGTCTGGATCGTTAAATGTGACTAAATGGACGCCATGCCTGTGCGACGGACGGCTTCCTCCAGGGGAGTCCAGACGTCCAGGCCGAGCACTTTGCGTGCCTTGGAGATATCGGGAACATATTGGCTGCGGACTGCATTGCCGACACTGTAGGCCCGTTCGCCGAGAATGCGGACCGGTTTGCCAGGGCACAGAATGTCGCGGACAAGATAAGCCAGATCGTGAATGCTGATCGCCTGATCCGAGCCGACGTTGAATATCTGCCCTGGGGGAGCCTTTAGCAGCAGCGCAAGCAACCAGACGACGAGATCCGCCATGTAGAGATAGGAACGGAGAGGCGTTCCGTCGCCATTGACGATGATCTCCCGGTCCTGGTGCGCCTGTTTGATGAAATTGCCAATCGCATAGTGAAGATCAAGGGGAAGGCGCGGCCCGATGAAGGAAAAGCATCGGGCGATGCTCAGATCCCATCCGTGCCTTGCTGCAAAATAGGCGCAGAGAAATTCTGCAGAACGCTTGCCGTGCCCGAGCGCGGAATTGACGTCAAGGGTATCGGGAGCGCCGGAATAGCTCTCCGGAATCGACGCCATGCCGGACGGGGCAACGCCGTATGCCACACCGGAACTGGCAAAAAGGAAGCGCTCGGTTCCGCAGCCGGCAGCAAATTCCAGTGCGCGGCGGGTTCCCCTTGTCAGGGTATCGAACTTGTGCAGCGGATCCTCGCCTTTGAATGTTTCGTCAGCTGACGTAGCGGCAGCGTGAATGACGTGCGTATATGTTCCACTCGGAAATGCGAAAGTCGCGACATCTCCCTGATGAAAGCGAATAGCCGGGTCGACTGCCAGATGGGGGGCCTTGCTGTGAAATGCGTCAATATCCCGGGTCAATACGAGCACCTTCAGATCAAGGTCCAGCGCCTTGTTCGCATGGGCGAAGCTTTCCAGCAGCCAGTGTCCGAAGAAACCGGTTCCCCCGGTAATGAAAAGTGACTTTCCACGGAGTTGCTCCCAGATATCACTGGTGCGTGCCATCACTTCCGGCAGATCGCGAAACGGGCTATGTCTGTCCATCAATATATTTTCGGTACATTTCATGTGCCGGCAGCAAATTGTCCGGACTGCCTGCATGCCATTTCCACTCGCCATTTTTCGGCATGCCGTGAACATGCTCCAGGTGTCTTGCCGGCGCACCGAGCAGATGGCAACGATAGAGCAGCGAGATGAAGTGCCCGCGAACATCGCGATGAGCAGCCATGACCTCATTCATCACAAGAGGCATATCGTCCGCCTGGACAGGGACACCCAGTTCGTTCTTCGCAACCGCCCGAATTCTGGCGGAGAATCGTTCCTTGAATCTGACTATGCCGCCCGGAACATGCCAGCCAGGTCCGTAGTACTCATCTTCGCGCCAGGTAAGGAGTGTTTCACCCTGATTATTTTTCACCAACAGGTCGACATTGATCAAGGGCGTAAGCTCGCTGACGAGCAGGAAGGCCTCCTTCGGCAAGCCTTCGCGCGGATTGCCAATGGAGTTCCTGAGTTTGGCTGTCAGGTCGCCGAGCGGTAGTTTATCCATACGTTCCGTTACCATACCTCCAGCCCATGGTCGCGAAGAATGGCGACCGATATTTCTGGCCCGTACCGTGTCCGGATGATTGCCGCGACTTCATCCGAATAGCTGGCCGCCATGACCACTATCGCATCCACCGGATCGCTCTCAAGAGCGCTTGGGGGTACGATCGGAAGGTGTGTGGCAGGCGTGAATTTGCCTTGCTTGAATGGTGCCGAATCTACGACATATCTGACGCTTGGTGCGATACCGGTGAGCGCAATAACCGCAAGCGCCTGATGACCCGCGCCCCAGATGGCGACCCGGCCCGATAGACAGCTCTGGATAAATGCCCGCAGCGCATCCGCAAGTTCGGAGCGCCGACTGTCAAGCGCCGAGAGGTCAGTAATGGGTCGCTTGCGGACGACAGCCGATAGGATGTAGTCGTGCCACACGCTAGTGCACTCAAGAACCTGGAATCCGCTGCTTTGCAGGGTGAAAGAGAGCGTTTCCCGGGTGAAGTAAAGAAGATGGTCGCTGATGAACTCGGAAAAGAGCTGCTTCTCCAGAATCATGTCGAAGTTGGGCACCTCGACAAGTCCGACGCCGCCAACCGATAGATTGCTGGCGATGCCTCTAAGGCTGGCGCATGGATTTGGCCAGTGTTCGAGAAAATTCAGAGTCATGAACCCGTCGAACGGCGCGCCGGAAACCAACTTTTTAGCGTCTCCGATATAGCCCCGCTGGGCCGACAGCCCCAGTTCCTTGCAGATCGTTACGGATGCTGCGGAGTATTCAAGTCCATGGGCGTCGACTCCACATTCATTCAGCAGGCTCAGATACTCACCCCGACCACATCCAACCTCGAGGATGCTTTTTTCCGCCAGTCCATACCGGCCAATCCACTCCTTGAACTGTGATCGGCGAAACCTCCGCATTTCATCCGAAAAGGCCGCCGCGCGAATGACTTCACGATGATAGGGTACCGGTTTCGCATCGAGTTGCACCAGGCCGCAGACGGGGCACTGAAACACGCTCAGATCGCTTCCCCGATCGAGTCCGATGGTGTGCGCCTCCGGAAAGGACTGCGCCGCGACGGGCATTCCGCGGTAACGCAACAGACTGCCGGCGCTCAGTGCATTTCGACATACCCGGCATCGCTGCCTGGGCGTTTCGTCAAAGCGATTACCTTTCTTCATGGATGCGGGCTGCCAGAGACGCGGGATGCAAGGGCGCGGTCATCTCCAACTGCAATTGTTCCAGCGATAGCAGGGGGGACATGTCTTCCAGCGGCATGGAGATCATCGACCCATCCGCTTGGGGAATTGCCGCTGCCTTGGGCGCCAGCGTTTCATTTTCGAGCAGGCGAACATCGATGAGGCAGGGCCTTGGCAGCGCGAGAGCTTGGCTCAGGGCCGAATCAATGCACCGGGCATCGGCGATCCGCAGGAACGGCATGTCGTAGACGGCGGCTACTCGTTCCAGGTCGGGTAGCCACAGGCCGGCCTCCGGGCCGGTGCCGAGATAGCGTTCCTGGAAATAGTTGCGCTGAGTGTTGCGGATCGAACAGTAGCCGCCGTTGTTCATGATCACCAGGCAAATCGGCAGGTTCTGCGCTTTCAGCGTCGCCAGTTCCTGAAGATTGAGTTGCAGGCTGCCATCGCTTTCCACCGCGATCATGGGCCGCCGGTCGCCGGCAAGACAGGCGCCGATGGCGGCGGGCAGTCCGTAGCCCATCGCGCCGAGTCCGGAGGTGAGGAATACGCGTTGGCCGGACTTGTTGCGAAACACTGTGTAGAACGCCTCGACGCCGAGCCCGGAACTGCCGGTGGATACCGGGGTGTCGGGTGGTGCAGCATCGGACAGCGCCGACACGAAATGGTAGTGACTGATCGGTCCGTCGGTGCCGAAGGGCTTACCCTCCCCCACTGCATAGCGTTGCTTCCAATCGGCGCAGCGCAGACGCCACGCGGAGCGGTCGGGCAAGCTGTGCGACCTTGCGTTTGCGGTCAGCGTGTCGATGAAAGTGCCGGCATCGACAGGAAAGCGCAGGTCAATGGCCATGTCGAGCTTGTCTATTTCTCGCGGGTCGACGTCGACCACGATCTTGCGCGCGGCGCGGGCGAAGCCCCGCGGGTTGTAGGCGGTGATGATGTTGTCGAGGCGGGAGCCGATCGATATCAGCAGGTCGCAGTTCTGTACCGCAAAATTGGCGGCGCGCAAGGCAACCACGCCTGGTCTGCCGACGCATAGCGGATGCGTCCAGGGGATCAGGTCAAGCGCATTCCAGGTCGTCACGACCGGGATGTTGAGATATTCGGCGAGCGCCAAGAAGCGCTGTGCCGCACCCGCAAGGCGAACGCCGTGTCCGGCGAGAATCAGTGGGCGTTCGGCCGCGTCGATGAGTTCGAGGGTGCGCTGAATGGGCTCGCCAAGGTCCGGCAGTGCTTTGGCCTCGGGAGTGTAGCCGGCAAGCTCTGCCGAAATTATCTGCGCTGCCTGGACGTCGAGCGGGATGTCCAGCCAAACCGGCCCCGGTCGTCCGCCCCGCATTTCATGGAGGGCACGCTCGAAGTGGTAGCGGATAGTGGCGGGATCCTGCACTGTCACCGCATACTTGGTGATCGAACGCACGATCGGCACGATGTCGACTTCCTGCACGCCGCTCTGTCGCAGCGGACGGTCGCGCAGAAGGTCGGCACGTTTGACTTGCCCGGAAATCACCAGCATCGGCACCGACTCGATCCAGGCTCCGGCTACCGGTGTGATGACGTTGGTTGCGCCCGGGCCGGTGGTCACCATGGCGACGCCGAACTTACCGGTGACCCGTCCCCAGGCTTCGGCGGCAATGCCGCAGGCCTGCTCGTGATGGCAGGGAATCGCGGAGATGCGCGGCTCGCAGGCGAGTCCGTCGTTGAGGTGCATGGCGCCGCCGCCGGGCAAAGCGAAAACATGGTCGATGCCGAGGTCGGCAAGGCTGGACATCAGATAGTCGGCGACGCGCATCGGGTTTACATCCAGTAGGCCAGGTGGGTCTTGCGCTGCGCGTTGGAGGCAATCGTCGGGTCGGTGTAGAAGGAATCGTCCTTGATGTGGGTCGAGGAAATTTCCTCGAAGACGACGCCCGATTCCGTGTGGAATTCGTGGCGAACACCTCGCTCCACGGTGACCACATCGCCCGGCTTGACCTTCTGCGCCACGCCGTCCAGCTTCAGGATCATCGTGCCATGGAGGACAACGAAGGTTTCTTCCTTCTGCTCGTGATACTGCTCGGGGTGCGTTTGTCCGGCCAGCATGACCAGGACTTTCTTGCAGTATTCCCGGTTGACGATGGTGATCATGGTCAGGCCGAAGCGGTCGAACTTTTCGAGCCCGTAGTGATGGGAAATTTCGAGTTCGCTGAGGCCCGGCAGAATGACATTCCCTTCCCTGAGCAAGCTGCGAACGGCTTTCACCGCGGCCATCACATGCTGTCGATGGTGCTGCGCAGTGGTTTGCTGCCGCATGATCGGCGCGTTTGCGACGACAGGCTGGTTGAGCGTATGGCTGACATACTTCGACCAGTCGTTGGCCGTCACTTGTCCCGGATCCGGGGGGAAGGCAAAAAACACATCGTTGGCCGTCAGTATGGTTCCGGCAGGCAAATCGCGGCGGGCAAATACGCCGCGCTTGAGCGCCGTGAGGCCTTCCCATTCCGCATCAGTCGGCACGTAGCGCTCCGTGGGGCCTAGCATGTCCAGCGCACGGCGGCCCGCGGCCAGCCATTCGGCAATCTGTGTCGGCGACGCCGAGTAGGTGTTGTTGGCGTAGCGCTCGCTGGGCAGGCCGACATGCTTCTCGAACACCGTTGCACCGCTGGTCAGCGCCAGCATGATCGCTACCGTATTGTCGGGCTGTTCGTGAGTTGAGAAGCCGATGCGCACATCCGGATAGCGCTGGCGCAGCAGTTCGATCTGCCGGATGGCCAGGTGTTCGTCCGGCGTCGGGTACTCTCCGACGCAGTGCATCAGGGCGAGTTGCTTTTGTCGGTGCTGGAAAAAACTGACTACGGCGTCGATATCCTCGACGCCGGATGCTGCCGTCGAGGCGATGATCGGCAACTTGCAGAGTGCAATGCGTTCCAGCAGCGGCCAGTCGGTCAGAGCGCAGGAGGCGATCTTGACGACGTCGATGCCATGGGCCTCGATGCGCGCCACCGACGCTTCATCAAAGGGAGTGCACACGGTGAGGAATGCATGGTCCCGCATCGTCCCGATGAGGCGCCGGAAATCCGCGTCGGTCAGGCGGGTTTCCTCGAAGCGTTTCACATACCTGATGTCGCTGCGTCCCCTGTAGTCGGGGCGGATGAAGGTGTCGAGCTCGCGATACTGCAGCTTGAAGGCGAACTCGAAGGTACTTCGATAGGGCGTCACGACGTCGGCAAAGGCCTTGATGATGGCCATGCCATGGACGATGTCGCCCATGTGGTTGTTGGCCATCTCGAAAATGACAAGGGGCTTCATTGGCTGGTAACTCCGGGATGGTTCTGACGACGAATGGAATTGAGGCTGCCGGCCACTAGTCAAATCCGACACCGAGAAACTCGCTGATCCTGTCGGCGGCGTAATCCAGCATCTCGGGGGTGAGCCCGGGATAGATGCCAATCCAAAAGCTGCGCTCGGTGATGACGTCGGCGTTGGTCAGCGCTCCTGCCACACGGTAGGTGCGGCCTTGCATATATGGCTGGCGCGTGACATTGCCGGCAAACAGCAAGCGCGTTCCAATCTTGTGCTGGTCGAGATAGCGCAGGAGATCGACCCTGCTGCACGGAGCGTTTTCGCGTAGGGTCAGCAGAAAGCCGAACCACGATGGATCGCTGTCAGGTGTGGCTTCCGGCAGCATCAAGAATTCCTCGCATGCGCCGAGTCGTGCCTTGAGATGCTCAAAGTTGCGTCGCCGTGCAGCGATGAACTCGTCGAGGCGGCTCATTTGGGCGACGCCGAGCGCCGCCTGCATGTCGGTGATCTTGAGATTGTAGCCGGCGTGCGAATAGGTGTATTTGTGATCGTAGCCGCAGGGCAGAGCACCTAGTTGCCAATCGAAGCGTTTGCCGCAGGTGTTGTCCTTGCCCGGCGCGCAGTAGCAATCCCTGCCCCAATCGCGAAAGGACTCGATGGCCCTGGCGAGCACGGGATCGTTGGTGAATACGGCGCCGCCTTCGCCGGTAGTGATGTGGTGCGCCGGGTAGAAGCTCAGTGTGCCGATATGGCCGAAACTTCCGACGCTGCGCCCCTGATAGGTGGCGCCCAAGGCATCGCAGCAATCCTCGATCAGCCACAGGCCGTGCCGGTCCGCCAGAGCGCGCAGCGCCGCGGCTTCGAAGGGATTGCCCAGTGCGTGGGCCAGCATGATGGCGCGGGTACGGGGGCCGATGGCTGCCGCGATTGTTGCAGCGCCGGGGTTGTAGGCCGGCAGTTCGGAATCGACGAAAACGGGAACCAGGCCGTTCTGCAGAATTGGATTGATGGTGGTCGGGAAGCCTGCCGCCGCAGTGATGGCCTCATCGCCGGGTTTCAAGGCACGCTCGCCGAGGAGCGGCGATGTCAGCGCGGAAAGCGCCAGCAGATTCGCCGACGATCCGGAATTTACCGTAAAGGCGCGGGCCACTCCGATGCGGCCCGCGATCTGCTTTTCGAACTCGTCATTGAAGCGACCGGTAGTGAGCCAGCCATCGAGCGCGGCATCCACCAGAGCGACATAGGCCTCGGCATCGAGCACCCGTCCGGAGACCGGCACGGCGCTACTTCCTGCGGCGAAGGGCTGACGCAACTCCTTTTGTGCGGCGTAGTCGCGTACCAGGGCAAGTATCTGTTCTCGCTGTTTCTCGGCCGTCATGGCGTTCCAGTGTAGTCATCGATTTGCGCCAGTGTCAGGGCACGAATGCAGTCTTTGTCGCCGGAGCCTGCATACCAGGCCCGATACCAGTCCAGTGTGTGCTGCAGCGCCTGATCGGCATTCCAGTGCGGCGTCCAGCCGAGGGTCTGACGCGCATGCGTGGCGTCGAGGCGCAAGGTCTCTGTCTCTTTCTGGAAGTTGGTCTGCGCAACTTCGACGCGAGCGTTTCCGCCCCAAAGGCGCGCGCAGCGTTCGGCGAATTCGCCGACCATCAACTGGTCGGATTCCGCGGGACCGAAGTTCCAGGCTTGCGCATAGCGGGCTCCCACGCCGCCGCACATATGTTCCGCCAGCAGCAGATAGCCGGCGAGAGCTTCGAGTACATGCTGCCATGGGCGAACGGCGTCCGGCATGCGCAGGGACACCGGATTTCCGGCGTGGAAGGCGCGCACGATGTCGGGCAGCAGGCGGTGCGCCGCCCAGTCGCCGCCGCCGATTACGTTGCCGGCGCGTGCGGTGGCGATGCGCGGCGAGTCGTCGGCATTGAAGAACGACTCACGCCAGCAGGCCGTGGCAATTTCTGCGCAGCTTTTGCTGGCGCTGTAAGGATCCTTCCCGCCCAGCGGATCGCCTTCGCGCAGGGGTTCGCCGGCGGCCGACGGGACATAGCATTTGTCACTGGTGACGACGACGGCAGCCTTTACGGCCGGACATTCGCGTATCGCGTCCAGAAGATTGAGGGTGCCGGTGAGGTTGGTGGCGAATGTATCGCGCGCCAAGCGGTAGCCATCGGCCACGGTGGCTTGCGCCGCGAGGTGGAACACGACGCTTGCGCCGCTGTCGCGCAGCGCCGCGCCGAGCGCATCGTAGTCGCGGATGTCGCCGTGGATCGAAGTGATGCCTTGGGCTACCTGCGCCGCCTCGAACAGGCTAGGGTGGGTCGGCGGCTCCAGCGAAAACGCCGTCACGCCAGCGCCGACTTTCTGCAGCCATAACGCCAGCCAGGCGCCTTTGAAGCCGGTGTGGCCGGTAATAAACACCTGCCGGCCCTTCCAGAAACCCGGATTCATGCCCACAGTTTCCACGGTGCGTCGCCAGTCAGCCAAAGATCTTCCAGATGGTTCTTGTCGCGCAGCGTGTCCATCGGTTGCCAGAATCCATCATGGCGATAGGCCGCCAGTTGCCTGCTTGCCGCCAGATGCTGTAGCGGTTCCTTTTCCCATAGCGTGTCGTCGCCGTCGATGCAGTCGAGCGCGGCGGACGACAGCACAAAAAATCCGCCATTGATCCAGTCGCCGTCTCCGCGCGGCTTCTCCTGAAACCCGATTGCCCGCTGGCCTCTCAGGTCAAGACGGCCAAAGCGGCCAGGAGGTCGCACGGCGGTCACCGTTGCCAGGCATTTTTCTTCGCGATGAAAATTCAGTAGCGCCGCGATGTCGACGTCGGCCACCCCGTCGCCGTAGGTCATGCAGAAATCCTCGCCACCAACCAGGTGACGAATACGGCGCAGGCGGCCGCCCGTTTGCGTGTTATCGCCCGTATCGACCAAGGTAATGTTCCAGGGCTCGGCATGATTTTGATGCAGATCGACACTGTTTTTCACCAAGTCGATGGTCACGTCGGAGGTGTGCAGCGCCAGGTTGGCGAAGTACTCCTTCACCATGTAGCCCTTGTAGCCGAGGCAAATCACGAAATCGGTGATACCAAAGTGCGCATAGCCTTTCATGATGTGCCACAGAATCGGCTTGCCGCCGATTTCGACCATCGGTTTTGGCCGCAGCGCGGTCTCTTCAGCCAAACGTGTACCAAGACCGCCGGCGAGTATCACTGCTTTCATTTTGGTAGAAAAATGGTTGTCGGGGGGATGCCGGCCAAATGTTATCAGAGCTTCCAATCGGGGCCTTTGCAAGGCCCATAAACAATCCCCTTATCGCCAAATAGAAATAATCGCATTGGCGCGTCGGGGGGAAATTGTTAGCCTTCCGTCTTCAGAGAATAACCACTATTAGAGGAGATTCGGCATGGCGTTGGTCAATCCGCACGGCGGCGGCAGTCTGCGACCTTTATTGCTGGAAGGCCAGGCGCTGCAGGTGGAACTTGCCCGCGCCCGGTCCCTACCCAAGGTCAAGGTGAGTTCGCGCGAAAAAGGCGACATTATCATGCTAGGCATCGGCGGCTTTACCCCGCTCGAGGGCTTCATGACTCATACCGACTGGCAGGGCGTCTGCGACGGCATGAAAATGGCCAATGGGCTGTTCTGGCCGATTCCGATCACGCTCTCCACAGACAAGTCCGTGGCGAATGATATCAAGACCGGCGACGACATCGCCTTGGTCGATCCAGACGACGGTTCGATTCTCGCCACCATGAAGGTGACCGAGAAATATTCGATCGACAAGGCGCATGAATGCGCGACCGTGTTCAAGACCACCGACATCGAGCATCCCGGCGTCAAGATGGTCATGGAGCAGGGCGACATCAACCTGGCCGGACCGATCAAGGTTCTTTCGCAGGGTGATTTCCCGGAAAAGTATGGCGACCTCTTTCTGTCGCCGAAGGAAACCCGCGCCAGGTTCGAAGCCATGGGCTGGAGCAAGGTCGCCGCTTTCCAGACGCGCAATCCGATGCACCGTTCGCACGAATATCTGGCCAAGATCGCGATCGAGACCTGCGACGGCGTGCTGATCCATTCGCTGCTGGGCAACCTGAAGCCCGGCGACATTCCCGCTGACGTGCGTTCCGAGGCGATCGCCACGCTGGCCGAACACTATTTCGTCAAGAACACCGTGCTGCAGGCGGGCTATCCGCTCGACATGCGCTATGCCGGTCCGCGCGAGGCCTTGCTGCACGCGCTGTTCCGCCAGAACTACGGCTGCTCGCACCTGATCGTCGGGCGCGATCATGCCGGCGTCGGCAGCTATTACGGACCGTTCGACGCCCATCACATCTTCGAAGAGATTCCCAGGGACGCGCTGGAGACCCAGCCGCTGAAGATCGACTGGACCTTCTGGTGCTACAAGTGCGGCGGCATGGCGTCGGCGCGCACCTGTCCGCATGGCGAGGCCGATCGCCTGCTGCTGTCCGGCACCAAGCTGCGCAAGATGCTGTCCGAAGGCGGAGACGTGCCCGCCGAATTTTCACGGCCCGAGGTGCTGGAGGTGCTGCGCGCCTACTACGCCAGCCTGGCCGAGCATGAGAAGGTCGAGGTCAAGTTGTCAGGACACTCGGCCCGCTGATAGATATCAACCCCAGCTTTCCACGTGCATTTTTTGATCATAAACACCGTAACCTAGGAGTAGAAACCAAATGCCAACCTTTGTTCGTACCGAGAAGTGCGATGGCTGCAAGGGGCAGGACAAGACTGCCTGCATGTACATCTGCCCGCACAATCTGATGAAGCTCGACAAGGACGGTTCCGAAACCGGCCATGCCATGAAAGCCTTCAACCAGGAACCGGAACAGTGCTGGGAGTGCTACTCCTGCGTCAAGATCTGCCCGCAGGGCGCCATCGAAGCCCGCCACTACGCCGACATCGTGCCGCTGGGCGGCTCGGTACAGCCGTTGCGCGGTTCCGATTCCATCATGTGGACCATCAAGTTCCGCAACGGCACGCTGAAGCGCTTCAAGTTCCCGATCCGCACCACGGCCGAAGGCTCGATCGATCCTTACGGCAACAAGCCGATGCCCAAGATGTCCGAGCTCACCGCCGAAGGCGTGTTTACCCGGTCCGTCATGGGCGGCTTCCGCGCCGGCAACCCTGCTGAACTGATCCGCAAGTAATCGACAAATCGAGGAACCAAAAATGGCTGGAACATTTGAAGCACCGGAAATCGTCTACGAAGAACTGGACGTCCTGCTGGTCGGCGGCGGCATGGCCTGCTGCGGCACCGCTTACGAAATCATGCGCTGGGCCGAGGCTCTGAAGGCCGAGACCGGCAAGGAACTCAAGATCAAGCTGGTCGACAAGGCCGCGATGGACCGCTCCGGCGCCGTGGCGCAGGGCTTGTCCGCGATCAACACCTACATCGGCGACAAGCAGGATCCCGCCGACTACGCGCGCATGGTCTCCAACGACCTGATGGGCA
>MHZX01000039.1:0-25896 GCA_001828935.1 Rhodocyclales bacterium RIFCSPLOWO2_02_FULL_63_24
GTAGAGCAGCGGACTTTTAATCCGTTGGTCGCGAGTTCGAATCTCGCCCGACCCACCACCGTAATATATAATTGAAAATTCGGGTTGTTAGCTCAGTTGGTAGAGCAGCGGACTCTTAATCCGTAGGTCGAGTGTTCGAGCCACTCACAACCCACCAAACAAGAAGCCGAATCAACTTCCCAAGTTGATTCGGCTTTGTCTTTCCGTCTTGCTGCAGCATCGCAGTCCTGCCGGAATGTCAGGCAACCAGAGCGTATATCCACCAGAGCCGGGAACGGCAAAACGCCTGCCGTCGGCAACTGCGGGCGCCGGTGCTAAGCTTTTTTACCAATTACTTACTTCTGGGCGTCGCTGAGGTCCTTGTCGGCGATTTTCCCGGATCGATGCAGCCACAACAGAATCGCCAACGGCTTGGGAATGTTGCGGCCGGATTCGTAGCGGGAGCCACCCGACTGCGTGACGCCATACCTCGCCCAAAAATCTTTTTGATTGAGGTTTTCCTTCTTGCGATCTGTCGCGATATCACTGAAGTCGAGCTTTTTCTTGCGGGCCATGGCGGTCTCCTGCTTGTGGACGATCAAGTTATTAATGCTATCGCATTTTCCTGATTCCTGCGGTGGGTCAAGATACAGCGACAATCAGGCCAATCAGCAGAAACAACAGACCTCGTAGCCCGCTCCAACGGCAAAGTCGGGCGCGCAGGATCCGATGCCATTCGCCTTGTACTCCCGGTCGCAACCAGACCGGCAACAGGTGCGCGGTGGCCCCGCTCACCAGTGGCAGCAGGAAAGCGAAGACAAAGCCAGCGACCGCGGGGCGTGCCGGCAGCCACCCGAACCCGTGCGCCAGACCCAATGCCAGCATGCCGAGCAAGCCAAGCGCAGCCGAGGTCAGGGAAGGAGCGGCGCCGTGCATCTGCAGCAGCGCCTTGCCGAAGCGGGATTGCCAAGCCTGGAGCATGCGCAGGACGACCCACCCGTAGAACGCCATACCCAGTAGCGCAAGCGTGGATCCTGGCATGGCGTCGGCGGGCAAGCGGATCGATGCGCCAAGCGCGATCAACATGGCGCCTGCCGCGGCCCATTTGATGTCGCGTCGCAGACGCCAGGCGGCATCGGGGTCTGCTTGCCCCAGGCAGGTTGGCAGCAGCACTTGCAGCGTGCCAAGCGCGGTCAGTCCGACAAAGCCGAGCAAATTGGCATGCAAGTGAAACAGGCGCAGTTCATTGCGCTGGGCGGGAAACATCGGCATCAGGACCACCGCCAGCAGCGCCAGCAGGAGAAAGCCGAGCGCGGCGAGATACCAGTCCAGTCCCCGATGGCGCGGACCGAACATTTTGCGCGCCCGATTCAAGGTCCAACCGCCGAGGCTGAGTGCGGCAACTCCTCCCAGGGCCGCGCCGAGACTTAGTCGCGTCGGCGAAAAATCGCTGACGAACGAGAAAACCGCCAATGCGCCACCAGTCAAGGCCAGCAACGGAGGCCACCACGCGGCAAAGCACGGGCTCGAACCGCGCGTCAGCACCGGCACAAAGTAACTCATCGCCGCCAGAATCAAGGGCATAACGCCTAGCGCAAAGGCAAGGTGGGCAGCCAACTGCGGCAGGGCTGGCCCAGTGATCAGCAATATGCCTGCAGTCGCCAGCGAAAGCAGGGCTGTGGTGGCCAGCAATGGTAGGAGGGCGGTAGGCGACATGCATGGATTGTAAAGGCGGTACCTCCGTGCGACACTCGCGCACCATGTCGACCTCCCACATTCCACGCGCCGGCCTCGTCCTGCTGGGTCTGCTATCGATAGGATGGGGCTTCAACTGGCCAATCATGAAAGTCGTGATCGCCGAGATTCCGCGCTGGATATTCCGTGGCGACAGCATTCTGCTGGCTTCCGTCGGGCTCTTTGGCATCGCCTGGCTTTCCGGGCAGTCCTTGAAAGTGCCTGCTGGACGTTGGCGGCAATTGCTGGCCATGGCGTCATGCAATATCGTCGGCTGGAACATGTTTGCAATTTATGGGGTGAGCCTGCTGCCTTCAGGCCGGGCGGCGATCCTCGGTTACACCATGCCGATCTGGAGTGCGCTGTTGTCGGCCTGGTTTCTCAACGACAGGCTTACCTTGCGCCGCCTGATCGGTTTGATGCTGGGCATGGGCGGCATGGCGCTGTTGATCGGTACCGAGTTCGAAAAGCTCGGCAGCGCGCCGTTTGGCGTAATCTTCATGCTCGTTGCAGCCATCTTTTGGGCCGGCGGGCTGGTCATCTACAAACGCGATCCCCTGCCCATGCCGATAACGGCACTGACGGCGTGGCAGACCTTGCTCGGCGGCATACCCATTGCGCTGTCAGGCCATGCGCTGGAAAGCGTCGAATGGGGCCGGGTGAGTTTCTGGCCCATGTTCGGCTTCTGGTACAACGTCTTTGTCGGCTTGTTGTTCTGCTACTGGGCGTGGAATAAGCTGGTCCAGATGGTCCCGGCGTCCGTATCCTCCCTTGGGTCCCTGATTATTCCGGTGGTGGGCGTTTTCAGCGGAATGATTTTCTTGAATGAGGCTCCACGCTGGCAGGACTTTGCGGCTCTGGTGCTGGTCTTGACCGCGATCGCAACGGTGTTGCTGCCGGCGCGGCAGCCCGCTTGACCCGGCGCAAGTCGCAAAGACCTTGTTTCGGGCACAATCCACCCCCATGCTCAATGTTTCAGGTCTAGCCTGTTCGCGCGGTGAACGCCGCCTGTTTGCCGACGTCAGCTTCTCGCTCGCCGCAGGTGAATGGTTACATGTACAGGGGGAAAACGGCGCCGGCAAGACCAGCCTGATGCGCCTGCTGGTGGGCCTTTCGTCGGCCGACGCAGGAAAAATACTCTGGCGCGAAGAACCGGCACCGTCGACTGAATTTCGCCGCGACCTGATTTATCTCGGACACCATGCAGCGGTCAAGGAAGACCTGACGCCGCTGGAGAACCTGCATCTGGCGGCGGCATTGGACGGCATCGCGCTCGATGAACGCACTTCACTTGCCGCCCTGATCCGGCTGGGATTGCGCGGCCGCGAGGAGTTGCCGGTGCGCGTGCTTTCAGCCGGGCAGAAGCGGCGCGTGCTGCTCGCCCGCTTGCTGACGCGTCCGGCGGTCTTGTGGGTATTGGATGAAGCCTTCAACGCACTCGATGTATCCGCAGTTAGGCTGCTTGGAGATCTGATTGCCGAGCATTTGTCCACAGGTGGGATGGCCGTGCTGACCAGCCATCAGCCTCTGCCCGTCCCTGGCGGCAAGGCGCTGGTACTGTGAGGACTACGCTTTCCTGTCCGGTATCGCAGCCAGCCGTGCAGAGCCGGCAGGAGAAGGCATGAACGCCTTGCTGGCGACGGTGCGCCGCGATCTGTTGCTTGCCTTGCGGCGCAAGAGCGAGGTGCTGACGGCCGTATTCTTTTTCGTTATCGTTACCAGCCTGTTTCCTCTGGGCATCGGACCGGAACCCGTGCTGTTGAAGAAGATCGCCCCGGGAATTCTCTGGGTTGCCGCGCTGCTGGCGACCTTGCTCGGTTTGCCGCGCCTGTTTGCCGCCGACCACATGGATGGTACCCTTGAACAAATGGCCTTGTCGCCATCTCCCTTGGGGCTGCTGGTTGCCGGTAAAATACTGGCGCACTGGCTGTTATGCGGCTTGCCGCTGGTGTTGCTGGCACCCGTACTTGGCCTGCAGTTCGATCTGGACGCGTCGGCATTGGCTGTCCTGACCGTGGCGCTGCTGTTGGGGACGCCTTTGTTGTCTCTGATCGGTGCGATCGGTGCGGCGCTGACTCTGGGCGTGCGTGGCGGCGGCGTGTTGCTGGCCCTGCTGGTATTGCCGCTTTACATCCCGGCGCTGATTTTTGGTGCGGGCGCAGTGGAGGCCCACATCGCCGGTCTCGGTTCGGGAGGGCATTTGTCTTTGCTGGCAGCGATGCTGGCTTTGGCCGTTTTCTTTGCGCCGTGGGCAACCACGGCCGCCTTGAGGGTTGCATTGGAGTGAGGCAGTCGATTATTCAGTGGTTCAGGTTTGCCAGCCCGCAGAGCTTTTATCCGCTCGCCGGGCGCCTGATTCCATGGTTTTGGGGCGCGGCGGCGGCCTTCGGTATCGCCGGGCTGTGGATTTCGTTCTTTGTGGCGCCTACCGATGCACAACAGGGCGAGGGCTACCGGATCATTTTCGTGCATGTTCCGGCCTCGTGGATGTCGATGTTCATCTACCTGGTGATGGCCTTCTGGGCCGGCCTTGGGCTGGCGCTCAACACGCGGGTGTCGGGCATGATGGCGCAGGCGCTGGCGCCGACCGGGGCCTTGATGGCCGCGCTTTCCTTGTGGACCGGAGCCCTGTGGGGCAAGCCGATGTGGGGTGCTTGGTGGGTATGGGACGCGCGGTTGACCTCCGAACTGATTCTGTTCTTTCTCTACCTGGGCTTCATGGCGCTGCAGGCGGCCATCGACGATCCTCGCCGCGCCGACAAGGCTGGGGCGATTTTGGCATTGGTCGGCGTCGTGAATATCCCGATCATCTATTTTTCGGTGAAGTGGTGGAACACCCTGCATCAGGGTTCCACGATCAACCTCAACAAGGCACCCTCGATGGCGCAGACCATGCTGTGGGGCATGCTGATGATGGCGCTCTGCTTCTGGATGTATTCGATCGCGGTGGCGCTGCTGCGGGTGCGCGCCATCATCCTCGAACGCGAGCGGCACACGGAATGGGTGAAACATGCAGTGGAATAGCGTCGGCGAGTTTTTTGCCATGGGCGGCTATGCGTTCTACGTCTGGGGCAGTTTCGGCGCTTGCGCCGTGCTCATGGTCGCGGAACCTTTACTGGCAAAGCGGCGTCTTAGCGAGGTTCGCCAGAGCCTGATCCGCGAACGGCTTGCCGACGAACTCGACCTCCAGCAAAGAACTCAATGAAACCCAGACAGAAACGCATCGCCCTGATTGTCGGCGGACTCGCCTCGCTCGCGATTGCCGCCGGATTGGCCCTGAATGCACTCGACAGCAATATCGCGCTCTATGTGACGCCTTCGGAAGTGGCCGCCGGCAAGTCGCCGCAAGGAAAAGCATTCCGCATCGGCGGCTTGGTGAAGGAGGGCTCGGTCAAGCGTCAGGATATGACCGTGCATTTCGTCATTACCGATACGGTCAAGGAAATTCCGGTCGCGTACAAAGGCATTCTTCCCGACCTGTTCCGCGACGGCAAGGGCGCGGTGGTGCAAGGCAGGCTTGGCGGCGACGGCATTTTTGCCGCCACCGAGGTGCTGGCCAAGCACGACGAGAACTACATGCCGCCGGAAGCCCAGCACGCGCTGGACCAGGCCAAGAAGACGCCATGACCCCAGAGCTCGGACACTTCGCCCTGATTCTTGCCTTTGTAGTTTCCGTCGTGCAGGGCGTATTGCCGCTGCTCGGCGCGCAGCGCGAGGGATTCGGCGGGCGGGCGCAATGGATCGCGCTGGCGCGACCCGCGGCACAGACGCAATTCTTGCTGATTGCGGTTGCCTTCGGTTGCCTGGCGCAGAGCTTCCTCGCCAATGATTTCTCGGTGGCCTACGTTGCCCAGCACTCCAATACCCAGTTGCCGACCCTGTATCGTTTCGCCGCCGTCTGGGGCGGCCATGAAGGCTCGCTGCTGTTGTGGGTGCTGATGCTCTCCGGCTGGTCGGCCGCCGTGTCCCTGGCCTCGCGCCAGTTGCCGGAAGTCATGGTGGCGCGGGTGCTGGCGGTGCTCGGTCTGGTCGGCATCGGCCTGCTGGCCTTCGTCCTATTCACCTCCAACCCGTTTGAGCGCCTGCTGCCAGCGGCCGCGGAGGGTCGCGATCTCAACCCCCTGTTGCAGGATCCCGGTCTGGTGTTCCATCCGCCGATGCTCTACATGGGCTACGTCGGATTTTCGGTGGCGTTCGCCTTCGCCATCGCGGCGCTGATATCCGGCCGGTTGGATGCCGCCTGGGCGCGCTGGTCGCGGCCTTGGACCACCGCGGCGTGGATCTTCCTGACGTTCGGCATCGCCTTGGGCAGTTGGTGGGCCTACTATGAGTTGGGCTGGGGCGGCTGGTGGTTCTGGGATCCGGTGGAAAATGCTTCCTTCATGCCTTGGCTGGTAGGTACCGCGCTGATCCATTCTCTGGCAGTGACCGAGAAGCGGGGCGCTTTCAAGAACTGGACCGTGCTGTTGGCGATTGCGGCGTTTTCGCTCTCGCTGCTGGGTACTTTCCTGGTTCGTTCCGGGGTGTTGACGTCGGTCCATGCCTTTGCCTCCGATCCGCGTCGTGGCGTGTTCATCCTGGTCCTGCTGGCGGTGGTGGTCGGCAGTTCGCTGGCGCTGTTTGCCTGGCGTGCGCCCAAGGTCAGCGTCGGTGGCAGCTTCGGTCTGGTGTCGCGCGAAACCATGCTCCTGGTGAATAACGTGCTGCTGGTGGTTGCCGCCGGCAGCGTGCTGCTCGGCACCCTGTATCCGCTGCTGATCGACGCGTTGGGCATGGGCAAGCTGTCGGTGGGACCGCCCTATTTCAACACCGTCTTCGTTCCGGTCATGGTGCCGTTGCTGGTGCTGATGGCAATCGGCCCGATGGCGCACTGGAAACATGCCGACCTCAAGGCCATCGCACGCCGCCTGCGGTTGAGCCTGGCGCTGGCGGTCATCGCCGGGATCGCCCTGCCGCTGCTGATGGGCGCGTGGACACCGCTTACCGCCATGAGCTCACTGCTGGCGGTATGGATCGCTGCCAGCGGCGTCTTCCAGATCATCGAGCGCATGAAGGCGGGCAAGTCGGGCGCGGCATTCTGGGGTATGCAAATCGCCCACCTGGGCATCGCGGTATTTGTCATTGGCGTGGCGATGGTCGGTGGCTTCCAGGAGGAGAAGGACGTTCGCATGGAGCCGGGCGATACGGTACAGGTTGGCGGCTATGGTTTCCGCCTGATCGACGTGAAAGTTGCTTCCGGCCCCAACTATCGCGCCTCGGTAGGGTCAGTCGAACTGTCGAAGGACGGCCGCGTGTTGAAGACCATGTATCCCGAAAAGCGCCAGTATTTCTCGTCGCAGATGCCGATGACCGAAGCCGCAATCGACGCCGGATTCACCCGCGACGTATATGTCTCGCTCGGCGAACCGCTCGACAACAAGGGCGCCTGGAGCGTGCGGGTCTACTACAAACCCTTTGTCGACTGGATCTGGGGCGGTTGCCTGCTGATGGGCCTTGGCGGTTTCGTCGCCATGCTCGATCGCCGTTACCGCCTGCGCGCCAAAGTCGGCGCTGGCGTTACGGCGGGAGTTCCGGCATGAGACGCTTCCTGCTTCCCCTGGCCGTATTCTTCGTCCTGGTGATTTTCCTGGCCATCGGCCTCACGCTCAATCCGCGCGATGTGCCGTCGCCGCTGAAGGACAAACCGACCCCGGCCTTCACCTTGCCGCAACTGGCGGCGGCCGAGAAGAACTTCTCCCCCGCCGACATGAAAGGCAAGGTCTGGCTGTTCAACGTCTGGGCGTCCTGGTGCGTCTCCTGCCGCCAAGAGCATCCGTTGCTGGTCTCCTTTTCGAAGGAAGGCAAGGTGCCCGTCGTCGGCCTGAATTACAAGGACCAGGGGGCTGACGCGAAGAACTGGCTGGCGAAGTTCGGTGATCCCTACGTGCTGTCCGCGGTCGACGCCGACGGTCGGGTCGGCATCGATTACGGCGTCTACGGCGTGCCGGAAACCTATGTCATCGACAAGACCGGGATGATCCGCATGAAGCACACCGGGCCGATCACGCCTGAGTCGTTGCAGAAGCAGATTCTGCCGCTCGTCGCGGAGTTGTCGAAATGAGATTGCGGACACTATTGCTCTGTTGCGGACTGCTGTTCGGCAGCGTTGCGACGGCCAAGGAGGCGGCGCCGATGGCGGCCGACGTCGAGGTCGAAAAGCGCATGGTCGCGATCAGCGAGGAGTTGCGCTGCCTGGTCTGCCAGAACGAATCGCTGTCTGGCTCGCATGCCGAACTGGCGCAGGATCTGCGCCGCGAGATTCGCAAGATGATCAGCGACGGAAAGTCCGACAAGGAGATTCTCGATTTCATGGTGGCGCGCTACGGCGACTTCGTGCGCTACCGGCCGCCGCTGAAACCGACTACCTGGCTGCTGTGGGGTGGCCCCTTTGTGTTGATGGCAGGCGGCCTGACCGCACTGATCGCCTTTCTGCGGCGGCGCGCAAGGAACGGCGCGGCGCCCGCGCTTTCCGAAGAAGAACATCGCCGCGCCGCGGCCTTGCTGGACCAATCCAACTCATGACTTCCTTTTACCTTGCAGCGGCGGCGCTGGTCGTCGTCGCGCTGGCGCTGTTGTTGCGCCCGTGGTGGCCTGTTTCCCGCCGAGCCGCCGGCGCCGACTCCTTGCCGGTACTGAATGCCGCGATTCATCGCGACCGCCTCAGCGAGCTGGAGCGCGACCGCAGTAATGGAACACTATCCGCCGCCGACCTGTCCGAGGCGCGGGAGGAATTGCAGGCCCAGCTGCTCGAAGACACGGCCGCCACGGAAGTCGTCGCTGCCGCGGGCGCCAGCCGCGGCAGCGGCATTGCGCTCGCGATTGTGCTGCCGCTGCTCGCGGCCGGGCTGTATGCCCTGCTCGGCAGCCCTGCGGCGGTGCTTCCGGGCGAAGCACAGATGCAGCGCGCCACGGCCGACATGGAGCAACTGGTCGCCAAACTGGCGAACAAGCTGGAACAGAATCCCGACAATCCCGAAGGTTGGGCCATGCTGGCGCGTTCCTACAAGTCGATCGGCCGCTGGGACGATGCCGAGCGCGCGTTCGCCCGCATCGGACCGACGTTGAACAGCAGTGCCGAACTGCTTGCCGAACTGGCGGAAATGCTGGTGCAGAAAAACAACGGCTTTTCCGAGCGTGCGCGCGAGCTGACGCAGCAGGCCTTGCGTCTCGAACCCAACAACATGCTCGCGCTGTTCCTCGGCGGCGGCGAGGCCTTCGATGGTGGGCGCTACGGCGAGGCCGCAGCGCGTTGGGAACAGTTGCTGCCCAAGTTGGAGCCGGGTAGCGAAGATGCGCGGATGGTCGAGGCCAGCATCGCCAGGGCGCGTGAGCGCAGCGGCGGCGCTCAGGCAAGGACTGCAAAGGTGGATGTCGTTGCGGGTGGCGTGATGCCGCAAGACGAGGTACATAAGGCAGTTGCCAAGCCGGCGGCAGGTGCGGCGCAAGGTAAGGAGCAGGCGAGTATGGCGGCGACAGCGGTCAGCGGCCGCGTTGAACTCTCCCCCGCCTTGAAGGACAAGGCCAATCCCGACGACGTCGTGTTCATCTTCGCCCGCGCCGTCGATGGTCCGCGCATGCCGCTGGCGGCGCAGCGCGCGAGGGTAGCCGATCTGCCGCTGGACTTCATGCTCGACGACGGACAGGCGCTGATGCCGGAAGCCACTCTCTCGTCGGCGAAGCAGGTGCGCGTCGAAGTCCGCGTTTCGAAGTCGGGCAAGGCGACGCCAGGCAAGGGCGATCTCACTGGCAAGAGCGCGGCGGTGAAGCCCGGAGCCAGGGGATTGAAGATCTCGATCGACCAGATCGAGCCCTGACGAGAGCCGCGCCTCTCCCGGAGCCTGACCGCAAGGTTCTGCGCGGCGCCACCATTGCGGCGCGCCGCAGATTTGGTCAACCGCTTGATCAACATCAAGGCTGTGTTTCGGCACAAGTCTAGGATGTTGCATGTGCACAAACCCATGAGCCTGTCGTGGGAATTGGGGCACAGCGGCGACCGCGGCAGCGCCCGGCAGTGCCGCATACCGGGAGTCATGCAATGAATATTTCAAGCGCCATCGTTAACGCCCGCCCCGGGGGCGTGGCGATTGTTCAGGCCGGGCTGGCGACCTTGCCCGGCGTCGAAGTGCATGGCATCTCGCCCGAAGGCAAATTGATCGTCACCATCGAAACCGAGGATGACGCCAGCAACGTCGCCACCTACGAACGCATTGGTCAGCTCGACGGCGTGCTGTCAGCGGCCATGGTGTTTCACCAAACCGAATCTGAGCCAGAAAACGAAGTTTCAGTGGAAGCTGACCTTCAGGTTACGCCGCAACTACAAGGAGATCTGAAATGAAATTGACGCGACGCGAATTCATCAAGACCAATGCCATCGCCGCTGCAGCGACCACGGCCGGCATGAGCATCCCCGGCGTGGCGCTCGCCGCGACGCCGCAAAGCCAGGACGGGGTGCGCTGGGACAAGGGCGTCTGCCGCTATTGCGGCACCGGTTGCGGCGTGCTGGTCGGGGTCAAGGATGGTCGCGTGGTGGCCACCCAGGGCGACCCCGATGCGCCGGTGAACAAGGGCCTCAACTGCGTCAAGGGCTACTTCCTGTCGAAGATCATGTACGGCAAGGATCGCCTGACCAGGCCGCTCTTGCGCATGAAGGATGGCAAGTTCGACAAGAACGGCGAATTCGCGCCGATCTCCTGGGGTGCCGCTTTCGACATCATGGCCGAGAAGGTCAAGGCCACGCTGAAGAATCCCGAGCAGGGCCAGCGCGGCGTCGCCATGTTCGGCTCCGGGCAATGGACCGTGTTCGAGGGCTATGCCGCCGCCAAGCTGATGAAGGCCGGCTTCCGTTCCAACAGTATCGATCCGAACGCGCGCCACTGCATGGCCTCGGCCGTGGTCGGCTTCATGCGCACCTTCGGCATCGACGAGCCGATGGGCTGCTACGACGACATGGAGCACGCCGACGCCTTCGTACTGTGGGGCTCGAACATGGCGGAAATGCACCCGATCCTCTGGTCGCGCATCACCAACCGACGCCTGACCGCCAACCACGTCAAGATCCACGTGCTGTCCACCTTCTCGCACCGCACTTGCGAACTGGCCGACAACGAACTGATCTTCAAGCCGCAGTCCGATCTGGCGATCCTCAACTACATTTGCAACTACATCATCCAGAACAACGCGGTGAACAAGGACTTCGTCGCCAAGCATGTCACGTTCGCCCAGGGCGTCACCGATATCGGCTACGGCCTGCGCCCCGACCATCCGCTGGAAAAGGTGGCGATGAACAACGGCTATCCCGGCGCCGACGGCAAGCCCAAGGGCAATCCGCTGGCGGCAAAACCGATCAATTTCGACGAGTTCGCCAAGTTCGTTTCCGAATACACGCTCGACAAGGCCCACGAGATTTCCGGCGTGCCGAAGGACCGGCTGGAAGCCCTGGCCAAGGCCTATGCCGATCCGAAGACCAAGGTGATGTCCACCTGGACCATGGGCTTCAACCAGCATACGCGCGGCACGTGGGTTAATAACATGATCTACAACGTGCACCTGCTGGTGGGCAAAATCTCCGAGCCGGGCAACAGCCCTTTCTCGCTGACCGGCCAGCCCTCCGCCTGCGGCACGGCGCGCGAAGTCGGCACCTTCGCCCATCGCCTGCCGGCCGACATGGTGGTGATGAACCCGAAGCATCGCGCACTTTCGGAGAAGCTCTGGAAACTGCCGGCCGGCGTGATTCCGGACTGGGTCGGCTATCACGCCGTATTGCAAAGCCGCATGCTCAAGGACGGCAAGATCGGTTTCTACTGGACCTCGACCACCAACAACATGCAGGCCGGTCCCAACATCAACGGCGAAATCTATCCGGGCTGGCGCAATCCCAAGGCCTTTGTCGTCGTCTCCGACGTCTATCCGACGGTTTCGGCCATGGCCGCCGACCTGATCCTGCCCTGCGCGATGTGGATGGAGAAGGAAGGCATGTACGGCAATGCCGAACGGCGCGGCCAGATGTGGCGCCAGCAGGTCAAGGCGCCTGGCGATGCCAAGTCCGATCTCTGGCAGTACATGGAGTTTTCCAAACGCTTCAAGGTCGAGGAAGTCTGGCCGGCCGAACTGCTGGACAAGAATCCTCAATACAAAGGCAAGACGCTATACGACGTGCTGTATGCCAACGGCCAGGTCAACAAGTTCGCCAAGGAAGAAACGGCGACGGTCAATGCCCACGCCTGGGCGGGTTATACCAACGACGAGTCCGACACCTTCGGCTACTACGTGCAGAAGGGCCTGTTCGAAGAGTACGCGAGCTTCGGTCGCGGCCACGCCCACGATCTGGCGCCGTTCGAGGTCTACCACAAGGCGCGCGGCCTGCGCTGGCCGGTGGTCGACGGCAAGGAAACCCTGTGGCGCTTCCGCGAGGGCTACGATCCCTACGTGAAGAAGGGCGAGAGCCTGCGCTTCTATGGCCACCCGGACGGCAAGGCAAAGATCTTTGCCCTGCCCTATCAACCGGCGGCCGAAATGCCGGACAAGGACTATGACCTCTGGCTATGTACCGGCCGCGTCCTGGAGCACTGGCACACCGGCTCGATGACGCGCCGCGCGCCCGAGTTGTACAAGGCCTTTCCGGACGCCGTGGTGTTTATGCATCCGAAGGACGCCGAGAAGCGCGGGCTGAAGCGCAACGATGTGGTCAAGGTGAGTACCCGCCGTGGCGAAATCCAGTTGCGCGTCGATACCAAAGGCCGCAACAAACCGCCGCAGGGGCTGATCTTCATCCCCTTCTTCGACGAGAGCCGCCTGGTCAACAAACTTACCTTGGATGCCACCTGTCCGCTCTCGAAAGAGACGGACTTCAAGAAGTGTGCCGCCAAGGTGGTCAAGGCCTGAGCGGCTCGAAGGAGAATTCGGGGAGCGATCAGCGCCTTGCGCTTCCCGTCCGGGAACCATGGACAACGAGAACAAGCCCAGCGCCGCGGCGCGGCGCCAGTTCCTCGCCGACACCGCACGCATGGCCTGCGGCGTCGGCCTGCTGGGACTCGGCGTCGGGCTCTACTCACGGCATGCCCAGGCCTTCCCGCCCGCCGCGATCCGGCCGCCGGGCGCCTTGCCCGAGGCCGAATTCTCCGCCGCCTGCATCCGCTGCGGGATGTGCGTGCGCGACTGTCCGTTCAACATCCTGCACCTGGCCAAACCGGAAGAGCCGATGTCCACCGGCACTCCGTACTTTGTCGCGCGCCAGTTGCCCTGCGAAATGTGCGAGGACATCCCCTGCGTGAAGGCCTGTCCGACCGGCGCGCTGGATCATTCCCTGAAGGACATCAACAAGTCGAAGATGGGCCTCGCGGTGCTGGTCGACCACGAGACCTGCCTCAACTTCCTCGGTCTGCGCTGCGACATCTGTTACCGCGTCTGCCCGGTGATCGACAAGGCCATCACACTCGACCCGCAGAGCAACGCGCGCACCGGCAAGCACACGCTGTTCATCCCGGTGGTGCACTCCGACCATTGCACGGGCTGCGGCAAGTGCGAAAAGGCCTGCCCGACCGAAATCGCGTCGATCAAGGTGCTTCCGCTCTACATGGCCAAGGGCCAATTGAGCTCGCACTATCGGCTGGGCTGGGTGGAAAAGGAAAAGGCCGGCGGGAGCCTGGTCGCGCCGGAAGTCGAGCACAAGTACAACATGCCGGAGGGCATGCAATATGAGCATGGCAAGGGGCTCTCGGGGAATCCCGGCGCCGTGCCGCCCGCGCCGACTCCTGCCCAACCCGCCACGTTGCCCAAGGCATTGCAGGGGAGTCGGCTGTGAGCCCCACCCTGGCTCCTTCGCCCGCTCGCCCTGGCGCCGACGCCGTTGCAGCGAAAGGCTGGCGGGCCGCGCACAAGTGGCTGATCCTGCGCCGCAGCAGCCAGATCGGCATCCTGCTGCTGTTCCTGGCCGGCCCCTGGTTCGGCGTCTGGATCGTCAAGGGCAACCTGAATTTCAGTTACACGCTGAACTTCCTGCCGCTGACCGATCCCTACGTCATCCTGCAGTCGCTGGCGGCAAGACAGATGCCGGAGAAGCTGGCGCTGATCGGTGCGGCCATCGTGTTGCTGCTCTACCTTCTGGTCGGTGGCCGCAGCTATTGCGCCTGGGTTTGCCCGGTCAATCTGCTGACCGATCTTGCGTATTGGCTGCGCGTGCGGCTGGGCATCAAGGGCAGCGCGCACATCAGCCGGCCGACGCGCTACTGGGTGTTGGCCATGACGCTGGTGGTGGCCGCGCTTACCGGCAGCATTGCCTGGGAAATGGTCAATCCGGTATCGATGACCCATCGCGGCCTGTTGTTCGGCATCGGTTTGGCCTGGGCGGTGTTGCTGGCGGTGTTCCTGTTCGACCTGTTTGTCATGCGCCACGGTTGGTGCGGCCATCTTTGCCCGGTCGGCGCCTTCTACAGCCTGGTCGGCAAACTCTCGGTCGCGCGCATCCGGCTGCCGGCCCGCGCCGCCTGCAACGACTGCATGGATTGCTTCGCCGTTTGTCCGGAGCCACAGGTGATCCGGCCGGCGCTGAAAGCCATAGCCGGCACGCCGCCGCTGATCCTGGAAGCCAACTGCACCAACTGTGGCCGCTGCATCGATGTCTGCTCGAAGGATGTGTTTGCCTTCGGCACCCGTTTCAAAACTCGCGTTGCACCTGTAGCCGGCGTTCCGCAAGCGGCGCCGAAGTGATCAACATTCAATCTCGTCTGGGGAGTCCATCATGAAGAAATCCGTCACCGTCCTTCTGGCATCGCTGCTGACCGTCATCGTGGGTTGCGCCAGCTATGAGCCCCTGGTTTCGATGCGCGGCGCCGATGTTGCCGCACCTGACGCGGCACCCGAGGCCAAGGCCTATGCCGGCAAGCGGCCGGGCACGCAACCGGTCGTGGCGCGCACCTTCAGCACGCAGCCGCCGGTGATCCCGCATGCGGTGGATAATTTCGACGAGGTGACGCTCACCGAAAACCAATGCCTGGATTGCCACGGCCCGGCCAACTACGTGAAGAAGAATTCGCCGAAGCTGGGCGACAGCCATTTCGTCGCCGCGACCAAGGCCTTCGACGCGTCGCGCCATGTCTGCACCAGCTGCCATGTCGCCCAGGTCGACGCGCCGGCGCTGGTCGAGAACCGTTTCGTCGGCAATATCAAGTAATACTGATGGCATTGACCGGGCAGGGCGCCACGCAGGCGCCACAGCCCGTGCAGGTGGCGGCATCGACTTCCGCCACCGGCGGCCCGCCGAGGCGCGGGCTGAAGCGGATGGCAGTCACCGGGCAGGGATCGCCGCAGATACGGCACTCGACACCGCGGTGGGCCAGGCAGTTGTCGGTGATCTGCGCCTTGATGGTCCATGGCAAGGCGTGGTCGTCGGCGCGCGGCAGGGCACCATCCTTACAGGCGGTCGCACACGCTCCGCAGAAAGTGCATTCACCGCGACTGAAATCAACTTCCGGATAGCCGCGCACCATCGCAATGATCCGCGTCGGGCACACCGGAAGGCACTGGCCGCAGCGCGTACAGGCAGCAAGGAAGCTTTCTTCGGCCAGTGCCCATGGCGGCCGCAAGGGCGTGCGGCGGGACTTGAAATCACCCCGCATGAATTGTCGGCGACTGATCATCAAAAAGTAATTGTCTGAACGCAGGGGCTGATTTTGCCTGCGCTTTGTCCCCGGCACCAGATCGTTCTCGGCTTTTCGGTGCCGAAAGCGCCGACTGCGCGGTCGTTCAAGTATTCCTTGACGCATATATGTCGCTGTACGTATATTAGAGTATATGGATACACAGTTGATGTTCGATGCCCTCGCCGATGCCACGCGCCGCCGCATTCTTGCACTGCTGGTGGATGAGGGGGAATTGTGCGTATGCGAACTGACTGCCGCACTGGACGACATCCAACCCAAGATTTCGCGCCACCTCGCGGTGCTCAAGGATGCCGGCATCGTGGTCCCGCGGCGCGAAGGCACTTGGATGTTCTACCGGCTGGCAGCGCTGCCGGCATGGGCAGTGGCGCTGCTGACGACGCTGGCAGCGGGGGCTGTGCCTGAACTGAAGGCGGATGTGCGGCGTCTGAAAGCCATGGCGGGTCGTCCTGCACGTTGCGCCGCCTGAAAGCCGATCATGAACACACTCGCTGAAACTTCCATGCGCCGCACTCCCTGGGGTTGGCTTGCGCTTGGTTTGGCCGCCTGGATCGTCGCCTATGCCAGCTTGGTCCCTTTCGCGGATGCGGTGATCGCCGCACTGGGGCTGACGCGACTGACGGCGCTGGGCGAAGCGCTGCATTTCTTCTTCTACGACACGCCCAAGGTGCTGCTGTTGCTCACCGGCATCGTCTTCGTCATGGGCGTGATCCATACCTTCGTTGTGCCCGAACGAACCCGCGCTCTGCTCTCGGGCAAGCGCCTCGGCATCGGCAACGTGATGGCCGCCAGTCTCGGCATCGTCACGCCCTTCTGTTCCTGTTCGGCCGTGCCTCTGTTCATCGGCTTTCTTTCCGCCGGCGTTCCGCTCGGTGTCACCTTCTCCTTCCTGATCTCGGCGCCGATGGTCAATGAAGTGGCGCTGGCGTTATTGTTCGCCTTGTTCGGCTGGAAGGTCGCGGCGCTCTATCTGGGCCTCGGCCTCACGGTCGCCATCGTCGCCGGACTGGTCATCGGCAAACTGGGCATGGAGCGCTATCTTGAAGATTGGGTACGCGCCATGCAGGCCACGCAGAGCGCGACATTCGACGCCGAAAAACCGGGCTGGGCCGAGCGCATCGGCGCGGGTGTCGTCCACGTGAAGGACATTGTCGGCAAGGTCTGGCCTTACATTCTCGCCGGCATCGCCGTGGGCGCCGGCATCCACGGCTACGTGCCGCAGGACTTCCTCGCCTCGATCATGGGCCGCGACGCGCCCTGGTGGTCGCTGCCGGCCGCCGTACTGCTCGGGGTGCCGATGTATACCAACGCCGCCGGCATTATTCCGGTCGTCGAGGCGCTGATCGGCAAGGGTGCGGCACTGGGTACGGTGCTTGCCTTCATGATGAGCGTGATCGCCCTGTCGCTGCCGGAAATGATCATCCTGCGCAAGGTGTTGAAACTGCCGCTCATCATCGCCTTCGCCGGAATCGTCGCGCTGGGCATCCTGGTCGTCGGCTATGTCTTCAACGCGGTCTTGTAGGCAACTTGCCGTGTCGTCAGCACCGACTCTTGCAGCACGACTCGCCAAGGCCTGTGTTACGGCAATGGCCAAGCACGTTTTCAGCGAATGAATTTCAGGAGAAAGCAATGAAGAACATCAAGGTCCTCGGTACCGGCTGCGCCAACTGCCAGAACACGCTGAAACTGATCGAGGAGGTGGCGCGGACCAAGGGTGCCGCGATCCAGCTGGAAAAAATCGAAGACCTGCAGCAGATCATCGGCTACGGCGTGATGAGCACCCCAGGTGTAATCATCGACGGCAAGCTCGTGCATGCCGGCGGAGTGCCAGCGCGAGCCAAGGTCGAGGGCTGGTTGTGACACTCGCTTGGCTCCGATCCGCCGCATCGGCGTCGTCACAAAATCTCGCCAATCCCGACTTGGATTTGGAGTGAATTGGTCTAGTCTGATATTGAGTGCGAATTAAGCTGGCGGATTTAATTCCATTTTTCAATCGAAAGGAAATCATCATGAAACTCACATACATTGCGACGCTGGCCGTTCTCGGCGCGGCGCTTGCAGCACCGGTTGCCGCGCAGCCAGGTGGCGGTCAGGGTATGGGCCCGGGAGGCGGCATGGGCCCGGGCGGCGGCGGTATGGGCATGCGCTTCAGCTTCGACAAGGACACCGTACCCGGCTGGGCGTTGATGAGCGCGGAGGAGCGCGCGGCGCACAGCGGCAAGATGCGTGGCGCCAAGACCTACGACGAATGCAAGGCCTTGCAGACCAAACATCATCAGGCCATGGAGGTCCGTGCCAAGGAGAAGGGCGTGAACCTGCCGGGGCCGCGCTATAACGGCTGTGATCGCATGAAGGCTAGCGGATTCTTCAAGTAAGCTTCTGCTTCTGGTGGCGCCGGCAGAGCCAGGCGCCACCTTCGCATTGTTCGATACTCGCCAAGGGGGCGCCATGAAAATCAAATTCGGGAAGGTCGCGGCTGCTCTTGCCGCCGTCATGATCGTCGGCTCAGTTGCAACAGCGGCAGCTGCCGCCGACAAGTTGATGGACGTCGGCAAGTTTGAATATGAAGGCGCGTGTGCCGTGTGTCACGGCATCACGGGAAAAGGCAACGGACCTTTCATGGGCCAGTTGGCCACCCGCGTGCCTGATCTGACGGTCCTCGCCGCCAACAACGGCGGCGTCTTTCCCTTTGATCGCGTATATCAGGTGATCGACGGCCGTCAGGAACTCAAGGCCCATGGCACCCGTGAGATGCCGATCTGGGGTCGTAGCTTCCGCATGCAGAGTTCCGCCTTTTTTGAAAACTACCCGCCGCACGATATCGAATCTTCCGCACGCAGCCGCATCCTGGCGTTGACCGAGTACGTATATCGACTGCAAGGAAAGTAGCGCGTTGAGCTTGTCTGGCAACCTGGCAATGGCGACGGAGGCGGTTCGCCGACGAAGCCATAGGCCGCGGGCTGGCGAGTGACGATCGATATGCTTCTTCAAATGAACGGTCGCGCAGGGGCGTTGCCGACGTGAGCAGTCACCACCACGGCCCGGCGGAATTCAGTCGGGCATTTGCCATCGGCATAGCCCTGAACGTCGGTTTTGTGGTGATCGAAGCCGTCTATGGCTGGCGGGTGGGTTCCCTGGCGCTGCTGGCGGATGCCGGCCATAACCTGTCGGACGTCGCCGGGCTGGCTTTGGCCTGGGTTGCGGCGCGGGCGGCGGGCAGGTTGCCGGATCGCCGTCACACCTATGGCTGGCAGCGCGCTTCGATTCTCGCCGCCTTTGCCAATGCGGTACTGCTGTTGGTGGCGATGGGATCACTGCTTTGGGAGGCCTTGCTGCGTCTCCAATCTCCGGAACCGACCGACGCTGTCACCGTCATGCTGGTGGCCGCGGTCGGCGTGCTGGTCAATGGCGCGACCGCCGCGTTGTTCATGCCGGGCAGCAAGCTGGACCTGAACATTCGCGGCGCTTTTCTGCACATGGCCGGCGACGCCCTCGTCTCGCTCGGTGTGGTGGTCTCGGGCGCGCTGTATCTGCGGACCGGCTGGACCTGGCTCGATCCGCTGACCAGCATGGCGATTGCGCTGCTGATCATTGCCGGCACCTGGGGTCTGTTTCGCCAGTCCTTGCATCTGTTGTTCGACGGCGTCCCGGAAAGCGTTATCCTCGCCGATGTAGACGTCATGCTGCGCGCCCAGCCTGGTGTTGCCGACCTTCACGATCTGCATGTCTGGGCCATGAGTACCACCGATATTGCGCTGACGGCGCATCTGGTCATGCCCGGCGGGCATCCGGGCGACGCTTTCCTGGACGGCATCGCACGCCAATTGCACGACCAATTTCACATTACGCATCCGACGATCCAGATCGAATTCGATGGACTCGACCATGGTTGTGCCCACCCACTTGATAGCCCGTTGACATGAATCTACCCGCCATTCCCGTTCCGCTCAGTTTTCCTCTCGTCGTCAAGGCATTCGCTCCCGGCTGGCCTGCCGCTGTCATGGGTACCGGCGCCTTCGCGCTGACGACGCTGCACTTCTCCCATCAATTGCCCTTGCTGGCGGGACTGGCCTGGGTGCTGCACTGGTTCAACCTGGCCTTGTTCGCGTTGATCAGCGTGCCCTGGCTGCTGCGCTGGGTACTCGCTTGGCCGGCGGCCGCCAACACCTTCAAGCATCCGGTGGCCGCCAACTTCTATCCGTCCTACGCCATCGCCCTGCTGGTGCTGGCCGGGCAGCTGCGGGCTTTCGGCGGTCACGAGTCGCTGGCGCTGATCGCCTGGTGGATCGGTGTGACACTGCTGTTCGGCCTGACGCTGGCCGTGCTGATCTCGATTCTTCAGGGCGAGCACGTCAATCTCGATCACATCACGCCCGGCATCTTCATGCCGCCGGTCGGTCTGGTGGTGCTGCCGGTGGCCGGCGGGCCGCTGCTTGCGGTCCAGCCCGACGCGCTGCGCGACCTGGCGCTGACCGTCAATGCCATTGGGCTCGGCTCCGGCATCTTCATGTATACCGCGCTGCTGGCCCTGGCTTTTCATCGCTTCTATGTGCACAAGCGCTTGCCGCCCATGATGGCGCCGACCTTCTGGATCAACCTCGCGCCGCTGGGCGTCACCGTCGTCAGCGTGCTCAATCTGGTGGCGGCCACGCCGTTTGCCGGCGACAAGTCGGCCTATCTGATGGCGGTGTTCCTGCTCTGGGGCTTCGGCGCCTTCTGGCTGGTGCTGGCGGCGCTGTTCACCTGGTCGGTGAGAAAGGTCGCGCCCTTGCCGTTCTCGCTGACCTGGTGGGCCTTCACCTTTCCACTGGGGGCCTTCACCCTCGGCAGCCAGCGCCTTAACGAAGTAACGGGCCTGACCACGCCGTTGGCTTTCGGCTGGCTGGCGTGGGCTTTGCTCGCCGGCATCTGGTCGCTGACACTGGTCAAGACGATAGGGGGCGTGGCCAGCGGCAAGCTGCTCCAGCCGCATCCCTGAGACGGGGACATCCTGTGCTCGCTCGCGTGTGGCGATTCCTCGTTGGCGGTCTGCTGCTGGCGGCTTTGACACTGGCCTGGGCCGATGATCCGTGGCTGCGCAAGGGCGCCGACGGCCAGCCGGAGATCCAGCTCTATTTCTACTGGTCGCTGACTTGTCCGCATTGCACGGCGGCTCACCCTTACATCGATGCCATTCCGCAGGCGCGGCCGTGGGTCAATCTCCACTCCCTGGAACTCTCGCGCCATCCCGAAAACGTCGAGCGCTACCAGGCCATGGCGGCCGCGATCGGCGGGGAAGCTGCCGGCGTTCCGGCCCTGTTGTTCTGCGGCGAAATGCATCTTGGCTGGGATGGCGACGAGATCACCGGCGCGACCGTTCGCCGTCGTCTCGACGACTGCCGCGCGCGTGCCGCGGGAGGCGCAGCGCCCGACGCAACCCGTGCAAACTCCCCGGTTGCTGGGGCCGTCAATCTGCCGCTGATCGGCGCGATCGATCCCGCCAGCCTTTCGCTGCCGGCGCTGACGCTGGTGCTGGCCGGGCTCGATGCCTTCAATCCCTGCGCTTTCTTCGTGCTGCTGTTCCTGCTCTCGATGATGGCGCACCAGAAGAGCCGTCCGCGCATGCTGCTCATCGGCGGCATCTTCGTCGCCGTTTCCGGCCTGATGTACTTTGCGTTCATGGCGGCCTGGCTCAATGTGTTCCAACTCTTCGGACACTTGTTCTGGGTGACGCTGGCGGCGGGCGCACTGGCCGTATTCGTCGGCGCGGTCAACATCAAGGATTTCTTCCTGTTCGAAAAGGGCCTGACGCTGTCGATCCCCGAATCGAAAAAGCCGGACATCTTCCGCCGCACGCGCAACATTCTCGGCGCCGAAAATCTGCCGGCGATGATCGCGGCCACCGGATTCCTTGCCATCGCCGCGAACTTCTACGAACTGCTGTGCACCGCGGGCTTCCCGATGGTCTATACGCGGCTGCTGACCCTGGCCGAACTGTCGCCGTCCGTCCGCTACGGTTATCTGGCTTTCTACAACCTGATCTACGTCTTGCCGCTGGCCCTGATCGTCGCCGTCTTTGCGCGCAGCCTCGGTGCGCGCAAGCTGAGCGAGCGCGAGGGCCGCTTGCTGAAGCTGATGTCGGGCGCGATGATGCTGGAACTGGGCGCCTTGCTGCTGCTGGCGCCCGAACGCCTCAGTCAGGTCGGCATCGCCTTTGCGCTGATGGCGGTGGCGGCGGGCGTCACCCTGTTAGCAGCGCGCCGGATGCTGCCGCATGTTGCCGACAAAACGCGAACTGGATCGTGATGAAAAATTCCTTGCCGACCAACTGGACGCGCGTCAAACGCCATCCAATGCATCACGGTTGGCATCGGCCTTGCGTAGCTATTTCCGTTACCGAACCACCCGCGGCGATCAGGTTGACGGGCTGACCGCGGTCATCACGAACCCCGTTCACTGGAAGCTGGCGTCGTTGCCACGAGCGCTCAAACCGGACGAGACTGACCGCCTGTTGCAATTCTTCACGACAGTTCGGCGGTCACCGAAGCGCGGCTACGCGATCGTCCGCTGTGCGCTCGACATGGGACTGCGTGCCGGCGAAATCGATATCCACCGCGTTGTACATGGCGAAGCCGATGTCGCGCGCCTCGGGCACATGCACAAAGTCGGCCCCGATGCGGCGCGCCAGGTGTTGGCGCGGGATGGCGTTGCGCATCGTCAGCTGCAATCCCGACAGCCGCGCAATCAGCGCATCGTGCACCGGCCCGGTTTGCGCCAGATGGCCCAGGCCATGGGCCGAAATGTCGACCAGCAGATGCACGCGGTCAGTTTGCGAGCTTGAGGCGGCGCGCCACGCGCTGGTCGACGAAACTGCGCGCGGCAAAGTCGGTCGCGCCGGCGGCCTTGGCCGCCTCGACGGCGGGGCCATCAAAGGTGGCGGCGCAGGTGACGATATCTACGTCTGGATGCAGTGCGCGCAAGCGGGCGATTTCGTCCAGCGCATCGCGCCGGCCGAGGTCGATGACGATGCAATCGGGTGTTTGGTTGCTGGTCTTCTTCAGCACCGAGGCGCCGGCGGCCGTCCACGCCGAATCCAGACGCAGCAATGTCGCCAGATCGTGACACAGAAGCAGTATCTTCATGCCTACTTCACTCGGCGGAATTTGGCGAAGGACGTCACCAGGTTGTCGGCACTCGATCGATCGAGGTTGATTTCGCCTTCCAGCCATTTGAAGTCCGTGGATATGCCGAGAAAGCCGTGCCTCAACATCTGGCTTTCGTGAAGTCGCTTGGGATCGCCAGTGGGCCGGGCCTTCCAGATCAACTCGCCAACGGTGAAGCCAACATTGCTCGAGCCTTCCCCCTGCTTTGCAAGTACGCCCTCGAACTGGTCGGTGGTCGGGTTCCAATGCACCAGCATATGAAAGGCATTGCCCGCGATCTGCGCTTCCCAGGTGCCTTCCAGAAACTCCGCGCGGTTTTCCCGGCGCGATTTCTCGGTCGATTGGCTGACCGCTTCCGCGCTCAACTCCCGCATCCTCACCTTGGCCAGGGCGGCAAAGCGCCCTTCCGGGAATTGGTCGAGATAGGTCTTGAAGGCTTCCGCGTCGCGGCTGTCCTTGACCCCGTCCCAGTAAGCCAGTTCGATCGCGACCGGGTCGGGCGCGGCGGCAGCCGGCAGCGCAATTTCGGCGGCGGGGGCCGGCTCACCGCCCGCTGGCGGCTTGAAGTAGAAATCCCCGGTCAGCGACGACGCCTCCCAGGGAATCTGGTTGTCCGCCGTGGCGCGTGCCACGCTGGCCCGAACCTTCTTGAACACGCCCTCCACCGGCAAGCCCGGCGTCTGGATCAGTTTGAGCAATTCCTGGGTGTACAGACCGTTGCGGCCTTCGCCATCCGAGGCCACCTTGCCCGGTGCCGTGGCGTAGGCGATCAACGTGCCCTTGGGCGCATCCATCTGCGCCAGGCCGCCGCCGGCACTGCGGAACTTGCGTTCGAACGGATTGTTGCGGCAGGCGTCGAGGATCACCACATTGAGCGAACTGGCGTTCAGCTGGTCGAGCACGGAATCGACATCGACGGTTTCGCTCCTCACCGAATTCTCCGACGCGATTTGCGCGTCCAGGGGGATGAGATAGTTCTTGCCCCGGACCTGAATGCCGTGTCCGGCATAGAAAAATATCGCGATGCTGTCGGCGCCCAGCTTCTCGCCAAACTGGGTAATGGCCCGGTTCATTTCTTTCTGGTTTACATCGATTTTCTCGATCACCTGAAATCCCAGCCGACGCAAGGCGCCGGCCATGTCCCGCGCATCGTTGGCCGGGTTCTTGAGAGGTACGCTGGGGTACTTGCTGTTGCCGATCACCAATGCGATGCGCTTCTCTGCCGCGCTGGGTGCCAGATTGCGCGCCGGCTCGGCAGCCAGTGCGACGCTTGCCAGGAATGCCAGCAGAACGGGGAACAGTATCTTGGTCATCATGTCGCGCATCATAATCTGCGTCACGGTCGATTGCCCATACCCGCATTCCGGGAATCAGGGGATCGGGAGCTTGAGGAGAACCAAACGGGGTGGTTTCGAACTGGTTCTTGCTGAGGTTTTGCGCGAGGCCGCGCCGGGTCTCGCCTCGGCGGGCGAGGTACTTTCTTGCTGCGCGGCAAGAAAGTACCCAAAGAAACGCGCCCCGCCGCCCCGGCCCTGCGGGCGGAGGGCTCGCCGGAGTCTCGCCCGTTCGCTCGGCGCACGGCCAAGTAGTTGGCCATGCGAACCCCCGCGCTCACCCCTCGCTGCGAAAGGCCCGCCGGGCCGGTCGCTAAACTAGCCGGCCGCTACGCGTCCGTCGTCGGACAACGCGACCGGAATTCCCCGGCGAACCTTTCTCGCTCGGCGGGTCAGAGGGGAGGGAAACGGTCGCATGTGTCGGGTTTGGAGAAAGAGAGTGCGAAGCTACCCTTTATCGCCTGGTTCCCACTATCGCCGAAGTGATTTCTTACGATGCGCATAGCCAGTGGAACCATTAAAAGGCTTATCCCCAAACCACACGTCTTTGCTAAGTTTTGGCTTCGCGCTGTCGTGTAGCGCGCAGGCGAACTTTTCAACATCTTCAAATGCCCGCTTAACTGCTGACCGTTCAATCAACGCCCAAATCTTCGACTGAAGCACTTGAGGTTCAATGTCGATTGGATGTTCGATTTCGCCTTCGTATTTTTCTGGCTTTCCATGGACGACGAGGTCGCGAAAATTTTCAAGCCACGCTATTGTTTGGTACGGACGAGCGCCTTTGTTCACTTTTGGACTTACGAGAGTTTCCAAAATGAACTCTAGTTTTCCGTTGATTCCCTGATACGGAGGCTTACGGAAGAATTCCTTCTCGCGCCGCCACACGTCAGGTGCGAGTCTATCCCCGAGGAAATTCAGGTAAGCCTCATAAGCTAAATAAGCCGTAAGTAGGGCGGACAATAAGAACCACTGTGCGCCGTCGATATCGGTTTTCTCTCCTGCTCGCAACTGGTGTAGAGCGCAGGTCCAAAGGATCCGGTGCGTAAATGACTCGCCCTGAAACTTGGTAATTGCGCGCGAAGGTGAGATTGGATGCACTTGTTGGATACTCTAGACGAAACGACAAATAGCCAGCGAGCAGTATGGGGATTTGCTTCGGATTTGATTTCGCGACAGCCTATCACGCGCGATGGTTTTATCCCCTCTGACCCGCCGAGCGAGGAAGGTTCGCCGGGGGAAGTCCGGTCGCGTTGTCCGAGCGAAGCGAGCTTAGCGACCGGCCCGGCGGGCCTTTCGCAGCGAGGGCAGCCTGACGCAGTCAGGCCGGGGAGGCGGGGAGCGCTTCTTTGCCTACTTTCTTGCACGCGAACAAGAAAGTAGGTCGCCTGCCGGGGCGAGACCCGGCGCGGCCTCGCGGTAGGCACCAGCAAAAGTCGGCGCTGGCGCCACGGCGATTTGCTTCGCTGATGGCTTCTGATCGAGCTTCCTGCTCCGAGTGCACGATTGCATGCAAGTATCCAAGCGGATACACTGCAATCCATGAACACCTTCGAGCGCTCCGAGGAATTCGACGCTTGGCTTATCGGCTTGAGAGACAAAGTGGGTCGCGCGCGGATCATCCATCGCATCCGGTCGGCTGAACACGGAAACTTTGGCGATTGCGAGCCGGTGGGTGAATGAGTCTTTGAAATGCGCGTCCGCGTCGGGCCGGGTTATCGGGCCTATTTCAAGCGACGGGCCGAGGTGATCTATCTGCTTCTTGTGGGCGGCGACAAGTCCTCGCAGAAGCGCGACATCAAACGCGCCATTGAAATGGCACGGGCTTTGGACAAGGAGTGAAGCATGGCTAAATTTGCCCCCTTCGATGCTGCCGATTACCTCGATGACGAGGAGACCATCGCGGAATACATCAGCGCCGCGCTGGAGGATCCCGATCCCGATGTATTTCTGACGGCAGTGCGCGACGTGGCCCGCGCTCGCGGCATGGCGCAACTGGCCAAGGACACCGGCCTT
>MHZX01000039.1:25906-33614 GCA_001828935.1 Rhodocyclales bacterium RIFCSPLOWO2_02_FULL_63_24
TGCGCTCGGCGTAAAGCTGACGGCGTCTCCTGTTCATTCGTGAGTACAAGGGCGAGGGGCGTGGCCTCTCGCTTCCCTGTTCCGATGCATCCTGCTCCCCACGATCTTCCCGACGACTGCCACGGGTTCGCGAACGTCGCGCCATGAAAACCTCCGGCCCACACAAAGGCCGCGGTTCGGTGATTTCCCCCGACGGCCGTTTCGACGCCTGGCAACGCGAGACCGCCGAGGACGGCTGGTGGAACGAGGAGGAGGCAGCACCGCACACCGAGTTGATGGTCGACATCGCGAAGTCGGTGATCACCTACAACGACTCACCGGATATTCCCTACGACCGCTCGATCAATCCCTACCGCGGCTGCGAGCATGGCTGCGCCTATTGTTTCGCGCGGCCCTCGCACGCCTACCTCGGCCTTTCGCCGGGCCTCGATTTCGAGACGAAGATTGCGTACAAGGCCGATGCCGCGGCAACCCTGCGCCGGGAACTGGCCAAGCCGAGCTACGTCTGCCGGCCGGTGGCGCTGGGCATCAACACCGATGCCTGGCAGCCGGTGGAGCGTCGCCTGCGGGTCACGCGCGGCATCCTCGAAGTGCTGGCGGAAACGCGGCACCCGGTGACCATCGTCACAAAATCTGCGCTGATCCTGCGCGATTTGGATCTGCTGGCGGCAATGGCGCGCGGCAAGCGGGTGCATGTCGCCGTCTCGATCACCACGCTCGATGCCGGTTTGGCGCGGGCGATGGAGCCGCGGGCGCCGTCGCCCCAGCGCCGACTCTCTGTCGTCGCCGCCCTGGCAGCGGCCGGCATCCCGACGGCGGTGATGGTGGCGCCGCTGATCCCGGCCTTGAGCGACCACGAACTGGAGGCGATTCTCGCCGCGGCGCGCGAGGCGGGCGCCTCGTCGGCCGGCTACATCCTGTTACGCCTGCCGCATGACGTAAAGCCGCTGTTCCATGCCTGGCTGGCCAGCCACCAGCCGGGCCGCGCCGGGCATGTGTACAGCCTGATGCGCCAGTTGCACGGCGGCAAGGAATACGACAGCGCCTTTGGCAGTCGCCAGCGCGGCAGCGGGCCGCTGGCCGAAATCATCGCCCAGCGTTTCCGCATCGCGGTGCGCCGGCTCGGGCTGGATGCGCCGTCCGCGCCGCTCGAAACATCGGATTTCCGGCCACCGCAAAAACAGGATGTCTCGACGCCGCAACTTAGCCTGTTCTGATGCGTCAGATGCTGATTTTTGGGGGGGGGGCGTCCTGGCCCGTTTTCTCGCCGCTCGTTCGGGCCGGAGAGGAAGCCCGGAACCGTGTGTCTAGCCGATTTCAATAACCGGCGTGCCGTTCTCAAGTCCAGAGCGCAGATCTGCAAGTACGGCCGTAAACGCTTCGAGCAAGGCGGGCTTGCGTACATTGCCGAGCCGCACCCAGACAACCTGCGGCGGCGTGCCGTAGCGCGCCGCGAGGTGCTGGAAATCTTCGTCCATGGTCACGATGCCAAACCCATTGGTCCTGGCAAAGTTCCAGAGGAACGTGGCAAGTGCCTCGGGCAACTGGTTGTCGACCAGGAGTTTCAAGCGGCGCGCAGGATCAGGTGATCGCTCTGTTCGGCCGCGTAACTGAGGGCGGCCAGAATGTCCGCTTCTTCAAGGTCGGGATAGTCGGCGAGAATTTCCTGATGGCTTGCACCAGCAGCCAGAAGGCCAAGCACATCCTTGACGCGAATGCGCAGCCCGCGGATACAGGGCCGTCCGCCGCACTTGCCCGGTTCGATGGTGATGCGCTCAATCAGGTTCATGAGGTAGTCCTTCAGTCCTTCCGCTGGTGTCCGAACCATTGTAGCGGAAGAAAGTTTGCTTTCCCGTCGGCGCGGGCCGACAGCGGCCACCGGTAGAATGCCGCCGATGAAAGTGCTTGGCATCGAATCCTCCTGCGACGAAACCGGCGTCGCGCTCTACGACACCGAGCGCGGCCTGCTCGGCCATGCCGTGCATACCCAGGTGGCGATGCATGAGGCCTATGGCGGCGTGGTGCCGGAGCTGGCCTCGCGCGACCATATTCGCCGCCTGATTCCCTTGCTGGAGAGGGTGCTGGAAGAATCGCGCAGCACGCGCGGCGACATCGACGCGATCGCCTACACCGCGGGACCGGGGCTGGCCGGCGCCTTGCTGGTCGGCGCCAGCTTTGCCGAGGCGCTGGCCTTGGCGCTCGATGTGCCGGCGCTGCCGGTGCATCACCTCGAAGGCCATCTGCTCTCGCCGCTGCTGGCCGACGATGCGCCGGCTTTCCCTTTCATCGCCCTGCTTGTATCCGGTGGGCATACCCAGTTGATGCGCGTGACGCGCGTCGGCGACTACCAGTTGCTGGGCGAATCGCTCGACGACGCGGCGGGCGAGGCTTTCGACAAGACCGCCAAGCTGCTCGGCCTGGGCTACCCCGGCGGACCGGCGCTGGCCAAGCTGGCCGAGTCGGGCAAGGCGGGCCGCTACAAGTTGCCGCGGCCGATGCTCAACAGCGGCGACTTGTCCTTCAGCTTTTCCGGGTTGAAGACGGCGGTGTTGACTGCGGCCCGCGCCAAGGCGCTGACGGCGGCCGACAAGGCCGATCTTGCGGCGGAATTCCAGGAGGCGGTGACCGAAGTGTTGGCAGCGAAGGCGGTCGCGGCGTGCCGCCAGCACCGACTCCCGTCGCTGGTGGTGGCCGGCGGTGTCGGCGCCAACCGACGCCTGCGGCAACGGCTGGACCAGGCCATGGCGAAGATCGGCGGGCGGGTGTTCTATCCGGCGCTGGAACTGTGTACCGACAACGGTGCGATGATCGCCTTCTGCGGCGCCCAGCGCCTGCTGCAGGGCGAGTTGCCCGTGTCGGCGGCAGGGGCTTTCGTGGTGCGTCCGCGCTGGCCGCTCGACCAGCGTTCCTGAGAGCGGCTTACGCCGCGGCGCCGCGCAGCAGGCTGCCGACGTGCAGCACGCGTGCGCTCATCGAGCGCAGCAGCGCAATGCCGAAGGCCGGCTTCGACTTGACCATGGCCAGGAAGTCCTGGCGCGAGACCAGCAGCCAAGCGCTCTCGGTCTCCGCCGTGGCGGTGGCCGAGCGGCCCGAGCGGTCGACCAGCGCCATCTCGCCGAAGGCTCCGCCCGGCTCGACATATTCGATCACCACGCCATCGATCGAGATCGCGATGCGGCCGCCGGTGACGACGAACATGCAGGCGCCGACGGCGCCCTGGGTCACCACGTTGGTGCCGGCCGGCGCCGTGGTCGGCGTCGGATTGCCAAGTTCGCGCTGCAAGTCCGCCAGCATTTTCTTGTCCAGCGTGGCTTTGTGCGTCAGCGCCGCGACCGAGCCTACTTTGGCTTCCGCCAGTTTCGCCACGCTGCGCCGCAGGCGCTGCGCCATGACGCTCATCAGCATCAGGGCGAACTCGGGCATCCGCTGCAACGAGCTGAGGAAGCGCTTTTCGTCGAGCGCCAGCACCCGGCAATTCTTGCGCGCGGTTGCCGTCGCGCTGCGCGGGATGTCGGCGATCGCCGCCATTTCGCCGAATATCTCGCCGGGCAGGACCAGCTCCAGCGGCTTGCCCTTGAGCGTCAGCGTCACGTCGCCTTCGAGCAGCAGATAGATGTGGGCGCCCTTGGAGAAAAATCCGGTGGCCTTTTCGTTTTCGACGAAGATCTGCTTGCCGGCGGGGAACTGCTCCTGCGTTCCTGCCAGGCGGAAAAATTCAAGGGCCAGCTTGGGCTCGTAAAGGGACGTCGGCTCGCTGTTCGGCGAGGCGGGTGAGGTCCGTGCGGGCGCAGCGGGCTTGCCTGAGAAATCCAAGTTTTCCATGGGGGCGTTTCCTCCTTAGATGCGCATCGTTACTTTAGTTGTAAATTATACGGGCCTATTTCCTGCCGCCGATGCGGCCTTCGCTGCCGGCGAGCAGCTTCCGGATGTTGCTCTTGTGGCGGTAGATCAGCACCGCGCACATCAGTGCGACGGTCAGCGTGACGTCGAGCTTGCCGAGCAGCCACCAGGTGAGGAAGGGCGCCGCGGCGGCTGCGACCAGGGCCGCCAGCGAAGAATAGCGCGTGATGGCGGCCGTCGCCAGCCAGATGCCGGCGGTGGCGCCCGCCAGTACACCGGAGAAGCCCAACAGCACGCCCAGCGCGGTGGCGACGCCCTTGCCGCCCTTGAAGCCGAGGGTGAAGGGAAACACATGGCCGAGGAAAGCCGCGAGACCGGCCAGCGCGATCGCCGTCTCGCTGGCGCCGACTCCCGCCGCGACGAACATCGCCAGCCAGCCCTTGGCCGCGTCGCCGAGCAGGGTCAGCAATGCCGCCAGCTTGTTGCCGCTGCGCAGCACGTTGGTGGCGCCCGGGTTGCCCGAGCCGAAGCTGCGCGGATCGGCGAGGCAAAAGGCGCGCGAAACGATCACGGCAAAGGGCATCGAGCCCAGCAGATAGCCGAGGACGGCAGAAACGAGCAGGTTCATTGCGGATTCCCTAGAATGACCCGAATTTTAATCTGGAGCTGTGATGGACTTCATATTCATCGACGACATGCGGGTCGAGGCGCATGTCGGAATTTTCGAGCGGGAAAAGGCGGCGCCGCAGACGCTGGAAATCAGCCTGACTTTCGGCGTGCCCGACGAAGCGGCGCAGGACGACGACATCGACAAGACCATCCGCTACGACGCGGTGATCGAGCGCATTCGCGCCGAACTGGCGACGCGCCACTTCAATTTGCTGGAAACCCTCGGCGAGTATGTGATCGGCCTGTTGCTGGACGAGTTCGGCGCACCCTGGGTCAAGATCAGCATCGCCAAGATGGGCATCATGAAAGGCGTGCGGCGCGTCGGCGTGCAGATCGAACGCTCGCGCGCGACGCGCGCCTGAGCGGCGATTCGCTATCGCTTGCGGATGCCCGAGTTTCGGACCCCGCGCCAAGTCAATCGGGCAGCGCGCACTCGACCATCTTCGGCTGCAGCACGCGCAGGATGTCGTGCGGATGGACGCCGACCAGGTAACCGCGCTTGCCGCCGTTGATGTAGATCAGCGGGAGGTCGAGTATGGTTTTTTCCATGTGCACCGGCAGGACCTTCTTGGTGCCGAAGGGCGAGCAGCCGCCGACCATGTAGCCGGTATGGCGCAGGGCGTCCTCGGGCTTGCAGGGACTGATCTTCTTGACCCCGATCTGGCGCGCCAACTCCTTGGTCGAGACCTTGCGGTCGCCATGCATCAGCACGATCAGCGGCTTGGCGTTCTCGTCTTCCATGACCAGCGTTTTCACCACCGCATGTTCGGCGACGTTCAACTCGCGTGCAGACACCTTGGTCCCGCCATGCTCTTCGTATTCGTAGAGATGGTTGGAATGGGCGACGCCATGCTTGTGGAGGAACTTGATCGCCGGGGTTTCGGGGGCGTGCGCATCTTGTCTCATGCGAGGAATTCTACGCTTCTCACCTGGCGCCGGCGGCGTAAGGAATCCGGATATCCGCCGTCTACTGGAGAAACCCCAGGGTGCCGTCAGCTTCGAGGAGTCGCGCCATGAATGCCCGTCGAACCGTCCGCCTGCTGCTTGCCTGCTGTGCTTCCCTGGCTGTCGCCCAAGGGGCGGCGGCGGCCTGCGTGGCCCGCAGCGGCGCGCAGCGCGCCGTGTTGCTGGAGCTGTACACCTCGGAAGGCTGCGACAGTTGCCCGCCCGCCGATCGCCGGCTGTCGCAAATGCGCAGTCAGGCGGAGTACGCCGGCCGGGTGGTGCCGCTGGCCTTCCACGTCGACTACTGGGATCGCCTGGGCTGGGTGGATCGTTTCGCCAGCCCGCGCCATACCCGGCGCCAGTATGAGATGGCCGGCCTGGCCCGGTCGCGCCTGGTGTATACGCCGCAATTCCTCAGGAACGGCCGGGACTGGCGCAGTGCCGGGAGTCCGCTCGACGCCGTGGCCGAGCTTTCCTCGCGCGCCAGCATCGTGCTCGAACTCGGTGCGCCGAGCGGCGGGCAGCTCGCCGTCGACGGCGAGATCGCCGCGAGCAATGCGGCGGCCGAGGCCTGGCTCGCGCTGTATGAAAACAATCTGGAATCGCAGGTGCGCGCCGGAGAAAACGCCGGCAAGACCCTGCGCCACGACTATGTGGTGCGCCGCCTGATCGGCCCGCTGGCGCTGGGCGGCGACGGCCGCTTGGCGCTGCGCCAGCAGATCGCGCTGGATCCCGGCTGGAAGCCCGCCGATCTGGGCGTCGTGGCCTTCGTCCAGGACAAGGCCAGCGGCGAGATCGTGCAGGCCCTGCAGCGCCACGCCTGCGGCATCTAGCCGCGCGGGTGATGCTGCTGATGCAGTTGCTTGAGCCGCTCGCGGGCGACGTGGGTATACACCTGCGTCGTCGAAATGTCGGCATGCCCGAGCAGCAGTTGCACCACGCGCAGGTCGGCGCCGTGGTTCAGCAGGTGCGTGGCGAAGGCGTGACGCAGCACATGCGGCGAGATGCGTTCGCGCGCGATGCCGACCTTCAGCGCATACTTCTTGATCAGGTTCCAGAACATCTGGCGCGACATCGGGCCGCCGCGCGCGGTGACGAACACCGCGTCCGACACCTGTTGTTTGAGCAGATCGCCGCGGGCTTGCGCGACATAGCGTTGTAGCCACTCGGCGGCGATTTGTCCGAGCGGCACCAGGCGCTCCTTCGACCCCTTGCCCATCACGCGCACCACGTTGTCGTTGAGGCTGACCTCGAACAGGCGCACGCCGACCAGCTCCGAAACGCGCAGGCCGGTGGCATACAGCAGCTCGAACATGGCGCGGTCGCGCAGGCCGAGCGGCGTTGCTATATCCGGTGCGTTCAGCAGGGCTTCCACCTGTTTTTCCGACAGCGTCTTGGGAAAGCGCTGGATGGCTTTCGGCTTGTCGATGTTGAGCAGCGGATCGGCCTGCAGCCGGCCCTGGTCCAGCAGCCATCGATAGCAGCGGCGCAAGCTGGCCATCAGCCGCCGCTGGCTGGTCGATTTGATGCCGCCGGGGCGGGTGTTGAGGTGGGTCAGGTAGGCGTTGATCGCCGTCTCGTCGGCGCCGACTATCGACGATGACTCCGTTTTGAGCATGCTTTGCGCGCCGGGACTTCCGCTTCGCGGGCCGGCGGCCAGCCAACTGGCAAACAGTGCCAAATCGCTACGGTAACTGCCCAGCGTGTTTTTCGAGAGGCCGTCAGCGAGCCACAAGGCGTCTACGAATTCGTCGATCAGCGCGGCGTCAGAAGCCAGCATGCTCGTGTTGCAACAACCACTTCTTGATGTCGAGCAGGAAGCCGCCGCCCTGCCGGCCGAAGCCGCCCAACCCCTGATTGGCCGCGATGACGCGATGGCAGGGCACCACGATCGGATAGGGGTTGGCGCCGCAGGCATTGCCCACCGCGCGCGGCCCGCTGCGGATCGTCGCGGCGACCGCGCCGTAGCTCCTGGTCTGGCCCGGCGGAATCGCCGCGATCGCGTCCCAGACGCGGCGCTGAAAATGCGTGCCGGCCGGTGCCAGCGGCAGGCCGAATTCGAATGACGGGTCTTGCAGCCAGGCGCGCAATTGGCGCACGGCTTCCCGTGCCAAGGGGGTCTTGGGCGCGATCTCGGCCTGCGCTTGGAGATAGCTGATATCGGTGATTTCGTCGTCGTTGCAACGGATGCCGATGGAAAAGGTTATGTTTCCGGCGCGTGCGCCGGGAACGGTATCCCTCTGGGACGGCGCTG
>MHZX01000039.1:33641-35003 GCA_001828935.1 Rhodocyclales bacterium RIFCSPLOWO2_02_FULL_63_24
CGGCGCTGACAGGACGGTGGAATAGGCGTGGGTCATGGAAGAGTCTCGCGAGCGGGGGTATGCAGCACCACGTGGGAACGGGCGATCTCGGTACGGAAGCTCTCCGGAATGCGCGCCCAGTCGAGGACGTCGACCAGGATCGGCAAGCCGCTTTCGGACAGCGCTTCGCGCAGCCTTCCCAGCGTGGTCTGGGCCTGCGACGAATCGACTGGATTGCGCACCACCAGGTCGAGATCGCTGGTGGCATGGGCGCGTCCGCGCACCCGGCTGCCGTAGGCCCAGACCTCCGCCGCGGGAACATGAGTTCGCAGCAGGGCGAGCAATTCCGCCCGGTAAGGCTCTGGCAGGTCAAGCTTGGTCATCGCCGAACTTCTCGCGCAGCATGGACTCGACCCGACGCGCATCGTTGAGAAAGGCGGGCATCAGGGCCAAGGTGAGCAGCGCAAATCCCTCGCCGTAGTCGTGAGCGGTGTTGTTGCGGTTGTCGCGATAGGCGAACCAGCGTTCGATCTCCTCCGGGCTGATCAGCCCATGCTTGCCGGCATGCCGCAGTACGTCCTTGTAGAACAGTTCATCCACTGCCTTGGGGCTGCCGCCATAGGCCTTGAGCGACTTGCGCAACAGTGTTCCCGCGATTTCGAGCACCAGCTCGAAGCCTTTGACCACGGCGTTGCGGAAAACCTCGTAGTCGATACTGTCCGGAGCCGCATCGTTCAGCATTGCGAGCGAGGATTCAAGAGTACGGATGCAGCGCAGGAGATGGTCGGTGTTGAGCCTCATGGCCGGCAGACGGAGGGGGCGATGACGGTATTGTCGACGCCCGGCGGATGGTTCGCAAGAGCGACATGGTCTTCGGCTTCCGAGATGAGGGAAATGCCAGACTTTTCAAGCTGATGGCAAAAGTTGCCGTTCTTTCGGCGACCACCATGAAGTGGCATGCCCTAGCCTGTTTCATCGGCAAGAATCAGGCTGGCAGTCTTTGGCCAGGCTCACCAGGAGAGCCTGGCCGAGGGTGAGAATGCCCATCATAATGTCGTCCCCCGAACGCGGAACCTCAAGCCGATTTACCGAATTATCGAGCGCAGAAGATGAATCCACAGGCGAATCCATTGACAGACATCCTTGCTGCACCGGAGGCCTTCGGCCTGTCGGCGGGGATGCTGCTGCGCCTGGACGAGGCGGCCGACTATCGACATCTGGCCTACCTCGACCTCATGCCGGCGGCGAGGAAGGAACCACTGCCTGACGCGGTCCTCGAAGCGGATGGTAGCGCAGCGGTCTATCTAGCCGCCGACGCTTCCCTGCTTGCCGATCCGGTTCGACTGGCGGCTCTGCGGGAAACCCTGGCGTGTCGCGGCGATG
>MHZX01000040.1 GCA_001828935.1 Rhodocyclales bacterium RIFCSPLOWO2_02_FULL_63_24
GCCGTCAATGCAAGGCCCAGCGCAAGGCCGAGTATGGTCTTTCCGAATTTCATTTTCATGTCTCCTCCTGTTTTTGGTATTTTTAAATTGGTGTTCGCTCGCCGCGATACATATGTCCAACCCGGAGCGACCGCACGATTCTAGGCGCGGTCTGTTTGATGTCAACTTGTTTGATAGGCATGCAATTGGCGCACTTGCCGACATCGTTTGCTGTCTGCCGCAGCAGACAGTCGGCGCTGGCACAACGGCGTTTAACGGGCGGCAGTTGCCAGATGCAGGGCCAGTCCGAAGAACAATGCGCCGGCACTGCGATCGAGCCACACCGCGAGACTTGGCTGCCGTTGCAGGCGCGCCCCGATGCTGCCGGCAAACCAGCCGAGGCTGCCGAAAATCACCACCGTCTGCACCGCAAACGCGGTGCCCAGCAGCAGCATCTGCGACCACACCGCGCCGCGTGCGGGATCGACGAACTGCGGCAGGTAGGCAATGAAGAACAGCCCCACCTTCGGGTTGATGACATTGGCGATGAAACCGCGCCGCAGGTGCACCCCGATCGGCTCCGCCGCGCCTGAATCGATGTTCACCAGCGCCATTTTTCCGGCCTGGCGCCAGGCCATCAGGCCGATATAGACCAGATAGGCGGCGCCAGCCATTTTCAGCGTGGTGAAGGTGGCCTCCGAAGCCAACACCACGGCGCCGATGCCCAGTGTCGCCCATAGCGTATGGGTAAAGCAGCCGAGCGCACAGCCGAGACCGAAGCCTATCCCGGCGGTACGGCCGCGACTGATGCCAACCGACAGCACCATCAGGTTGTCCGGACCGGGCGCGAGGGTGATCAGCGCCGAGGCGGCGAGAAAAGCCAGCAGAATTTCCGTTGAGATCATTTTAGTGTGACACCGCTTGACGCAATCGTCCGGCTTGAAGCACCAGCCAGGCCCCGGCCATGACCAGTATCGCCGCCTCGCCGAGCAAGGCGACGGGAGCGCCGGTCAACGCGGCGATACTACCTGCAATCAGGCCGCCAACGGCATCGAGACCGAAACGAATGCTGGAGAAGAACGAGACCACCCGCCCGCGCAAACGATCCGGGGCAATGGTCTGCATCACCGTATTGATGCCGACATTGGCCCCGGAAATGCCAAAGCCCAGGGCGACGAGTGCGGGCAGGGCAATGGCCAGCCGCGGCGCGAGGGGAAATACGAGCAGCGCCAGCGCCGACAAAAGCACGCAAAAAATGGACAGATTCAACGTCCCGCGCACCGATTTCCGCGTCGCCAGCATCAGCGTGGCACCGAAGGCGCCGCAACCGGCCGCGCCCCACAGCAAGCCGAGGGTGCGCGCATCGCCATGAAACACCTCTTTGGCGAATACCGGCAGCAGCACGGTATAAGCGGAGGCGGTGACATTGAGCAAGGCCAGAACGATCAGCAGGGTGCGGATCGGCCAGGTGTCGATGGCATAGCGCACGCCCTCCTTGAAGACATGGCCGACGCTGCCATCCGCCTTCGCGTTGATCGCCAGACGCATCGCGGCCACACCCCACAACAAGGCCAGATAGGAAAACGCATTGAGCAGGAAACAGGCGGCTTCGGACATGAAGCCCAGCATCAGTCCTGCCACCGGCGGGCCGACAAAGCGGCCAAGGTTGAACAGCATGGCGTTCAGCGCCAAGGCATTCGGCAGATCCTCGCGGCCGCCGACCATGACCGGAATCAGGGATTGGCGCAGCGGCGTGTCGAAGGCGTTGAGGATGCCGAGGGACAAGGACATGAGGATGATCAGGGTCGGCCCGATCAGCTCGAACCAGGTCAGCGCCGCCAGCACGGCCGCCTGAAGGAAGAGCAGCCACTGTACCTGCATCAGCAGCCGGCGCCGGTCATGCCGATCGATCCAGGCCCCGGCCAGCGGCCCGACCACCAGGATCGGCGCCAGCGCAGCGAAGGCGGCAAGCCCCAGCAAGGCCGCCGACCCGGTCAGGCGATACACCAGCCAGGCCAGGGCGACCTGCTGGATCCAGGAGCCGAGGATGGAGACCGCCTGACCAGAGAAGTACAGCCGGAACGGACGATGCGCCAGCGCCCGCATTGAAGCGGGTAGTTTCACAACTCGGTCACGACGGGGGCAAGGTGCGATTACAGGCCGGCCATGGCCAGGTACTTGATCTCCAGGTATTCCTCGATGCCGTGACGCGATCCTTCGCGGCCCAGGCCCGATTGCTTGACGCCACCGAAAGGCGCCACCTCGTTCGAGATCAGGCCGGAGTTGATGCCGACCATGCCGTAGTCAAGCGCCTCGCCGACGCGCCAGGCGCGCGCGATGTCGCGACTGTAGAAATAAGCGGCGAGGCCGAACTCGGTATCGTTGGCCATGCGCACCGCCTCGGCTTCGTCCTTGAAGCTGAAAATCGGCGCCACCGGTCCGAAGATTTCCTCGCGCGCCAGGCGCATCGCGGGCGTCGCGCCGGAAATCACCGTCGGCTCGAAGAAGGTGCCGCCGCGCGCGTGGCGCTTGCCGCCGCAGACCACTTGCGCGCCCTGCGCCACGGCGTCGGCCAGCAGTTCCTCGACCTTGGCCAGGCCCGCACCGTCGATCAGCGGGCCTTGCGTGACGCCCTCCTCCAGCCCGTTGCCGACCTTGAGCCCGGCCACGGCGGCGGCGAGCTTCTGCGCGAAGACATCGCGCACGCCTTCCTGCACCAGGAAACGGTTGGTACAGACGCAGGTCTGCCCCGCGTTGCGATATTTCGAGGCCATCGCACCGGCCACAGCGGCGTCGAGATCGGCGTCATCGAAGACGATGAAGGGCGCATTGCCGCCGAGTTCCAGCGACATCTTCTTGATCGTCGGCGCGCACTGGGCCATCAGCAGCCGTCCCACTTCCGTGGAGCCGGTAAAGGACAGTTTCAGCACTTTCGGATTCGAGGTCAGCTCACCGCCGATGGCCACCGGCTCGCCAGTGATGATGTTGAGCACGCCGGGCGGAATGCCCGCCTGCTGCCCCAGCCAGGCCAGGGCCAGGGCGGAGAGCGGCGTCTGCTCGGCCGGCTTGACCACCATGGTGCAGCCCGCGGCCAGCGCCGGCGCTACCTTGCGCGTGATCATCGCCGCCGGGAAATTCCACGGCGTGATCGCGGCGCAGACGCCGACCGGCTGCTTCAGCACGACCAGGCGACGGTCGGCCAATGGTGAGGGAATCACCTCGCCATACACGCGCCGCGCCTCCTCGGCGAACCATTCGATGAAAGACGCGGCGTAGGCGATCTCGCCGCGCGCCTCGGCCAGTGGCTTGCCCTGCTCCAGCGTCATCAGCCGCGCCAGGTCCTCCTGGTTTTCCATCATCAGTTCGAACCAGCGCTTCAGGATCTTCGCCCGCTCCGCCGCCGTCTTTGCCCGCCAGGGATGAAAGGCGGCCTGCGCCGCATCGATCGCACGGCGGGTTTCGGCGGCGCCGAAGCTGGGCACCGAGCCGACCCGGTCTCCCGTCGCCGGGTTGCGGATTTCGAGGCTGGCACCAGTTGCCGACAGCCATTCGCCGTTGATCAGGCAGGTATTGCGCAGGAGTTCGGAATTCTTCATGGCACGCTTTCGATGTTTCGGGACAGAGCCGGATTCTGCCGCATTGTCATGAAAAGAGGGAGCCGGCGCAAACTTGCCGTATCGCCAGCGCCGACTCTTGCTATGTCGACTGCCGAATCCCCTGCCTAAGTCTCACTTTCAATTTCAGGAAACCGAGCCGGAATCGGATTTGTTGTCGCGGAACGACACCGCCAGCTTCGTCGCCGCCGTGCGCAGCAACGAGGTATCGGCGCCGACGGCGATGAAACTCGCGCCACAATCGCAGTAGTGCCGCGCCAGCTTCGGCTCGGTCACAAACACGCCGGCGGCCTTGCCGCTGGCCGCAATGCGCACTAACGCGTCTTCGATCGCGGCCTTTACTTCAGGATGTCCGGTCTGACCAAGATGGCCCATCGATGCAGCGAGGTCGGCCGGGCCGACAAATGCGCCATCGACGCCCTCCACCATCAGGATCGCATCGAGATTCGCCAAGCCATGCCGCGTTTCGATCTGAACGATCAAGCAGACCTGGTCGTTGGCCTGCTCGGCGTAATTCCTGATGCCGCCCCAGTGCGCGGCGCGCGCCAGCGAGGTGCCGACGCCGCGGATGCCTTGCGGCGGATAACGCAGGGCGCGCACCAGCGCCGCCGCCTCGGCGACGCTTTCGACCATCGGCACCAACAGCGTCTGCGCGCCGATGTCGAGATACTGCTTGATCAGGGCAGCATCATGATTTACCGGCCGCACCACGAGTGGCGCCGGATAGGGCGCGGCGGCCTGCAGTTGCGCCAGCACGCTGGCGGGATTGTTGGCTGCATGCTCGCCATCGATCAGCAACCAGTCGAAGCCAGCGGTGGCCAGCACTTCCATGCTGTAGGCATTGGCCAGGCCGACGAAGAGCCCGATCTGCTGACGCCTTTCCCGCAGGCGTTGCTTGAAGATGTTTTGCGGCATGTCCATGTCGGACCTATTCGAGGTCGAGACCTTGGTCCCAGTATGGCTCGGGGCCGAGCCTTGCCGCTAGGAAATCGACGAAGGCCCGCACCCGCCGGGGCACGAAGCGGTTGCCTGGAAACACCGCGAACATATCCAGTATCGGCGTCTGGAAATTCTTCAGGATCGGCACCAGCTTGCCTTGACGAATCGCCTCCGCCGCAATGAAGGTGGGTTCATAGACGATCCCCATGCCCTGTATCGCCGCCTCCTGCAGCGCGTTGCCGTTGTTGGCGGTTATCGGCCCGCGGATGTCGACCCAATGCGGCGCACCGTCGATGATGAAAGGCCAGCTCGAACGCGAGACCAGTGAATAGGCGAGACAGGCTCGTTGCGTAAGCTCGTCCGGATGCTTCGGCTCACCGTGACGCCGCAGATAGTCCGGCGACGCGACGACCACCGAGCGGCAGGTCGTCAGGTGTCGCGCCACCGTGGTTTCGGGCAGTTGGCTGCTGATCCGCAGGGCGAAGTCCATGCCTTCCTCGATCAGGTTCACCCGCCGGTCGTTGAAGTCCAGATCGATATGGATGTCCGGGTGAACCTTGGAAAACTCCAGGATCAACGGCGTCAGATGCATCAAGCCAAAGGTCATCGGCACGCTGGTGCGAATCGCGCCGCGCAGGGTCTTGCGCTCACCGGCCAGGTCTCCCTCGGCTTCGTCGATACGATCGAGAATGTCGCGACATTGGTCGATATAGGTCGTGCCGGCCGACGTGAGCGACAGCCGGCGCGTGCTGCGGGCAATCAGTTTGACCCCCAGGTGCGCTTCCAGCGCCGCAATCTGCCGCGTGATCGCGGAGCGCGCCACATTCATCTGCTCCGCCACGGCGGTGAAGCTGCCAGCCTCGGCCACTCGCACAAATGTCCGCATTGCCGTCAATCGATCCATGGATGCCCCTGCCCAATCAAAAAACGAAGTTTCAGCGCCGGCCAAGGCCGCCCAGTCGGCAGCGAGCGCCGCGGCCGACGCTAAAATTTCCGTCTTCGGCCATTGTATGGGGAACGCTGTCTTACAATTCCACTCAAAGCCGCTTTCCATGGAGATTTTTATGAAGAAACTCGCTGTATTGCTGTTTGCCGGACTCATTTCCGCGTTCGCCATTTCAGGCCTCAGCCTTGCCGCGGAACCGTTAGCCGGCCGCGACTACAAGGCGGTCAATCCGCCACTGGCGACAGCTAAGGGAAAAATCGAGGTGATCGAATTCTTCTCTTACGGCTGCCCGCATTGCAGCGACTTTCATCCCCTGATCAGCCAGTGGGCGGCCAAGCTGCCCAAGGACGTGAGCTTCCGCCGCGCCCCGGTCAGCTTCAACCGTCCGGAATGGGCGCGCCTTTCCAGGCTCTATTTCGCGCTCGACGCCACCGGCGATCTGGCGAAACTCGATGCGGCGGTCTTTATCGCCATCCATGAGCAGCGCGTCATGTTCAGGACCGACGAAGCAGTAGTGTCATGGGCCGCAAGCAAGGGGGCCGATGCGAAAAAATTCGGTGATGCGCTGGCCTCTTTTTCCATGCAGAGCAAGGTACAACGCGCCGACCAGGACGCCACCGCGGCGCGCATCGCCGGCGTACCCGCACTGGTCGTGGATGGCAAGTTCCTGATCAACAACGAGGCGGCGGGCAGCTATGACGAACTCTTGAAGCTGGCCGACGGCGTCATCGCCAAAGCCCGCCAGGAACGCAAAGGCAAATAGTGGAACAGCCGCTGCGTCTGCTTTTTGCGCCGCGCGGCCTGATCGCCGCCACGGGTTTGACCGCCTTCGGCCTGGTCGCGGGGGGCCTGGTTCTGGCCCACACCATGAACCTCGCCGCCTGCCCATTGTGCATACTGCAACGCATGCTCTACCTCTTGCTGGGGCTTGAAGCGGTTGCCGCCTGGGCATTGGCCGGCGCGGCATGGCCGCGACGTGCGGCGGCGCTGGTGATGGCCGGGACGGCGCTGACGGGCGCCGGCATCGCCGCCTACCAGACCTGGCTGCAACGCTTCGCCAAGGGTGTCAGCTGCACGGCGGATCAACCGTGGTGGGAACGCTTTGTGGACTGGGCCGGCAGCCAGTGGCCGCTGTTGTTCGAAGCCACCGGTCAATGTTCGGAGGCGGGCTGGAAGTTTCTCCACTTGTCGATCGCCGAGTGGTCGTTGATCGCCTTTACCTCGATGACGATCGCGATGCTGGCGGCAACCCTGCGCAAGGCATAGTCGCGCTTCGCCGTTACCTGCCCGCGAAGCGGAGTCCCAGGTACGCAAAGCGCGCGCCAGCGCCGACTGTTCGGCGGGCGCCTCAGGTTTTCTGCCCGATCATCCTTCGACACAGCGCCAGCGATTCGCCGACGATGCCGCGGCGGAAGGCCAGCACGCAGATGACGAAGAT
>MHZX01000041.1 GCA_001828935.1 Rhodocyclales bacterium RIFCSPLOWO2_02_FULL_63_24
CGTCCAACAAACGGATAGATCGTGGCTTCGCACGATCTATCCTTATTCGTTGGACAAGGTGCCGAGCATTGCCGAAAAGCTAATCCACAGCGGAAACTCCAGTGCCGCAACATATATGCCGAGCAGGATGGAGTCGACCAGCAGGTTGTCCATCTCCACGCTCACCGAATCCTCGGCTCGACGCGCACGCAAATATTGAACGTGGGGATAGACCAGCAATAGGATTCCGAGCAACAGCCAAGCAGCGAGACCGTAGCTTTTGCCGCTGATATGCAGGCTGGTCGCCACGAACAACATGGCAAACGACGCGGTCCGCATGCGATGGTGCATACGCACCAGCCACGGCTGTTTCTTCGGAGTTGCGATCATGGGTCTGCTGAATGCCGGGAAAGATTGCGCTTTTCCTGGTTTGTAAGGCATTCTAGGGTCTTCCCACGCCGAACGCACAGCCTCCATTACCGGCTCTCGGCGCCCACCAATTCAAGGTCTGCCTGACCTCCTCGCCTGATGCGATCTCTGATAGCATCGAATGATGAATCTTCAACGAATTGCCACCAGTCTGGTGACCCGTCTGATTGTCTTCGGGGTGCTGCTGGTCGTATTTGGCGCGGTGATGCGCTATTTCATGCTGGCCAAGTTCTTGCGCGACGATCTCACGCAAGTTATCTCGACGCAGCAGGTGGCACTCGCCGAGTACGTTGCCCACGAAATTGACTACAAGCTCGCACAGCGGCGTCGATTCCTCGAACAATTGGCTGCCACGCTGCCGCAGGATCTCATCGAGCACCCCTCCCGCCTGAGTGAGTGGCTGAAGGAACGTCACGAGTTGCAACCCCTGTTCTCGGATGGACTGGCGGTCGCCGATGTCTCCGGCAAGGTGGTGGTCGAATATCCGTCGATACCGGGGCGCCTTGGCTACTCGATTGCCGACAATCCCGACTTCCAAAGCGTGCGCGACGGTCAATCGGTGATCGGCCGCCCGCTCATCGGTCCCGTTTCGAAACGGCCGATCCTGCCCATGGGGGCGCCGGTGAAGGACGCTACGGGCAAGGTGCGCGCGGTACTGATCGGCACCACGGCGCTCGCTGCGCCGGGATTCCTCGATTTGTTGCTGCAAGGACGCATCGGCGAATCCGGCGGCTTTCTGCTCATTTCGCCGCGCGACAAGTTGTTCGTTGCCACCAGCGACCCTGCCATGGTGCTGAAGCCCACGCCGCCCATCGGACGAAACCTGCTGCATGATCGTGCCATGGAAGGATTTCGCGGCAGCGGCGTGACCGTCAATGCGAAGGGCATCGAAGAAATCTCGGCCATGGCGTCGGTGCCGAGCGCCGGTTGGTTCGTCGTCGCCCGCTTGCCGACCGCGGAGGCCCTAGCCACGGTAGAGCGAGTGCGTACCCTGGTGATTACACATGGCTTCACTGCGGTGGCGATTCTTCTACTGTTTTTGGGTATTGTCGTCACCTGGTTGCTGCGTCCCTTGCATCACGCCGCAGACCAGGCCGAACGGATGACGCAGGGCGCGATTCCCCTCAAGCCGCTGCCGGTGGTGCGTGAGGATGAGGTGGGCCACCTGACTGCGGCCTTCAACCGTTTGTTGGCCAAGCTGACGAGAAGCCAGGCCGAGTTGGTACGCATGGCGCACCACGACACGCTCACCGGATTACCCAATCGCCAGCTGTTGGCCGACCGCCTGGAACAGGCGCTGGCGCGGACGCAGCGCAATGCCACCCGGGTGGCAGTGCTATTCCTCGACCTCGATGGCTTCAAGCCGATCAACGATGCGTTTGGACACGAAACCGGAGACGAGGCCTTGAGGGAAGTGACGCGGCGACTGCTGGAGGTGGTGCGCCAGACCGACACCCTGGCGCGTCTAGGTGGCGACGAATTCATACTATTGGCAGCCGATCTCGACGAACCCGCTGAGGATGGGGTACGCACATTGGCGACAAAATGCATCGACGCCGTGGCAAAACCGCTGCGCCTGAATGACGCGGACTGCCCCCTTGGCGTATCCATCGGCATCGCGCTGTGCCGCGGACGCTGCACGGCGGATCGTTTGCTGGCGGCAGCCGACCACGCCATGTACCAAGTCAAGCGCGAGGGCGGTGGCCGCTACTCGATAGCGCCCTGCTGCGACACCTGCCAGGCCGACAACCCTGCCCGCATAGATTTCCGCGCCACAGGCAGTCCCCAGGGGAAATCCCTGGCTAGCGCATCGGGGCCAGGTCAACAGTCCGGCTGAAAACGTCTTCCAGCATTTCGCGAGCCTTGCCGAAATCCAGCACCGCTTCCTCGTAGGCTTCGCGGCCCAAGGTGTAGGCTTCCACCCGCTCGATATTTATGCCTTCCATGTGAAGGCTGCGATAAAGCACCTGACATTCCTCGAACAGGCGATCCGCCAACAGGCGGCGGCGCATATAGATCCGCGCCCCCTCCTGTGGCCACGGACTCAACTCGGCGAAATCCGGCACACGGGGGCGTCGCAGCGTGGCAAAGTCACCCTTCAGATGCTCCCACATGGCGACCCAGTCCGGCGCCGCGTCGCCGAACGGCGTGTAGCCAAAGCGCTTAAGCTCGGCGATCTCGCCGTCGATCAAGTGCTGGGGAGAGGACAGCATGGCACTCAGGCAGCGAGCGGCTCTTCGGCTTCGTATCCCATCCTCATGTCGTAGTCCGCTTCGACGCCTGCGGGCACGACCAAGCCGATTTCCTTGAGGCGGGAATCCAGCAGTTCCATGTATTCGGCCTGCAGTTCCTCGGGCTTTTTCACCTTGATGCCATACTCATAATAAACGTCGAACATCTGCGACTTCTTGTCGCCCGCCGACGGGCGTCCGTAAAAGCCGAGCCCCATCTGCATGAACTTCTGAATGCGCTGCTGCATGAACTCGCGCGTCTTCTCGCCGCCAAATTCTATGCAGCGCTTGGATGCCCAGACGCCGAAGGCAAGGTGGCCGTATTCTTCCTTGTGAATGCGCACATTGACGCGCGCCCAAGGCAGATAGGAACACTCGCGATACTGACCGAGAAAGGCCACCGCCGCCGGTGTCACCACGGTGGAAAACAGCGCGACATCTTCCCAGCATTCAAAGAACTTCGACCAGTTTTCCTTGCGGAAGCCATTGATCACGTTGACCTTCTTTGGATCGGGGTTATCCGGATTGTGGGACAACTCGTAGAGACGGGCATCGACATCGACGCCCAGTTCCTGCAACAGATTCCATACATAGAAGCCGTGCCCCATTTCTTCGAACACCTTCTTGGACAGGCGATAAGCCTCTTCAGGACGCGTGGCATAGCGATGATTCTCGGCCACGCGCTGGGCTCCGGCGTATTCTGAATCCGCCTGAAAGCACATCAGGTTGATCAAAGCCTTCTTGTAGTCCTCGGGCAGAACGTCGCCCTTGTCGTAAGTCTTGAACGTCTTCATTTCAGCTCTCCAGATAGCGCCAGGGTAGACCGGTGATCTCGCAGACTCGTTCGAACGATTTGCGACAATCCGGGATCATGTCTCGTCAATCATCGTTGCGATACATGTTTATAATTTCAAACAAATAATAGTGTATCATTTTACAGCTGTCAATTTGTTTTTTACATCTCAAGCACTAGCGCGTTGCTCATTGTTCTCAATGCTATTTTTTACTCGCTTAAACTCATACCGCCATGACAAAGAATGGCCTCACTAATACCATGAAACACGTGTTACATATTTTCAATACATCAAGTATCATTTTTACCATCTAATCAGGAGGCTTTCGAAAGCATGAAAAGCCGCTTCATTCGCCAGTGGATGGATGAATTCCTGGCCGGCCATACGCTGCGCTCCAACTCGCTGATCATTACCATCTACGGCGATGCGATAGCGCCTCATGGAGGCGCCGTCTGGCTGGGCAGTTTCATCAAACTGGTCGAGCCTCTGGGGCTGAACCCACGCGTGGTGAGAACCAGCGTGTTTCGCCTGTCCAAGGAAAAATGGCTGGTCTCGGAACAGATCGGGCGTCGGAGCTATTACAGCCTTACCGCTACCGGCCGGCGCCGTTTCGAGCACGCCTACCGGCGCATCTACGACGATCCACGCCAGCACTGGGACGGCGACTGGCAGGTGGTATTCACCGGTGGCGGAATACTGCCGCAGATGCAACGCGACGCCCTGCGGCGCGAACTGCTTTGGGAGGGCTTCGGAGTCATCGCCCCTGGTGTGCTGGCACATCCCGCGGCCAACCACGAGTCGCTGCTCGACATCCTGCAAGATACGGGAGCCCACGACAAGGTGGTGGTAATTCAAGGCCGCACGCTGGGCGCGCTTGCCAGCCGCCCGTTGCAGGAACTGGTGCGCGAATGCTGGAATCTCGACCACGTCGCCGCTGACTACAAACGCTTCAGCGACTGTTTTCGTCCGGTGGCCCGAGCGATCAAGGCCGCTCGCGAACTCGACCCGGAGCAGGCCTTCTGCGTGCGCACGCTGCTGATCCACGAATTCCGCCGAGTCCAGTTGCGCGACCCGCAGCTACCCCGACAGTTGCTGCCCAACGACTGGCCCGGCGACATCGCCCGTCAGATCTGCGCCGAACTCTACCTGCTGACCCGGCAGCAGGCCGAGCGTCATCTGACCAACATCCTGGAAACTGCAAACGGACCGCTGCCCGAGGCGGCACCTTATTTTCAACTTCGATTCGAGCATCCCCCAGTGAACGATCCAACCGAGAACAGGACATGAGCCAATACATTCCCGCCGTAGGCATCGTCGGAGCCGGCCCCTCCGGCTGCTATCTGGCCGATGCCATCAACCGCAAACTGCCCGACGGCCGCATCGACATTTTCGACCGTTTGCCGACCCCCTTCGGCCTGGTACGCGGCGGCGTCGCCCCCGACCATCAAGGCACCAAGAACATCGCACGACAATTCGAACGCACGCTGGGCAAGCCTGGTGTGCGCTTTCTTGGCAACGTCGCCATCGGTCGCGACATTGCCTATCGGGAACTCAAGACCGCCTACGACGTGCTGGTAATCACCATCGGCGCGCTGCAAGACCGACGTCTTGGCATCCCCGGTGAAGACCTTGACGCCGTGTATGGCTCGGGACAATTCGTCGCCTGGTACAACGGTATTCCCGATGGTCGCGACCTCGATCCTCGACTCGACGGCAAATCGATCGCCATCATCGGCAACGGCAATGTGGCGCTCGACATAGCCCGTCTGCTGGGGAAAACGCCTGGCGAACTGGCCACCTCCGATTTGTGCGCCCATGCGCGCGCCGCATTCGAGGCGGCCCGCATCGAGGACATCTGGCTGATCGGTCGTCGCGGGCCGGTCGAGGCCAGTTTCACCACCGCCGAATTGGCGGAATTCGGCGAGCTGTCGCGTGTCGCCGTACTGGTCGATCCGTCGCAATTGCCGCAAGCCATGCCTGAGGGGCTGGGAGATGAGCAAAGAAAGCTGGCCGAGAAGAACCTGGAGATACTCCGCGCCTACGCGGCGCGCGGCGCACAAAGCGAGCGGCCGGTGCGCATCCACTTCATGTTCAACGCGGCACCGCTGGCCATCCGTGGCGACGGCCGCGTGCGGGAACTGGTGCTGACACACACTCGCGTCGAGCACGGCCGGCCGGTCCCCGGCGGCGAAACCTTCAGCATCGCGGCCGATACCGTCGTCAGCGCCATCGGCTACCGAAGCACGCCCTTCCCCGAGCTGCCCTTCGACGCAGCGCGCGGCACCGTCGCCAATACGCAAGGTCGCGTCGAACCGGGCGTCTACGCCGCTGGCTGGTGCAAGCGGGGGCCGCAAGGCGTGGTCCCGGCCAATCGTGCCGACTCCCTGGCGGTTGCCGACCTGATCCTGGCGGATCTCGCAACCTGCGGCGCCAGTGGCAAACCGGGCGGCGCACTGATCGATTCCCTGCTCGAGGAACGCGGCATACGGCCGGTCGGCTTCAGCGGCTGGCAGAAAATCAATGCCGCAGAAATCGCCGCCGGACAAGGGCGTCCACGCGAAAAACTGGCCCGGATTGAAGACCTGCTGACTGCCGCCCAGGGCTGATGTCGGCTGTGACGCCGCTACCCGGCTACAGAACGAGTTCCATGCCTTCCCGGGAGAGAACGATCTCGGGCTCGCCGGCACGACCCGGCACATAGCCGGCATCCTCCATCGCGGCAATGAAAGCACGCTCCAAGTCGTCATCGGAACGCGTCGGTTCGTGATGGGTGCACACCAGTTTCTTCACGCCCAGGCGGCGCGCCCACGCAATATTGCCTTCCAGGGTGCCGTGCCCCCAGCCAATCTTGGTCGGATACTCGGCGGCAGTGTAGGAGCTGTCGGCGATCAGCACATCCAGACCGGCGAGAGCCCGGTCGAGCTGCCCCTGCTGCATCTCGACCATTTGCTGGAACTCGGCATAGCCTTCGTCGTCCGGGGCATAGATGTTCAGCCAGGGCTCGTGGTCGCCGGTGAAGAAAACCGACTTGCCGTTGCAATCGACGCGATAGCCATAATCCACCACCGGGTGGTTGAGCATCAGCGGCGTCACCGTCGCGTCGGCGACGTTTACCGGCTCGCCGACCGTGAGGGTCTCGTACTCGATGTTGGCGCGCATCTCCGCCTCGCGCACCGGGAAATAGCTGTACTGCAATTGCACTTCCATTACCTGATCGATGCCCCGGCCGGAAACAACGTCATAGCCGCCGAGAATGCGCACTGCGTTGCCGGGAATGTAGAGCGGAGTGAAAAAAGGCAGGCCGTGAATGTGATCCCAATGCGTATGGGTGATGAAGACATTGGCTTTTACCGGCATTTGCTTCAGCAACTCCTGCGCCAGCGGAAAGATGCCGGTGCCGGCATCGAGGATGATCAGGGCACCCTCGTCGCTGCGCACCTCGATGCACGTGGTGTTGCCGCCGTAACGCAAGGTCTGCGGCCCGGGCGACGGAATTGAGCCACGCACGCCCCAAAACCGTACCTTCATGAATGCGCCTTCACTCTTTGCCGACCTGGGCGAAGGCCATGGCGTCTTCGACCAGTTTGTCCAGCGAACCGAGTTTCATCACGATGGCCTCCATGTCATCGCCAAAACGCTGCGGCGCCGCAGGCGCCTCGGACTCACGCCAGGGGTTGCCGCTGTCGCCGATATCGCGGAAGCGTACCACCTGATCGGCCACACGCAAGCAGTCCATCATGGCGGAGGGCTCGGCCGAAGGGCTGTGATGATCGCGAATGCAATCGACCAAATGGTCGGGGAAGGCCCAGCGCTTGGCCAGCATGGCGCCCACCGGGCCGTGATCGACGCCGATGGCGATCTTTTCGGCTTCATGCAGGGGCACCGCATGCTCGACGGAATGCAGCAGCGCATTGCGAAACTCGGTGGCGAGAAACTGGGCAAAGACCACTTTGCCGAAGTCGTGCAACAGGCCCGCGATATAGCAGTCGCCGGGATCGACCTCGCCCTTGGCGAACTGGGTCGCCAGTTGGCGCGCGGCGCCACCGACCACCAGCGAGTGCAGCAGGTAGCGCTGCACGTCGAAGCCGGCCGCATTCATGCGCGGCAGGATGCCCACGGCGGCGAAGCCAAGCGCCAGGTTCTTGATGGTGTTGATGCCGAGATAGACCACCGACTGGCTGACCGAGGTGATCTTCGAAGGCAGGCTGTAGTAGGCCGAATTGATGACCTTCAGAATCTTCATGGTCATCACCGGATCCTTTTCGATCACGGCAACCAGTTCCTTGGGCAGGCAATTGATGTTGCGCGTGAGTTCGAGAATCCGTTGTACGCTGCGCGGGAACGCCGGCATGCGCTCAACGGCGATGCCCAGCTTGCGTTCGAGTTCTGGAGTCAGTGCGCTCAATTCGACGGCCTCTGTGATGCCGCCGATTATACCGACCGATTCAGTCGGAATTTGCGCCCGGCCAGACGGCGATCCGGTCGTGATATCGCGCCCGATACAAGAGCCGGTGCCGCTGCGGCGCGTCCACAAAACCGGACCGGTCGTGCAACACGTTGTTGCATACCAGTCCCATGCCCGGCTCCAGGCGTCCGCGCAGCGTCCATGGCGTCGATGCCGCAAGCAGGCGGGTCAGGGCCGCGACAGCGGACTGTGTGGCGGCATCGCTGCGCCACTCGATGCTGATGGTGCGCGCCGTGTAGCGCATGTGCAGGAAACCTCCGCCATCCACCGAGAAGACCGGCCCGGGCTGGGCCGCGCGCGCAACGCCGCCCTCGTCGCTGCGCGGCGGAATGGTCATGACATCGGCTTGCGACAGGGCGCGGATATGGTCGGGGTTCTCGTCGCGCAGCAGGATGTAGGCTATCTCGTGGTCGAGCAACTGGTTGTCGCCGCCGGATTCCGCGCTCTGCACGCAATGCAGGATCAGGCCGCGCACGGTACGCTCGGGCAGGTTGTAGTAGCCGTCGGTGTGCCAACGGATCGGCTTGTCGGTGTAGGGAATGAATTCCTTGCGCTCGCCGCGTTGTTCGGCGCCCGTTACCGAGATCGGCGAAATCGCGTCGTCGTCGGTCAGCCAGTGGCTGTCGAGTCGATGCAACCCCAGTTGCGCGCCCAACTGACGGGGAATCTCCTTGTCCGCGTCGCCCACCGTATTGCTGGTGTAGATCGCCATGTTGGCCGTCGCGCAGCGCCGCAGCAGCGCATCGCGTTCACCCGCGGTCAGCGCGCGCGGATCGTCGAGCGCGACCAGGATGTCCTCGATGCGACGCGGGGCGCTGTCGAGCTTGCGCTCGCGCCACTGGCGATAGCTGGCTGCATCGCCAAGATCGAAAGGACTGCTCATCATTCGCCCACTTCGGCGTGGCGCGAGCGCCGACTCTTGGGCTCGCCGGGGTGGAACAGGCCGGCCAGGGTCTTCTCCAGCGCCTTGATGGCTTCGGGCGACTCGATCTCCATGACCTGATCGACCGCCCACAGGCGATCCTTCTCCGGCAGCACTTCCTGCAGGCAGGCCGCGAAGCAGCGGCGGAAACCGAAATCGGGACCGTCCCCGGTGTAGCCGTGATCGGCGTATTCGGCGCCGCGCTTGTTGAACAGGTCGAGCACATGTTGCTGGCATTTCCCGGGCGCCACATCGAACAACAGCATGTCGCGGTTGTCCTCGATCGTGGCCGCCATGCGCTGCGCCAGCGCGGTGGTGAATTCCAGGCGCTGCTCCGGCGTCAATTCGCGATAGGCGACGCGATCTGCCGCCAGGGCGAGAAACACCATGAACTCGCAGACGAAATCGAAGTAAGCATCGCCCAAGTCGATGTCGTACTCGGCCTCGCGCATGCGCTTGATCGAATCGATCGCCAGCTTCCAGGCCAGCATCGCAATGACACTGGCAAGCTCCGCCATCGTCCGCGGCTTGCCGCCGGCGTGGAAACTGGAGCGAATTCGAATGGCCATGATTTACACCGGTTGTAACGCCCTCAAACATTCGAGCGCAGCGAGCTGACTGGTCACCCCCGCCGGGGCGGGGGCCGGGGGTGGGGGCGTTTAATTCGCCTTGCCCGAAGGGCAAAGGCGGGTACGTCAGTACCCGCCTTTGCCCAAAGGCATCGGCAAGCCACCGACCTTGCAACCCTCCTTGGCGGCACCGCCATCGGGAAACAGCTCGAACAGCAGTGCACTGTCCGCCTCGGGCATGTTGCCATCCTCCTGCAGCCCCTTGATCAGGTTGCGCATGTTGGGCGTATGGCCATCTTCCTTGTACTTTTCGCGCAGGAAATTGACGACCTTCCAGTGCTGATCGGTCATCGTGATGCCGCAGGCGGCAGCAATGACATGCACCGCCTCCTCGCTGAAATCGGGCTCCAGCAGATAGCCATATTCATTGACTTCCTTTTCGACGCCGTTGATGGTGTAGCTCATGGGATCTCCTCTGAAATAATCGCCCCTTGCCGTGGGGAAGGGGTCGGGGGATGGGTAGTCTTTTGATTGTTTTATCTGCGCAAGGCTCAGGCCTTGCGCAGATAAAACTCGTGTACGCCACGTCCGGACTCGTGCGAAAACATCAACTCTGCCACGCCCGCCTTGGCCCAGGATTTCATGTCGTCGGCCGATCCCGGACAGTCGCTGACCAGTTGCAGCACTTCGCCCGCCTTCATGCCGTCGAGCAGCTTCTTGGCCTGCACGATAGGCCCCGGGCAGGACACGCCGCGCATGTCCAGCGTCACATGTGCGATCGGCGTGGCATTCGCTCCGCCCGCGCGCTGGATCAGGTAGGAGCTCCTGCCGTCTGCCAGCTTGTCGGTACCGAGCACGACGTTGCCGGTCACTTTTGCCCAGGCAAAAAGATCGTCCGCGGTTCCCGGACAATCGGATATCAGGCACAGCGTCTGACCCGGCTGCAGGTCGTCGATAAGTTTCTTGGCGCCCAGCAGCGGCGCCGGACAGGGCATGCCGCAGACATCAAGCGTCACGGTGGCAACTTCAGACATCGGGAATCTCCTCGATTGATTGTTAGTCGCCAACCGCGGCGACCGATTTATGGGGAACGAAAATGCCGCAGCCGAGCGCGCGATGCGCACCCACTCCGGCTTCCTGCACGGCCAGGGATTCGGCGGGCCCCAGGCCATGCAGCATCAGGCTGAATCCGCGCACCAGGCCTTCGGCGGCACGCAGTTCGCGTGCCTGGCCGGTAATGAAGCGCGGCTGCAGGCCGCGCTCCGCGAGCAAGGTCCGGCAACGCGCAAGAAACTCGATTTCGTCATCCGTGCCGACGCTGACGAAGTGCGAATAAACCACGCCGCGAGCGGGAAACAGCGGACGAACACTGCCCGTGCCGACCGTCAGCATGGCACCTTCCAGATCGAGCCGGGCTCCTGCCAGGGAGTCGGCGCTGGCGCTACGCCGAATCGGCAGGCGCAAGACCAGACGGCTGCGACGGCCGACGAAACGCACGCCGTTGCCGCGCGCCAGGCCCGACAGCGGCAGGATGCCTGCCTCGGGCTCTTCGTCGAACCAGGGCAAGACACCGCGCACGGCCTGGGACAAGGCGCGGGCGTGGTCGTCGCCGAGCGTTCCCTCTTCGAGCGAGAACACCACGTCGACCATCACCGCAGAAGCCTCGTCCGGCGAGTAGCTCACACCGCATCCCCTTGCTGCTCCGTCGTGCCCGGTTGCGCTGCGGCCCAGGCGCAGAGGACTTTGCCCCAGCGCGCCGCAGTGACCGGATCGACGTCGAAAATGGTGAAGCGGCTGCGCTCGCGAATGCGCGTGCGCAGCAGCGGCATGCCGCCGGCCTCGAAGATGAACTCCTGCAATTCGATCTCCTGATTGCCGATGGGCACGCGAAATTTGTCGAGCGAGGTGACGGTATCCAAAGGGACTCCAATCTCTATGGGGGCGGACTATGGCACCAGCGACGGGTAAACAGCCATCACCGGATGGGGGTGCAAGCATATAACCCTTTCGGGTAGGTCGAATTACCTTCCAGGAGTATGGTTTGTGCACCGCACAGACTCATACCATCCTCCCATCGACTTACCCCGACCACGAGGAGAGAGACCATGGCCAAGCCCATGCACCCAACACCGAACCTGGATCAACTGGAAAGCGGCCCCTGGCCGAGTTTTGTCACCGGCCTGAAGCGCCTGGCCAAAGAGAAGGACTACGTGGTCGACATTCTCGGCCACCTCGAGCATTCCTACCAGACCCGCAAGGGCTACTGGAAGGGCGGCACCGTCGGCGTGCGCGGCTACGGCGGCGGCATTATCCCCCGCTTCACCGAAATCAAGGACGACAAGGGCCAACCGGTGTTCAAGGACGCCGCCGAGTTCCACACCATCCGCGTCATGCCGCCTCCCGGCATGCATTACAACACCGCGACGCTGCGCCAGTTCTGCGACATCTGGGAAAAGCACGGCTCCGGTCTGATCGCCCTGCACGGCCAGTCGGGCGACATCATGTTCCAGGGCGCCACCACGGAAAACGTACAGAAGGCCTTCGACGAAATCAACGACATGGGCTTCGACCTCGGCGGCGCCGGTCCGGCCGTGCGCACCTCGATGTCCTGCGTCGGCGCTGCGCGCTGCGAGCAGTCCTGCTACGACGAAGCCAAGGCCCACCGCGAAGTGCTCAACACCTTCCTCGACGACATCCATCGTCCGGCCCTGCCCTACAAGTTCAAGTTCAAGTTCTCCGGCTGCCCCAACGACTGCATGAACTCCATCCAGCGTTCGGACATGGCGGTGATCGGCACCTGGCGCGACAACATGCGCACCGACGACGCGCTGGGCAAGAAGTGGTTCGCCAAGCACGGCATGAACGAACTGGTGAACGACGTCGTCGCCCGCTGCCCGACCAAGGCGATCCAGATCAAGGAAGCCAAGGACGTGCGCAAGGACGCCCACATCTCCAGCGTGGCCCTCAACGACAGCCAGTGCCTGGAAATCGACAACAAGGACTGCGTGCGCTGCATGCACTGCATCAACGTCATGACCGGGGCGCTCGCCACCGGCACCGACAAGGGCGCCACGATCCTGGTCGGCGGCAAGCGCACGCTGAAGATCGGCGACCTGATGGGCACCGTGGTGGTTCCCTTCATGCCGCTGAAGACGGACGAAGACTACGAGAAACTGGTCGAACTGGGCCAGAAGACCATCGACTTCTTCGCCGAGAACGCACTGGAGCACGAGCGTACCGGTGAAATGATCGAGCGCATCGGCCTGGTCAATTTCCTCGAGGGCATCGAAGTTGAAATCGACGCCAACATGGTCTCGACGCCGCGCATGAACCCCTACGTCAATACCGCCGGCTGGGACGACGAAGTCGCCAAGATCAACGCCAAAAAAGCTGCCGCCTGAGGAGATATCGAGCATGAACGCACCCACCCCTGCCGCCCCGCTGCGCAAAGCCATCGAAAGCGGCGTGCCGGACAACAAGCCGCACCTGCATCCGACGATGCTGAAGAACTACGGCAACTGGAAATACCACGACCGGCCCCGTCCCGGCGTGCTGCATCACGTTTCGCACAGCGGCGATGAAATCTGGACCGTACGCGCCGGTACCCAGCGCCAGATGGACGTCTACACCATTCGCAAACTGTGCGACATCGCCGACAAGTTTGCCGAAGGCTTCGTCCGCTTCACCATCCGCTCCAACATCGAGTTCATGGTGGCCGACCAGAAGAAGGTCGATCCGATGATCGCCGAACTCGAAAAAAACGGTTTCCCGGTCGGCGGCACTGGCAACTCGGTTTCGATGGTGTCCCACACCCAGGGCTGGCTGCACTGCGACATCCCCGGCACCGACGCCTCCGGCGTGGTCAAGTCGATGATGGACGAGCTCTACAACGAGTTCAAGCACGAAGAAATGCCCAACCGCGTGCATATGTCCACCTCCTGCTGCGAAATCAACTGCGGCGGCCAGGCCGACATCGCCGTGATCATCCAGCATACCAAGCCGCCCAAGATCAACCACGACCTGGTGGCCAACGTCTGCGAGCGCCCCACCGTGGTGGCGCGCTGCCCGGTCGCCGCGATCCGTCCGGCACTGGTCAATGGCAAGCCCTCGCTCGAAGTCGATGAAAAGAAGTGCATCTGCTGCGGCGCCTGCTATCCCCCCTGCCCGCCCATGCAGATCAACGATCCGGAGCATTCCAAGCTGGCGATCTGGGTCGGCGGCAAGAACTCCAACGCGCGCGGCAAGCCCACCTTCATGAAGATGGTCGCCTCCGGCCTGCCCAACAACGCCCCGCGCTGGCCCGAAGTCAACGCAGTGGTCGGCAACATCCTGCGCACCTACAAGGCCGACGCCCGCCCCTGGGAACGCCTGTCGGACTGGATCGACCGCATCGGCTGGCCGCGCTTCTTCGAAAAGACCGGCCTGCCCTTCACCAAGTACCTGATCGACGACTGGCGCGGTTCGCGTGCCAATCTCAACGCCTCGACCCACATCCGCTTCTGAGCGCATTCCAGGAAAACCAGCTCATGCTAATTGCAGTCACCATCAATGAAGGGCCCTACCAGCACCAGGCCAGCGATTCCGCTTACCTGTTCTGCAAGGCCGCGCTGGAGAAGGGCCACGAGATTCGTCGTGTGTTCTTCTACAACGATGGCGTGAATAACGCCTCCTCGCTGACCGAGCCGCCGCTGGACGACCGCAACATCGTCGCCCGCTGGTCCAAGCTCGCCGCCGACCACAAGCTCGACCTCGTGGTCTGTGTCGCCGCCGCCCTGCGCCGCGGCATCAAGGACGACAATCTGGCTCCCGGCTTCCGCATCTCTGGCCTCGGCCAACTGGTCGAAGCCGGCATCGAAGCCGACCGTCTTGTGACGTTTGGAGACTGACATGAGCGAAGGAACCATCAAGAAGTTCATGTTCGTCAATCGCAAGGCCCCTTACGGCACCATCTACGCACTCGAATCGCTGGAAGTGGTGCTGATCACGGCAGCCTTCGACCAGGACGTCAGCCTGGTCTTCCTCGACGACGGCGTGTTCCAGTTGAAGAAGGGGCAGCAGACCAAGGGTATCGAGAACAAGAACTTCTCGCCGACCTACCGCGCCCTCGACGGTTACGACATCGAGAAGTTGTACGTCGAAGCCGAATCGCTGGCGGCCCGCGGCCTGACCGAGGACGACCTGCTGGTTGATGTCACAGTCATGTCGCGCGCCGAATTGGGCAAGCTGATGGACGAGATGGACGTCGTCCTCAGCTTCTAAGGGAGAAAACCAATGCTGCATATCGTCAATAAATCGCCGGCCGAGCGCAATGCGCTGGAATCCTGCCTGCGCGTCGCGCAGGGCGGCGCCATCCTGCTGATCGAGGATGGCGTGTATGCCGCCACCCGCGGCAACGCGGCGGAAAACCACCTGCGCGACGCACTGTCGCGCTTCAAGGTCTACGCGCTGGCACCGGATCTCGAAGCGCGCGGCATGGGCGACCGCGTCATGGAAGGCGTCGCCACCGTAGATTACGGCGGCTTCGTCGACCTCGTCGCGGAGCACAAGAACTGCCAATCCTGGCTGTAACAAGCCAGCTGTAAGCGAAACATTTCATACCCCATACATCACCCAGTCACCAAGGAGAATCTCATGGCTAACATCGAAGTCAATGGCAAGTCCTACGAAACCGACGAAGAGGGCTATCTGGTCAACCTCGCCGAATGGAACGAGGACGTCGGCAACTATCTCGCGCAAACCGAAAACGTCGCAATGACCGACCAGCACTGGGAAGTCATCAACTTCCTGCGCGACTACTACAACGAATTCCAGATCGCTCCGGCGGTACGCGTGCTGACCAAGGCCATCGGCAAGAAGCTCGGCCCGGAAAAGGGCACCAGCCAGTATCTCTACGACCTGTTCCCCTACGGTCCCGCCAAGCAAGCCTGCAAGATCGCCGGCCTGCCCAAGCCGACCGGCTGCGTCTAAAGGCAACAGCAATCCGGAACCTGACTGACAGATTGGGGTAGGCGCCGGCAAGTGGTCCTCCTTGTGCCGCCGGCGCCTCTTTTTACCCATCCGTCCTGTCTTCGCCCGCTAACCTTGACCCGAGCATTCCCTGACCGATGAATCTTCTTTTCGCCCTGCTGTTCTACGCTGCCACGCTGATCCTGGTGGGCGGTGTCGCGTACAGGGTCTATGAGTACGCGCGCACCCCGGCGCCGCTGAAGATTCCCACTACGCCGGCACCGACGACGACCGGCGGCGTAGCCTTTCGCATGTTCCGCGAAGTGGTTTTTTTCGAGAGCCTGTTCAAATCCAATCTGTGGATCTGGGCGCTCGGCTGGACCTTCCACCTCGGCCTCGCGCTGGTGCTGCTGCGCCATCTGCGCTACTTCACCGAACCGGTGAATTTCATCATCGCCTTCATCCAGCCCTTCGGCATGTATGCCGGCTTCGCCATGGCCGCCGGCCTGGCCGGGCTCTGGGCGCGACGCTTCCTGGTCGAGCGTATCCGCTATATCTCGACCCCATCCGATCACCTGATGCTGGCCCTGCTGCTCGGCATCGCCGTCACCGGCCTGCTGATGAAATTCGTCATGCACACCGACATCGTCGCCGTAAAGAGCTTCTTCCTCGGCCTGATGGTCTTCGAGATAAATCCGCTGCCGGCGCACCCCGGCCTGTACCTGCACCTGGGCATGGTCGCGCTGCTGATGATCGTGTTCCCGGTGAGCAAGCTGCTGCATGCCCCCGGCGTGTTCTTCTCGCCGACCCGCAACCAGGTCGATAACCCGCGTGAAACGCGCCACCTGGCGCCCTGGGCGGCCAAATTCGAGGCGAAGAACTGATCATGGCCGACGCAACCACTCCCGTCGCCGTAGCGCCAGCGCCGACTTCCAAGCCTGCCGAAAAGGCCAAGGTCGTCGCGCCGGCCTACCGCGAATATCCGACCGTGCCGGCCTTGAAGGTCGACGCCATGGTCGAGTCGAATCCCTACGTTGCCGCGGCCGTGCATAACGAGTCGGTCGGCTTTCCCGGCACCCTGGTCGATGGCTGGGAGCAGAAGGCCGTCGCCAAGATGGGCGAACTGCTCGGCAAGTACCGCTCGCTGCGCGTGTACATGGACGCCTGCGTGCATTGCGGCGCCTGCACCGACAAGTGCCACTATTTCATCGGCACCGGCGACCCGAAGAACATGCCGGTGGCGCGCCAGGACCTGATGCGCTCGGTGTATCGCCGCTACTACACCCTGCCCGGCAAGCTGTTCCCCAAGCTGGTCGGGGCGCGGGACATGACCAAGGACGTGCTCGACGACTGGTTCCGCTACTACAACCAGTGTTCCGAGTGCCGCCGCTGCTCGGTGTTCTGCCCCTACGGCATCGATACCGCCGAAGTCACCATGGCGGCCAAGGAAATCATGCACAGCGTCGGCCTCGGCCACAAGTATGTGAACGAGATCATCGGCAAGGTGCATAAGATCGGCAACAACCTCGGCCTGCCCGGCCCGGCGCTGGAGAACACGCTGGAAGGCCTGGAAGAGGACGTGCTGGAAGACACCGGCGCCGCGGTCAAATATCCGCTCGACGTCAAGGGCGCCGAAGTGCTGCTGGTCACGCCTTCCGCCGACTTCTTCGCCGAACCGCATGTCGACAGCCTGATCGGCTACGGCAAGGTGTTCCACGCCGCCGGCATCTCCTGGACGCTGTCGTCGAAAGCCTCGGAAGCCGGCAACTTCGGCATGTTCATCGGCAACTACGAGCAGATGCAGAAGATCGCCATGCGCGTGCGCGAAGCCGCGCTGGAACTCGGCGTCAAGCGCATCGTGGTCGGCGAATGCGGCCACGCCTGGCGCGTCGCCTATGCCTTCTGGAACACCCTGACCGGCGTTGGCGCCGGCGCCAACGATCCCTTCGCAATCCAGCTGCAGAAGCAGCTCGACCAGAACTACAAGCAGCCTTCGCACATCTGCGAAGTGACCTGGGACCTGATCCAGGCCGGGCGGCTCAAGTTCAACAAGGAAGCCAACGATCACCGCATCATCACCTTTCACGATTCCTGCAACGTCGCCCGCGGCTCGCGCATGGGCGATTACGCCGGCGGCCAGTTCGACATTCCGCGCAACATCATCCGCGCCGTCGCCAACCATTACGTCGACATGTCGGAAGCCACCACCCGCGAAAAGACCTTCTGCTGCGGCGGTGGCGGCGGCCTGTTGACCGACGAGCTGCTCGACCTGCGCGTCAAGGGCGCCCTGCCGCGCATGGAAGCGCTGAACGAAATCGTGCAGCACAACGGCGTCAATTTCATGGCCACCATCTGCGCCATCTGCAAGGCCCAATTCACCAAGGTGCTGCCCTACTACGGCTTCAAGATGAGCATGGTCGGCGGCGTGCACCAACTGGTCAGTACCGCGATCGTGCTCAACAACGAGCAATGACGAACAAGACTTATATGGAGACCCTTCATGTCCGCCACGCCTGAAACCCAAACCGAGAAACTGACCTTCCGCCGCTACAAGGAAGGCGACACCCAGGTCAAACGCTGGCAAGAGAAGATTTTCCAGGCCAGCTACTCCTACAAGTGCCCGACCTACGTCCAGTCGACGCCGCCCTGCCAGGGCTCCTGCCCGTCCGGCGAGGACATCCGCGGCTACCTCAACATCGTGCGCGGCATCGAAAAGCCGCCGGTCGGCGCCGACGGCAAGCCGACCATGAGCTGGCAGGAATACGCCTGGCGTCGCCTGACCGAAGCCAATCCGCTGCCCGCCGTGATGGGCCGCGTCTGCCCGGCGCCCTGCGAAACCGGCTGCAACCGCAATGAAGTGGAAGACCACGTCGGCATCAACTCGGTCGAGCACTACCTGGGCGACTGGGCGATCAAGAACAACCTGAAGTTCAAGGCGCCGGAAAGGCAGACCGGCAAGAAGGTCGCCATCATCGGCGGCGGCCCGGCCGGCCTCTCCGCTGCCTACCACCTGACGATGAAGGGTCACAGCTGCACCATTTTCGACGAGCACGAATTCCTCGGCGGCATGATGCGCTACGGCATCCCCGGCTACCGCACGCCGCGCGACACGCTCGACGCCGAAATCCAGCGCATCCTCGACCTCGGTGTCGAAGTGCATCTGAAGACCCGCATCGGCACGCAAGTCAGCATGGAACAACTGCGTGAAAGCTTCGACGCGATTTTCCTCGGCCTCGGCGCCCAGGCCGGCCGCGCCCTGCCGCTGCCCGGCGATCCGGCAGACCATAGCGCACCGAACGTGGTGACCGCCACGGCCTTCCTCAAGGCCTTCAACGACGGCCGCCTGAAGACCGTCGGCCACCGCGTGGTGGTGGTGGGCGGCGGCGACACCTCGATGGACGTCGCCACCGTGGCGCGCCGTCTGGGCCATATCGAGAAGGTCAATCCGACCGACTTCGAAGGGGCGATCGCCGGCCACATGGCGCAGGACGTGGCCGATATTTCCCTGCGCCAGGGCGCTGAAGTCACCCTGACCTCCGTCTATATGACCGCCAGCCAGCCCGAAATCGATCACGCCCAGGCTGAAGGCATCACCATCATGGGCGGCTGGATGCCGATCGGCGTGGTCAAGGGTCCCGACGGCCGTGCCACCGCGCTGCGCGTCATGCAGTGCGAAGCCAAGATGATCTCCGGCCGGCTCGACATCAAGAAGATCGAAGGCACGGAGAAGGAACTGCCGGCCGACCTGATCGTCTCCGCCATCGGCCAGGCCGTCGATTTCACCGGCATCGAGGAGTTCAACTCGGGCAAGGGCATGGTCGCGGCCGACAAGAACTATCAGGTTTCCGGCAAGCCCGGCGTGTTCGCCGGCGGCGACGTCATTCGTCCTCATCTGCTGACCACCGCCGTCGGTCATGGTGCGATTGCCGCCGAAGGCATCGACCAGTTCCTCGCCGGCCAGGAATTGGTGCGCCGGCCGAAGATCGACGTGCATTCCTTCGACCTGATGCGCAAGTACGTCGAAAAGGGCATCCAGTTGGGCGAGGTTGGGGGACCAACCCATGGCACCGACAAGAGCAAGGCGGTGGTGCACAACTACGAGAACCGCTCCGAGCGCTACGTGATCCCGCATGACCAGTTGTTCCTCGGCCACTTCCAATTCACCGAGCGCAACAAGCGCCACATCACGCACCTGAACAAGGATTCGGCACTGGGCAACTTCGACGAGCGCCTCGATGCGCTGACCGAAGCGCAGGTCATCGCCGAAGCCAAGCGCTGCATGAGCTGCGGCCAGTGTTTCGAGTGCGACAACTGCGTTGTGTATTGCCCGCAGACCGCCGTGTACAAGGTCAAGAAGACCGAGACCATGACCGGCCGCTACGTCGCCACCGATTACGACAAGTGCATCGGCTGCCACATCTGCGCCGACGTCTGCCCCACGGGCTACATTCAGATGGGCCTCGGCGAGTAAGTCATCCATGAAGCTGCTGCGCATCCTCTTCACCTCGCTGGCGGCATTGGTCGCCGTATTGCCAGCGCCGACTCTTGCCGGTGAAGGCGGTCGCACCGCCAAGCCGGTTATCGAGATCGCCAATCCCGGCAAGTGCGTGGCACCTGCCGAGGAAATGCGCCGCAACCACATGGACATGCTCAAGCACCAGCGCGACCGCACGCTGCGCCAGGGCATCCGCGGCGAGCCGGCCTCGCTCAATGCCTGCATCGAGTGCCATGCCAGCAAGACCAGCGGCTCGGTACTGGGCGGCAAGGAAAACTTTTGCCAGAGCTGCCACAGCTATGCCGCGGTCAAGCTCGACTGCTGGGATTGCCACCAGCCCAAGGCCGGATTCAAGGCAGCAGGAGTCAGACCATGAGCGGAAACAATCCGCGTCGCGCCTTCATTGCCGCCGCCGGTGCCGGCGTTGCCGGACTCGGCTTCACGGCCATCGCCCCCGGCCTGCACCTGATGGCGGTTGCAAGTGAGGCCAATGCGGCCAACGCGGCGACCGAAACGCGCAAGGCCGGCACCGCCGCCTCACCCGCCGTGCGCTGGGGCCTGCTGATCGACGCCAACAAATGCGCGCCTGGGTGCACCAAGTGCATCGACGCCTGCCACACCGAAAACGGCGTCAGCGAACAGCTGCCCGATCCGCGGCAGAACTCGCAGTGGATCCGCAAGATCGAGCTGGTCGACAAACGCAACGGCCGCGTCACGCAGTTGCCGATGATGTGCCAGCACTGCGCCAACCCGCCCTGCGTGGATGTCTGCCCCACCGGCGCCTCGATGAAGCGCGCCGACGGCATCGTGCTGGTCGACCGCCACACCTGCATCGGCTGCCGCTACTGCATGATGGCCTGCCCTTACAAGGCACGCTCCTTCGTCCATGCCCCGCTGACCGAGCAGAACCCTGAAGTTCCGCGCGGCCAGGGCTGCGTCGAAAGCTGCACGCTCTGCGTGCATCGCGTGGACAAGGGTCAGCAACCTGCCTGCGTCGAATCCTGTCCGGCCGGCGCGATGACCTTCGGCGACCTCAACGACCCCGCCAGCGAAATTGCCAAACGTATCGCCAGCGTGCCGACCTCCCAGGTGCGTGCCGACCTGCGACTGAATCCCGGCGTCCGCTACCAGGGAATCTGAAAGCTCCAAGACCATGGCCACACTCAACCCCCGTCACGAAGAAGGCTTCTTCTACCTGCTCGCCGGCATCGGCGGCCTGGTCTCGGCCATCGGCTTCGCTGCCGCGCTCTACATGGAACATTCCGGCCATGTCGTCACCGGCATGAACAACCAGATCGTCTGGGGCCTGCCCCACGTCATCGCCATCTTCCTGATCATTGCCGCATCCGGCGTGCTCAACGTCGCCTCGATGGGCTCGGTCTTCGGCCGGGTGCTCTACAAGCCGCGTGCGCCGTTGTCCGGCCTGCTGGCGATCGCCATGCTCAGCGGCGGCCTGTTCGTCATCATGCTCGACCTCGGCCGCGCCGACCGGCTGATGGTGGCGGCGACGCATTTCAACCCGACTTCGGTGTTCGGCTGGAACGTGATCCTCTACCCGGTGTTCTACGCCCTGGTCGGTGTCTATCTGTGGACCATGATGGAACGCCGTATGAACCCCTTCTCCAAGGCGGCGGGCCTGGCGACCTTCATCTGGCGCGTGGTGCTGACCAGCGGCACCGGCTCCATCTTCGCCTTCCTGGTCGCCCGCCAGGCCTACGGCACGGCCCTGCTGGCGCCGATGTTCATCATCATGTCCTTCTCCTGGGGCCTCGCCGTGTTCCTCGTGGTGCAAACCACGATGTATGCATGGAACAACCTGCAGTTGCCGGCGCTGATCCTGAAGCGCATGAAGAACCTGCTGGCCACCTTCGTCGCCGCCGTGCTGTATTTCACGATCATGCTGCACCTGGTCAACGCCTATTTCGCCAAGAACATCGCCTTCGAATATTTCATCCTGTTCGACAGCGAGTTCGCCAGCATGTTCTGGGTCGGGCAGATCCTGGTCGGCACCCTGTTGCCGCTGGCCCTGCTGTTCAGTCCGGGCAGCCGCGACAAGGTGCTCTGGGTCAATGTCGCGGCCCTGCTAGTGATCCTCGGCGCCTACTACCAGCTCTATGTCTTCATCATCGGCGGCCAGGCGTTTCCGCTGGAGATCTTCCCCGGCTACGACGTCAAGAGCAGTTTCATGGACGGCGCCGTCGATCATTACAGCGCCAGCCTGCCGGAAATCCTGCTCGCGGTCGGCGGCCTTGCCATCGCGTTCACCATGACCACCATCGGCGTGCGCATCCTGCACTTCCTGCCGCAGGACGACCTCGCCGAGCTGGAAGCCGCTGCCAGCATCACCGACTGACCGCGCCACGCGGCGCGCGCGCCATGCATCGCTTCCTGATCTCCGCCGCGCACAAGTCCTCGGGCAAGACCACCATCAGCATCGGCTTGGCGGCGGCGCTGAGTTCGGGCAAGCATGGCCAGCCTTCCCGTTCGGTGCAGCCGTTCAAGAAAGGCCCGGACTACATCGATCCACTGTGGCTCTCGGTCGCCGCCGGCCGGCCCTGCTACAACCTGGATTTCTTCCTCTCCCCGGACGCCGAGCTGGAAACCCAGTTCGCCCGCCACGGCCATGACGCCGAGGTCTGCCTGGTCGAGGGCAACAAGGGCCTGTATGACGGGCTCGATCTCCACGGCTCGAACAGCAACGCCGCGCTGGCCCGTCTGCTCGACCTGCCGGTGGTGCTGGTGCTCGACGCGCGCGGCATGACACGCGGCATCGCACCGCTGATCCTCGGCTACCAGGCCTTCGACCGCAACATCCGCATTGCCGGCGTGATCCTCAACCGCCTCGGCGGCCATCGCCACGAGGCCAAGCTGCGCGCCGTGATCGAGCACTACACCGATGTCCCGGTGATCGGCGCGGTACAGGAAGACGCCGAACTGGCGCTGGTCGAACGCCACCTGGGACTGATGCCGGCGAACGAAACCGCCGAAGCCGAACGGCACATTGCCACCATCGGCGAACGCATGGCGTCGCAGGTCGATCTGGACCGCCTGCTGGCGATCAGCCATACCGATGCTGTGCTTGAACCGCCGCCGCCTCCCCTGCGGCACGGCGGCGACAAGACCATGCGGATTGCGATCGCCCGCGATGCGGCTTTCGGCTTCTACTATGCCGACGACCTCGCCGCGCTGACCGCGGCCGGTGCGCAACTCCAATTCTTCGATACCCTGCGCGACTCCCATCTGCCGCCCTGCGACGGACTGCTGATCGGCGGCGGTTTTCCCGAATGCTTTCTCGATCAACTCGAAGCCAATGACAGCCTGCGCGCCGACATCCGGCGCGCGATCGAGGCTGGCCTGCCCACCTATGCCGAATGCGGCGGCTTGATGTACCTGGCGCGCAGCATCCACTGGAAAGGCCGCAGCGCCGCCATGGTCGGCGTGATTCCCGGCGACATCCGCATGCACGAAAAGCCGGTCGGCCGCGGCTACGTGATCCTCGACGCCAACGCCAACCATCCCTGGCGCGCGGCGGACTCGGGCAGCAACGCCGTATCGCTGCGCGCCCACGAATTCCATTACTCGAACCTCTACGACCTGCCCGCCGACACCCGCTATGCCTACACCGTCAGCCGCGGCCACGGCATCGACGGCAAGCATGACGGCGTGGTGCTGCACCGCCTGCTCGCCTCTTACACGCATTTGCGCGCCACCACCGGCTGCGACTGGCCGGCGAAATTTGTCCAGCATGTCCGTGACTGCGTCACGGCCGACCACAAGGAAACCGCCCCATGTTCACCCTGACCCCCGCCGCCGCCGAGCAAATCGTTCGCGCTGCCGCCGAACAACCCGGCGGCAGCGGCCAACCCATGTTGCGGGTGGCCGCCAAGTACGACGAAGACGACGGGGAACTGGTCTATGGCATGGGCTTCGACGAAGAGCGCGAAGACGACCTGGTGCTGGACGGCAACGGCATCGCGATCCTGATCTCGCCGCGCAGTCAGCCGTTGCTGGAGAACACCGTCCTCGATTTCACCGAAGTCCAGCCCGGCGAATTCCAGTTCATCTTCCGCGGCGGTTGCAGCACACCGCCCGCCGCCCGGAGTTGCGGAGGCTGCGGCGGCGGTTGTTCCTGATGGGCCAAACCAAAGGCGGAATGAACGACTCCCCCTCCCGGCCTCCCCCTCCCGGGGGAGGCGACCAGTTTGCTCGCTTTGCTCGGACAACCTGAGACCCATCAGGTATATTTCGCCCCCATGAAACCTATTCCCGCTCAACCCGGCTGGGTCTACCTGGTCGGCGCCGGCCCCGGCGATCCCGAACTGCTGACCCTGAAGGCCGCGCGCCTGATTGGCGAGGCCGATGTCCTGGTCTACGACAACCTCGTGTCAAAGGCCGTGCTCAAGCTGGTGCGTCCCGACGCCGAGTGCATCTACGCCGGCAAGGAACGCGGCAACCATTCGCTGCCGCAGGAACAGATCAACCAGTTGCTGGTGCGACTGGCCAAGACCGGCAAGCGGGTGGTGCGCCTCAAGGGCGGCGATCCCTACATCTTCGGCCGCGGCGGCGAGGAAGTCGAAACCCTTCACGCCGATGGCGTCAATTTCGAGGTGGTGCCCGGCATCACGGCCGCCGCCGGGGTCGCCTCCTACGCCGGCATCCCGCTGACCCATCGCAACCATGCCCAGGCCTGCGTTTTCGTCACCGGCCACCTCAAGGACGGCAGCATGAACCTGGACTGGCCCGGCCTGGCCCGGCGGCGCCAGACCGTGGTGATCTACATGGGCCTGTCGGGCCTGCCGCACCTGTGCGCCAAGCTCATGGAACACGGCCTGCCCGCCGACTGGCCGGCCGCCATCGTGCAGCACGGCACCCAGCCCAGCCAGCGCACCGTCACCGGTACCCTCACCACGCTGCCGGCGCTGGCCGAAGCTGCCCAGCTGCGCGCACCGACCCTGATCATCGTCGGCGAAGTCGTGACGCTGCGCGACAAGCTGCGCTGGTTCGAAGAACGCCGCGACTGAGAGTCGACGCCGGCGCTACGGCGAGCGGACGACTCGCCATCGCTTGGTCCCCTGATCCTCTGATCCCCTGACGCCGGCGTGCGCCGAATCCCGCCGAGTTCCCGCTGGTCCGGCTCCCGACGACACGCCCGACGAGTACGATCGGCAAATCCCGGCATTCCCGAAGCAAAAATCCACTGCTCAATATCGCAGGTGGCAGCCGAATTGCCGTGCCCTTGAGGGCAGCAGAATCGCCGAGCGGATTCGAGCCCGGCACGGCACGAGCGCTATAGTGATGGTCCCGGCGATTGACTGGAGGCAGATGCCGGCCTTGCTGCATAACCCACGCGCATCGATACGCTGAACGATGAAAGCGCCACACGGCTTTGTTTACGCGATCCTGATCACCGTTGCCATCGTCGCGGTAACGCTGTTTGCACGGAGCCAGAGTTCGCCGATCGTCGTCCCGGCCACTGTCCGCACTCTCCCGCCGGAATCTGCTGCGGCGCAGCTACCGCGAAGACGGCACCGTCAAAAACGAGACGCTGGGCAACTTGTCGCATCTGTCAGATGAGTTGGTGGA